>JBDLJY010000563.1:0-3332 GCA_039714115.1 Pseudomonadota bacterium | reverse complement strand
AAACCAAATTGGCAACCAAATTATTGACCAAACAGGGGTTATTGAAGAAAAAACCCAAAATTTTGTCGGGCGGCAATTTATCTTTGAAGCCATTAACAAATTCATCCTTGCCAATCCACGCGGTTATTTTATTGTGCAAGGAGAACCCGGCATCGGAAAGTCCTCTCTCGCCGCACAATTCGTTAAAAATCAATCTTGTGTACACCATTTTAACATTCGCACTGGCGGCATCAACACCGCTTCGCGTTTTCTCGAAAATGTCTGTGCACAGTTAATTTCCACCTATCAGTTGGATTACCAAACCTTACCTGCCCAAGCGACTCAGGATGGCGTGTTTTTAGAAAACTTGCTTGAGATCGTTCCAGACAAAAAACTGATTATTATGGTGGATGGATTGGACGAAGTTGAAGAGACTGATATGCCGGGAGTCAACAAATTATATTTGCCGAGTTTGCTACCTCAAGGCGTTTATATTGTGGTGACGACGCGCCCTGGACAAACGCTCCGTATTGATTGTGAGCAAACTAGCCTTTTTATTCAACAAAATTCAGCCGATAATCTGGCTGACATCCGTGAATATATTGCAAAAACGGTTGAGCCTCTAGGCATTGCCAGACTTGATAATGAAGAATTTATTAAGCACCAGGGTAATTTCAGATATTTGCGCTACATCTTGCCTGAAATTGACAATGGCACTGATTTATTGCCTTGCTTAATGAACTATTATGAAGATCATTGGCAACGCATGAAGGGACGGGATGAGAGAGAAAGGAGCGAATGGTTGGATTACAAGCTGAAAGTGGTTGCGGCTTTAACGGAGGCTCGCTCATCCATACCCATTAAACGAATTGCCAACTATGCTGGCATCAAACGTTCACGTATTCAAACCATATTGGATGAATGGCGGGCATTTTTGTCTGTCGATAAAGATGAAGACAAATGTCTGTGTTATCGATTTTACCACGACAGTTTTCGGTGCTTTTTATCGAAGTTAGAGGCTGTGAAAGAGGAGAGCGTTGAATTGAAGATGGCTAATAAATAGCTTTCTTAGTCTCGTCCAAAATAAATTTTGGACTCCTAACGGTTCGTAGTAGGCGATTTATCGTATTTATTTAACCCCTTGGTTTTGAGAACAAGTCATGAAGAAAGATTCGTCCGTGAAACGAAGTAACTTCGCTCCGCGGAGATCATCTGAATTTGAGTTATTTCGCACGTTTATAAGAAAAAAGGGGCAACCGAGCACAGGCATCAATGCCATTAAGTTAAGAAATATTGTAGGGTGGGCAGCGTGTTTTTGCTGCCCACCAGCCCCGATACGGTGGGCAACAAAAAGACGTTGCCCACCCTACAAAAGAACGTCTTTGGGCTTAACTTAATGGCATTGAGCACAGGCATGCCCTCACGATGCACTCGGTTGCCCCTTTTTTCTAAGTTATAAACGCACGAACTAACTCAAATTTTAACTTGAGTACAACTAATGTTCAACAACGAATATTCAATTAGTATATATATATAAGACTCAAAATGAAGCTGATCTGAAAATGAGGGGTAAAATTATAGAATATAATAAAAACAACACTTTGCGCGATTGTCATTTTTTCGTCACTGCCCGTGGATAAATCGCCTACTACGAGCTGTTTTAAACGCACGAACTAACTCAAATTGACGTAGTGAGATTTTCTTTACAACTGGCAATTAAACGAATTTATAACAGTGTCAATAAATGTACATTGGACTTACCTATATTCGTTGATAAGACTTTTAATTCAAAACGATAAACATGCAAAGCCTTGTTTTTATTATAATCTTAAATTTTACCCCTCATTTCTAGATCGGCTTTATATGGACTCTTATATTATTAGTATTTTGTCATAGTAGATTTCTTGTTTTTGGAGTCCAAAATTTATTTACCGTGATTAAAGAAATCCGATCCCTCAGTTCTTCGGGACAAGCTTTTTGGAAAAATCGGATTTCTCACCGTGATTAAATAGCGGCTCACATACCGACAACTAAAATCGCTGTTTATGGACAGTCAGATTTATCCTCGCGTCGAAATGACAGTCTCTTTGTCGCTAAAGTCTAGTACAACGGATTTGTCTCGCAGAGAACTTTAACGGATAAACATAATACGATCAATATATTAATCAGTTTAAGTGAACGTTCCGTTACTTCTCTACGAGACTAATCCGTTGTACTAGATTGGCAGCGTAGCAAATCCCTTGGAACCTCATCACGGTTCACGTAGGGGTAATCCTTTATGGTTGCCGGTTTATAAAATTTCTTTTGGACAAGACGCCCAAGATAAATCTTGGACTCCGAAAAACTCTGGAGTCTAGGTTTATTATACTGACATTGATTCTATCGCTCCGGTGGAGCACAATCCCCAAATCATTAGTCCTGTACTGGGTTTTTTATGGCTTTGATGTTGCGCTCGCTCTAGCGCATTCTATCGCTCAATGTCATTAAGCTTGCATTTTCAACACTCCGCATGAGAACTATGATGCTCTTGCCCGCCTTTTTCGCTTCGCGGGCGGGTGCTTGTTAAGCGAATTGGGAATTGCTGATAGGTCTTAATATTTGCAACCAAAACTTTGTTTTAGCAACAGATTGTGATAGTATGCTTTTCCAAATAGAAGTTGTACTTATATTTGTGGTGGTCTGAAAATTTCTGCCCTAGTCATTAGAATTCCAACAGGAATGAAACTATGAGTGAAGCGATAGAACTTGATGAAGAGACTCTAATAAACGAGGAGGAATCCGATATGGGATCGTGGGCACATAGTTCAATTCAAGCATCTCTCGCATGTTTGTTAAGAACTGATGGGCGTTTTAATGTTCTAACTGAATTAAATTTAGATGTAAGTCAAGTCGATTTGAGTCAATTTGGAATCCATAAAGATGAGATCAAACCTGATGTATGCCTATACGCTAAGAAGAAACGTGTGGAACCAACCCGCGATCTAATTAGGATGTTAGAATACCCTTTAACAGCGATAGAAATTCTTTCGCCTAAGCAAAATATTTCTGAACTGTCCGCCAAGCTAAATGCCTACTTTGCGCTGGGAGTCAAATCTTATTGGTTGGTTCTACCAATGAACGAATCAATAACAGTTTATTCGTCACCAACCCAGTTCGAGCTTTTCGGTACTAAGGATACCGAAGTCATTGATGAAGTGATGGATATTCGTTTGCCAATTAAGGAGATATTTGATTTGTATTTAGATTAAAAGTTGACGCTTGCGTACCGCTTATTCTTTTGGAGGCGACAAGACTTTTGCCAGCATTTCCTTGAAGTTCTCCATGTCGGGGCATCGGGCGGCTTGCCTATTTAT
>JBDLJY010000562.1:0-3337 GCA_039714115.1 Pseudomonadota bacterium | reverse complement strand
TTCTCGAAAAATTAACCTGACAGGTTTTTGACACCTGTCAGGTTTGTCGCCACGATATGGCATTGACTTTTAAAACACGCTCTAACAAAAACTGCGAATACTCATCTTTCATCGGTAAATCCAATTCACACCTGATACGTCTCCGAATTGCCGTCACCGGCGTTCCCAACTTTGGATTCATCGCCTGTTTTTCGTAACTCTCCCAATAGAAACCAACCCCTCTTTTTTGCCAATTCGGTAAGTCATTGAAATTAATACCCTGTCTAAATAAAAGTTCGTTTTTATCGGCAACCGACAAGCCCAATAAAGCCGCAGTTGCCGCCTGTGGCGATTGCTCTTCCCTTCTCAATAGCCAATAACAATGTGAATTTAAGGCATTTCTATGAGCATCCTCTTGTCGCCAGCGAAAATAGTCACAAACTAAATCTGTCGTTGGTAATTGCGAAATTCGACAGTCGAAACAGCCACTATCTGCTAACAATAATGAAAATTTAGCACTGGCTTCAGCGGCAAGCACCGAATTATATTTCCTGATTTTGCGATTAAAGCTATCTTCATTGAGAGCAAACAATAAAGAAATTTCATCACTATGCGTATATGCATAGTTGACTTTAAAACCACAATTCATTAAATGTTTAACCGTTTCAATCATATAGTCACGGAATTGAGTATCAAAAGGCACATCAAATTGATGTACCTCTTTAGTCAGCCGAGTAAAATTTCTGCCATCCAGTCGGGCAACCATATACAAACTGGGCAAAACACAATAATCGTGTGCTGTTTCAAACTCCCGCATTTTGGCATCAAAGTCATCAAATCTCATTTTGACCACTCCTTGATTGTAAAGGTATTATCACCATTGATGGTAACATAATAAAGACTATCAAATCCTTCTGAAAAATTGGGAATTTGCAGCTTGGCATAAGCCGCCCTAACACCTTTTTCTGGTATGCAGGCTTTACCAGTGCGCCTACTATTCCGCCTGATAGCGTCTTTGAGTTTCGATTGAAAATAGTAGCCAATTATTTTAAATCCTGCCGCTTTTGCCAACGCGATATATTTTTGTCGGTTTTCTGCGGTAGGATTAGTATTATCGACGACAAAACGCTGCTTGGCTTCAAGACAGGCTTTGAGAATAATATCTTCTCGCGGCCTCGTTTTGAGCATGTCGAGGTTTATCCGTAAATGTGTATCGGAGAAATTTTGTTTATAAAATGTTGATTTTCCAGTGGCTTGTATGCCAGTGAATAAGATAGCTTCCATAATAAATGGTACAAGGTTTGCCTTTTTGTGCAATCAATATTTTAACAGATTCTAAGCTTGAGATGATCGGTTTTAGTCAAGATGGCGGCGAAACGATCTTAAAAGAATTTTCTGCCGGAGCAGGTTTGCAACCTGCTCCGTAACGTTAGATGAGACTAAATATAATATAGTACAGCGGATTAGTCCTCCCCGCGGGGAACTTGAACTTTAACGGATTAGAGTGTTGAGGCTATGGAGTCTATCCGTTTTGTGTTGTGTTTATAATTTATAACGGTATTAGTAAATACGTGTTGGGGTATGTCAGATTTTCGTCAATCGGGCTTTAATTAAAATGATACTTACATAAAGCTTTGTTTTTATTATATTCCAAAATTTTACCATCATTTTCCAGATCAGCTTCATTTTTACTCTTATATATATTAATATTAAACTCCGTGTCGGAGCGGATTTGATCTTGGAGTCCAAAATTTATTTTGGACGATAACCAAAAAAATAACTACACGGATAGCATAATCCTGAGCGAGTCCAAGACGGCACCGCCACAGCTAATAGCGACTACAGCCAAACGGCTGGCACATTGAACTGGGCAGACGGCGATGCTACTGACAAAACCTTCACAATAGCTATTACTGATGACAGCCAGTCTGAAGGTAATGAAACTTTCACAATCAGCCTAGTAACAAGCGGAGCGAGTGAGTCTGTTGTACTACTTGCATTGATCTAAAATCGAGTACAGCGGATTGACGGAAAAAACGGATTGATTCAATACGATCAACAATAGTTGGCTCTCGTTCCCACGCTCCGCGTCCTGCGCCAAGAGCAAGCGTAGAGTCAATGCCATTAAGCCTGTCCCTAGCCTGTCCCGGTCCCGACGACAGGAGGGATCTGAGGGATCTGGAGGGATCAAGGATTTTATGTAGGGTGGGCAACGTGAACAGGGATTGCCCACCAGCCCCTACTTAATGGCATTGACTCAATGACAGTATATAAAGAAATCAGATTTTTTTTAAAATCGGATTTCTAAGCTTAGTCCAAGATTTATCTAATAAGGGGATTTTGTATGTGGATTATTTATAGTCTGTCTGTTTTGGTTTGTGGTTGTGTGCTCCGGTTAGTTTAGACGCGCCTTAGAAAACAGTGACGAAAAAAATGACAGTTAATTTAGGGTGTTGTTTTTATTAATTCTTTGTTATATAAGCGGAGCAAAAACCAGATTTATCCAGATCCCTCCTAGCGTCGGGACAGGCTTCGAAATGACAAAACCAGATTTATCCTTGCGTCGAAATGACAAGCTAGTGACAAGTTTGTAATGAGATTTCTCCTTTCGTCGAAATGACAAGTTAATCGAAATGACAGTATATAAAGAAATCAGATTTTTTTAAAAATATGATGGGTTCTAGTCTTATCTAAGAAATCAGATTTTTTTTTAAAATCGGATTTATAGTCTTGTTTAAGAAATCGGATTTCTAGGCTATTAATAAAGGCAATCCATTTGTGTCTCATCCCATCCCGGATTGAGCCTATCAAGCCATTTTTTCAATTTCTTTGATACTTGAGTCTTTAGGCAGTTACGGTTTAGGTCTAAATATTTAATTTTTTTGAGCTTCATCAGAGACTTGGATATTTTTCAATTCAGTTTGTTGTCATCTAGTAATAGGGCTTCTAGCTTTTTGAGCTTTGTGAGTAAGAAATCAGGGGGCTTTTTGGTGATTGTGCCTTTGAGGTTATTATTCCTCAAGTCTATCCCTGTTATGTTTATGTTCTGACAATTCACTCCGTGCCATTTGCATGGCTTCTTTTCTTTTTTTTTCATCCGGTGTTGTTTGTCCAGTTGTCTCCGTCTGTACTGTCATAGAGTGCGACTAGGGCTTGGCATTCTTTTTTTGGTATGCCGATTGCTTTTTTGCAATTGTATGGCTTTTTGTCGTCGTCTTTGATCGTCATTGTCGCTGTATCTGGTTTGCCTATTTGGGCATCTCCCCATAGCGTAGGGTGCGTCCCACGCACTGCTGAAATTCTACCTGACATAACATTCGCTATTCTTTGAACAAAGCCGCCTTGCCAAGTTGTGTAC
>JBDLJY010000561.1:0-3362 GCA_039714115.1 Pseudomonadota bacterium | reverse complement strand
TGTCAGTCGAGGTTATCAACAACGCCTGAAAGAGCAGCGTCATTTAAACCCGGGAGAACTTGAAGGTGATTTAGAATTTTTAATGCGAGCCGTTATCAAGCTTTGAACGCAATTTAGCGGCACAATTGAATAAATTATATCAACAACTTCAAGATACTAAGCAGGAATTGCATTTATCACCATCAAATATTCAAAAACATACGCCCGTATTGTGGTGTTAGGCGGAGACAATCACCGTTTACATGAATAAATTATTACGGCGGGTGGCGTTTTGCCCGCATCAAAGGGGTTGATAAAATTCAAACTTTACTAGATGCCGCTTTAGCTACCGCTGCACCTCAAGACTTTCAAGACCGTTTAGTGGACTTATGGCCAAGTCATAAAGATAATCTTATCAAAGCATTAGAGTCGCGTCTGCAAGAACGTACTAAAAATATGCCAAAATTTTTAGATGAACGGGCGCAAAAGGAAGTCGCTGATATAACTGCTATTTGGCTTTATGGACGGAGCCAGAAAAAGCCCAATTGAAACGAGATCGTAGTAATTTAAAGCATCGTCTCGATAGCATTCCGGCTGAAGCGTTATGCTCAGGCAGAATCGCGTTTGTTTCCGGTTGCGGTGACTTATTTGGTGCCGGATAAATTAGTGTCTAGTACAACGGCTTAGTCCCGTAGGGAAGGTAAAAAATGGTTAAAACCCCATGGAAAAAAGCTGCAAGTGTCTGGGCCGATAAGAATTATCGGCTTCACCTGACTATGGAAGATGGAGAAAAATTTGAGTTATATTTAACCCCCTTGATCAACAGCCGCTTTTTGGCGTTTGAAAGCTTTTCGTTATTTTAAAAAAGTATCTATTGATCCATTAGGGGGATTGTGCTGGCCAGAAGGTGAAGATATTTCAGCAACTAAAATGTTGCATTATATAAATAAGTCAATGCCATATCGTGCCGCCTAAAAATTAAACCTGCGGGGAGACCAATACCCCGCAGCAAGCGTAGGGTGCGTCCCACGCACCCTCAATCCACACCTCCCAACGAGCACTCGCCCAAGATAAATCTTGGACTCCAAAAAATCGTGCAAGGTACGCCTGTAATTCTCTCTCGGGTTGGTGTTTATTTCTCGCATGTATTCTTTGTTGATCAAAATCAACAAAACTTCTGCATAAGTCAAAACCCACTATCGGAGCCAACCTGTTTTGACTTATCTCTGTAGTTTTATGTAGTCCCCCAGACTTCCAAAGCTAAAGCTTTGGACTCCAAAATAACCGTATCAATGTCCGTCTCGCACGGCCCATACGTCTTTATCGTACCAACTGCTACCCGTGCCCACGTTGCCCTTGTTGATGTCCATTCCCCACATATCAGATCTGCTATACTTGGTAGACGACCAGTACCATGCCTCTCCAGTCGGCACGCCCGAAAACGCATCACGCTCATCCCAGTGACCAGTTCCCGCCGCGTTAGAAAGTGCTGGATTTTTGTATCTCTTATCCACCATCGCCTTCCACTCATTTATAGTAGGCAAACGCCACATACCAGCCCGAGAATCATCACGAAGTCCACATTGACCCTTCGCTAATTTGGCAGCCCATCGCATAGCTTCTTTCCATTCAAGACCTCCATAACAACTCGCATTTTTCATCCATATCAGCCCCGTCCGATTATCTGTAACAGTGCCATCACCATTGTCGGAGTAGCGAGACGAAGAAGCTGGCACCGGGCAGCCATTTGGTTTCACCTTAACACCAGCAGAAGTCCCTAAACACGAATCCCGATAATCTGGTACGCCATCCTGATCCCTATCTACACCTTGAGCCAGTTCTTCGGAGATTTTTTCTATGCCCGCCACCGCTTTCACATTCACCGGGTCTTTTTTTAGCACTTCTACATAACACGCCAAAGCGTTCCCAGCTTGACCACTGATTAAGCGACCGGCTTTATAATGCTTCTCGCACATACGCAACAATCGTGAAACATCAACAGATGATGACGGCGCTTGTGGGATCTGAGTTGGCTTACTGCTGCAAGGGGTAAAACAAAAATCCTTTCCCGTCAGCGACGACGACACCCAAGGCACTTGTTTACCACGACTCGCCCGTTCCACGTTGGTAGCGGTTTGTTTGAATACCCTTTCAATGGGCAAGCCGGGCGTTTCGATGGCTTTCAGTAAACTTTCCGTGTATAGCCCATTACGTCTTGGCCCATCATTGGCGGTTTTGCCAGGGGCGGTGGCATAACTGATGATAATGCCCTGCGGGGCATCTATGGCGGCTAAGCCGCTGTGTATTGTTCGAGAGAAACCCCGAAACGGATTATTGCGACAGGCATCCAAGATGACAATATTGACGCGACCGCCGGCATCAGTCATCATGTCGATGATCTCCTGAGCATTAACGGCGCGATAGCGAACATGCCTTTGTTTCTCAATTTTTGACTTGATTGGGATAAGGTAATTGTTCCCCTTGATTTGCAAGCCGTGCCCGGCATAGTAAAACAAACTGATCCCGTTTTTGCTGATACGCTGCTCAAAATCATCAATAGCCTGCTCCATTGCATCCTGCTCGAGGTCTTGTTTGTGGATGACGGTAAAGCCAGATTTTTGTAGCGCTTGGGCCATGTCTTTGGCATCGTTAACGGCATTTGGCAACGGCTTTTCATGATAGTTGCTGTTGCCAATCACCAAGGCGACTCGTTTTTCGGAGTGATATGCATCCATCTTTTTGGGGAAGAGGACGACTCCGCGCTCAGCCCACGCGCATGGGGATATAATCAGCAACACGCTGGCGGCTAGTAGTAATTTAGGTAATAAACATGTTCTCAGTGTCATTTTGGTACCTCTGTATTAAATTTGTCCCTACGTCGGTTAGATTAAACCATTCTTGTATTCGTTGGCAAGGAGCCCAAGATTTCCCATGCGGAACAGGGTATCCAAATCTGACCAAACATTAATTAACGCCAGACACTTAGGAGTCCAAGATAAGATTTCTCCTAACGTCGAAAGGACGTCCAAGATAAATCTTGGACTCCTACCTTGTTATGGCGGCAACCGTCCAGTCGCATATAAACGGTTTACCAAAGTATTTCTGGATAGCCATGTCAGAATATCATCAAAATCGTTTTCGACATAGACATCGTACACATCAAGATTTAATAAAATCAATCGTTTGTTCTTAACTTAATGGCATTGCTCTTGCACGTAGGTGAATATTTTTCGTCGTGTTATGTTAAAGTAGATGCACCCAGAAAGCTTTGGGGTGTTTTTTTGTGGAGGAACACTCAATAAAAATGTTGATACGATTAGCTAAAATAGAAGACTTGGAAAAAATGATAGAAATTTATAACCAAGCTGTCTCTACTCAATGTG
>JBDLJY010000560.1:0-3387 GCA_039714115.1 Pseudomonadota bacterium | reverse complement strand
AAACCTAAGTATTGCAAAAAAAAATGCAAATGGCAAAAATATTTTTATGAGTAATTGGAGTCCAAGATTTATCTTGGGCGCCAGCTCGTCTCAGATAACACTACAAACTTTTTGACACAAAGGCAAATTAGGCTTATGAATGCGCCGTGAAACTATTGGCCAAGTAAATTCAAAACGAGTACCCCGCCCTAGCCAACTATCCACCTGAATACTAGCACCATGCTGATCAACGATTTTTTTCACAACAGCCAAGCCCAAGCCAGAGCCATTTTCCCGCGTCGTAAAAAAGGGATCGAAAATGCGCGGCAATATCTCAGGGGGAATCCCCGGGCCAGTATCCTTGACACAAAAACGCACATAATGCGCGTTGTCCAGCATCGTTTCGGCAATACATATACACATGCGAATCGTAATCTGTCCCCCGTTTTCCATGCTATGCGTCGCATTGATCACCACATTAAGCAAGACTTGTTTAAGTTGCTGAGGATCGGCCCAAAGTGTCGGGATATTATCACTAGATTGGGGACAACTAATACTAATACCCTTTGATTTAGCCTCTTTGCGCGTCCAAAGTAGCACATCTTCCAACACTTCCTCTAGCCGACAGGGTACCGGATGCATTTCTTGTGGAGCGGCAAAACCATGAAAAGTCCGCAAAAAGGCGGATAGGCGATCAATTTCCTTATGAATGCGGTGCATATTTTTACGCTGGTACGCCGTCAGAGTCTCCTCCTCCAACAAAACCTGCACGACAGTTTTCATCCCCGCCAAAGGATTACCGATTTCATGCGCCAACCCCATCGCCAACTCACCCATTGTCGCCATTTTTTCCATCTGAAACATCTGCCGATCCAATTCTCGCCGATCATCCAACAATTGTCGTTCCTCGCTCACATCGCGCACCATCACAAGGCAGCCCGCCGCCGGGACTGGGGTAAGGTTTAAAACCAGTGAACGGGCAGCGATTTTTAACTCAAGCCGTTGATTGGTAGGGTAGTACCATTGTGGGCAACATTCCTCAATGTGGCAACCAATCAGCCGATCTTTTGGAAGAACAAAATAGATTGCAGCCGCCTCATTCGCTAATTCAATATAGCCCTCCGAATTAACAGACAAAATGCCATCTTCCGCATTTTCAATAAGCGCGGCAAGATATTGCCGCTCATGCTCCAGCGCAGCGGTTCTCGCGGCAACTTCCTCTTCCAACTGACATGAGCGCTGTTCCAGACATTGATACAATTGCTCCAATTGTGCCGCCATTGAATTAAGGCTTTTACCTAGATCAGCAATTTCATCCGAACCCTTGATTTCAACACGTTGAGCAAAATGGCCCTTAGCTATTTCCTCAGTCTCCTTGCGTAATAAAGACAAAGGCAGCAACAAATAACGCGACATATAGAACCCCGCCACGAGAGCGACTAAAATGCACAAAGCCATCAATCCATAAAATATGTGAAGATTGAGTATAGTGGCGAACAATTGCCGCTGGGGATAAGCCAACGCCACCACCCATTGCGGAGTCACGCTGGGCTGTGAGACTGGCGCATAAGCAATAATCCAATCGCCGACGGCTTGCGTTTGATGGTTTCCTTGCATTATCTTTTGTAAAACCGTGTCGGGAAATACGTCGGACAATTCGCTTATCGGTTTCATTTCAAACGGCAGCCCCGCAGAGTCAGCACTACGAGCCAGATAAAAGCCTGAAAGATTAAAAAGATAAGTTGTGCCACCTCGTGCCACAGCGATTTGCTGTAACTGATCAAGGAAAAATTCGGCATGGAGGTTAATCACTACCATGCCTTGGATAATCCCAAGCCGATCAGCTACTGGGGTGCCAAATCGCACCACCGGTTTTTCTGGGGATTCCGCCTTGCCCCGTTCAACATTCAAGTCCATTGGCGAAATATAGATTTCCCCCACATTCACTTTAAACGTATCATGGACATAATAACGCATAGATTTATTTTGGAGTTCAGACGCCAGAACAACTTTCACGCCTCGCTCCCCCCGTTCTACACGAATGATTTCGATGCCATAGCTATCCAAAAAACGCACCTGATAAACATGTGGATAAGTTCGCGCAAAAGCCGCAAAATCCTGTTCCAAACGAGAACGCGCCATTTTTGCATCAGAATGATTTGCCATCGCCTCAGTTAAATCCAACATAGCTGTGTAATTCCCCAGATAAAGAACATCGCTACGCAACTGTTCCACAAATTGCGCCATACTGTCCGCCTTATTAGCAACCTCTTGATCGAGATGAAGTAAGGTTTCATCCTTGAGAACTTTTAGAGAGTAAAATACACTGACTAAGCCGGCAATGGTGACAGGCAAGACAGTGAGAATCAGAAAAGCGACATAAATTTTTGAAGATAAGCCGTTAATTTGCATATTAGTTATCCATTTCAGAAAATAGGAGTCCAAAATAAATTAAACCTTAAATAACTACAGGGATTACATTTAAGAAAGGATAAGTCAAAACAAAATCGCAAATGACGCAAAGCTTTGTTTTTATTATAGTCTTAAATTTTACCCCTCATTTTAAAATAGCCATCAAAACGCTTAAGTCCCGTTTTTATTGGCTCAAAGGGCATCTAAATCCGATTTTGGACGTTATTATGTCCCACGTTTTTGGAGGCAACGTTTAACATTGGAACTCAATGTGAGTCATCTGTGCGGGTTTTCCAAACGCTTGCGGGGCGGTGGCGGCGATGTCTGTAACTAAAGCTTAACCTACCAATCAATCTTCCAATTTGATTCCTCAAAGTATCGCTCTAATGACCCCCAGTTTTCTACCCAATCATCACAACCATCTTTAAATGAGTCTTTTTCAGAGATGACTATTAAATAGCCACCTGTATTTTCCGAGTCATCTAGCACCTTGACAAAGGAACCTGCATCGTCTCCTTCTAATATTTTCCCTATAGTTCCTATCTTGTTCGTATTCATAGCTTACTCAATCCACGAAAGTTGGAAAAAAAAATGAAAAAATTATACAACTATCTAATCCTACTCATTATTATAGGAATAAACCTACCAGCAAAAGCCGCTGAAGAGGGGCTCTGCGCTGTCGTCAAAATAGAAATCAAACAGGAGCTTACTCTAGAACGACAAGCCTTTGACGCGCACATGCGAATCAGCAACGGTTTAACCAACCTAGATCTAGAAAATATGAAAATTCATCATACCCGCACCCGGATCAGGCGGCACAGTTGGTACCTTATATTACATAGGCGCAACCCTAGAATATGCTATGGGCGGAGAAGAGCGTTCTACCCAAGTTACAGCCGACTATATTTTTGTTAAACCCCAGCCACTTTTGACGCTTGATTATTTCCTACCCGATGAAGTTTATGGCGATGACGCTTTTACCCCAGAAATAGAACC
>JBDLJY010000559.1:0-3396 GCA_039714115.1 Pseudomonadota bacterium | reverse complement strand
TATGGCTTAGAAGATATCGACTTATCTGGTCATAGCACCTTCCATTGGGACTACATAGACTCCGCTACTGCAAATTAGATAGTCACCTACAGTATTGAGCCAATCCCCTAAAATCAGTACAGGGATTAACGGAATCCCTGTTGGGATTGGCTCAATACGATTAACAAAGAATTAAATATGGTTTGAATACGGGTATGGCTGAGCAAGCCACCGTCAAAGCCACAATCATTTTCAGCTTGTAATCCAACCATTCGCTCTTTCATCCCGTCCCTTCATGCGTTGCCAATGATCTGCATAATAGTTCATTAGCCTGACCATAACACAGATAACGGTATAGCATAATACGGCTTATCTCCATTGCTAAACGGCAATAATCTAGCTCCTGTATAAAAAATTAATCCATATTTAAGCCGATCTCCAACCAATTGTGCAAATTTTTTTAGTCCTTTAAAATCACTTGCTCGCACTGTACTAGACGCTTTAACTTCGATGCCAATCAAATTACCATCTGCTTGCTCCAGTACAATATCTACTTCATTTTTTTTCACATCTCGAAAGTGATAGATATTCATGGTTTCATCTGCCCATGCCATATGTTTGAAACATTCCATCACTATAAAGCTTTCCAGCAAACCGCCAAAAAATGTTGATGTGAGTAGTTGTTGCGGTTTTTTCAATCCGAGCAAATGGCAGGCTAGCCCTGTATCAATCATTTGTAATTTAGGCATTCCTATCATTTGGCGTTTGGCACTGTTTTTTACGAAAGGATAGATACGTTTAACTATAAACATCCATTCTAATACTTCTATATAGGATTTGATAACTTTGTCATTCTGAGCTAAATCGTTAGCAATATTGGCATATTTTAACAAGTTACCAGTTAAGCCTGCTAAATAGGGGATAAGTGTTTTCAGTTTGGTGTGATAGTCAGCTTTGGCATTATAAATATTCTCAAAATCTTTCAATAATCGACCCTGAATATAGGAGCTGAACCAAATTTGTCTAGCACGAGGGCTTTTGCTTTGCAGTTCGGGATATCCTCCATTAATCAATGTTTGTGCCAGTTGTTCGCGATTGAGTGTTGGAAAATTTTCGGGTATGGACAAATTATCTGAAAGCAAAAAATTAATCAGGTTAAAATGGCTTCCAGTTATTTCTGTGACTGATAAAGGATAAAGTTCTATTGTCGCCATATGACCTGGCAAAGCTTCCTGTGTTTTGGTCGTTTTGAAAATGTCGCTTGATCCTGTGAGAAAAAAACGCCCACGTTCAGACGGTTGTAGCTGATCAGAGACTAATTTAATAGCCATAATCAGTTCGGGGGCTTGTTGAAATTCATCCAGCACTATTGGTTTTCCCGTAAAGCTGTGAATAAAGCCATGAGGATCGCTTTGAGCGGATGCAAGATATGTTTGCTCATCGAGTGATACGTAGTACATGCCCAGATCGTTAGCAATTTGACGAGCTAGTGTGGTTTTTCCGGCCTGCCTGGGTCCTGTCAGATAGAGGATGCGGAATTCTTTTAATAGTTCTTTGAGTAGGGTTTCGCTATGGCGTGGATACATGGTTTTTTTGTGGCATAATACGAGTTTTGTCTCGACATAATACGAGTTTTCACCGTACAATGCAAGTGATTATGGCACTCCAAGCTTCAAACTCTTCGTCAAAGAGAGAAATACCGTAAAGTGCCAAATGCCAAGCTTGGGCATAATGCAGTAGCTTTTGTAGCTTGAGATTACTTAGATATGAGCCAGTCTCATTAGCTACATAGATGAAATAATCGGCAATTTTTGATACCGTTGTCAAAGCCATAGTGACAGAACTCCAGATAAAAATCCCCCAGCCAACACAACAAGCAGGTGAGCTTGGAAACGAGATATATTTGACATCTCCAAAGTTGAAGTCCAAAGCGGCAGCGTAGAACGTGCCCAAAGCTAAAGATATTGTAGGGCGGTAGAGCTACAAGAGTCCGATACTTAATGGCATTATGTTATGCCGACCGATTGATTATCCAACACATCGGCAAACTCTTTATTAGCCGCCTTCAAATCAACGCACTCCTCTTTCACAGTCTCTAACTTTGCTAAAAAGTACCGAAAACTGTCGTGGTAAAAACGATAACACAGACATTTGTCCTCATCTTGATCTACACACAAAAATGCCCGCCATTCATCCAATATGGTTTGAATACGTGAATGTTTGATGCCGACATATTTTTTATCGTTCCCACGCGGGGCAAAGGAATGCCTGCCCCGGACGCGGAGCGTCCTGCACAACTAAACGAATGATCCAAGCGCACTACACCAGAATCCGCTCTTAGTTGTAACTCGATATTCTAGTAATTGGCAAGCGAGCAAAGCAGCTTTGAAGGTTCTCCATTATAAAACCTTCAATATCCAAGAGCATCAGGGTTCTCATGCTCCGCAGGATAGACGCGCATTGAGGACTTGATAGCACAGATTAACTTGGCAGAAAGAAATTCCGGTTGGTTTTACCGAGGTGTTGAACATTAGCTGTACTCACCGCTGCGACAAAAACTTGAACAGCTTTTACATCACCTACCGATTAGTTTTTAGCAGGGATAAGTGACAACGCTGCCCACTACAGGGGAGACAACAAAGCCTCTTTATCACATTTGACTCAAAAGCATCAGCGAACCAACATCAGGAGAGTACAACCAATGCTCAACAACGAATAAAACACTCAACACCTATCAGTTTGGCAAAATCCCCACCATGCAAACCTAGCATCACGTACATAACGGTTATCCTTTATTAGAATAGCTCCGCGTCTAAATCATCCCTCTTCGCTCGTTAGTCACTCGTCCAAAATAAATTTTGGACTCCTTTTTATTACGGCGCTAAGCTAATTTTAACCCATTTTCCACCTCTTTATCTGGAACCGCTAATACCACCGAACCATCTGCCTGAACAAAGCCCGTTATCAGGCATTCGGACATAAATGGTCCAATTTGTTTGCGCGGAAAATTTATCACACCTATCACTTGTTTTCCAATAAGCGCTTCTTTTTCATAAAGTTTAGTAATTTGTGCGCTCGATTTCTTAATGCCAAGTGCCTTGCCAAAATCAATAAACACTTGATAGGCAGGCTTTCGTGCTTCATGAAAATCTTTGACATCAATGATTGTTCCAACTCTCAGTTCTACTTTTTCAAAGTCATTCCAATTTATTGTTTCCATCACTCGGTTTTGTCCCCTTGGAAAAAAACAGTGGGGGGTTGGCAACCCCTAACATACATTCTGCCGTCGGCTCTCCTTGCAGGACGCGGAGCGTCCGGGCAGGCATTCCCACGCAGAGCGTCAATGCCATTAAGTTAAGACAAACCTGACAGGTGTCAAAAACCTGTCAGGTTAATTTTTCATTGAATTTACAACGT
>JBDLJY010000558.1:0-3399 GCA_039714115.1 Pseudomonadota bacterium | reverse complement strand
TAGTAAAAAAATAATTGTCGTTTTTCCCGCACACCACCCGTGCCCTAAAAAACATTTTACGCAGCGGAAACGCAAAAAAAACTTACTCACTTTCCTTAAAACTCACGACCTGCGGGGTATTGGTCTCCACGCAGGTCTGAATTAATAAAAAAGCTTGACATGTTTTACGCGAATTGATAAATTTAAAAAATATTTAATTAATTATGGAAGGTGTGAAATGTCAAACAAAACATTTTCTCAACATGAAGAATTAACTGAAGAATATAGGCCAAATTTCAATAAGCTAGGAGTCATTGATTATTACAACTTTCCTAACGAACCTGAGGAAAAAACATATTGTTTATGTTTGGATAATGGCAAGATAATTGTCTTAGGCAAATCTCTATAGCTTTTCAGAAAAAGATTTTGGTTATGGTATAATAAAATGATTTATTTATCCCCCATTTTACTTGGAGAAAACGAATGCTTTTCTTTTATCTCGTACTCACCTCGGAACAAACACAAAAACTAAGAAATGAATTGGCGAAAGCACGTCGGCGTGGGAATTTAACCCTTGTTAATAGAATAACAGCGGTATTGGCTGTTGCTGAGAGCGGTGCCAGCTTGGCAGACATTGCCAAAATCATTTGTGTGAGCACTGAATCAATCAGATCATGGGTGAAAAAATATCTGGTATCGGGTATCAGGGGATTAATAGCACAAAAAAAATCCCCAGGTAGACCAACAAAACTGACCAAATCCCAACGACGCTCGTTGGCTCAAATAATCAGTGAGGGTCCACAAGCTGCTGGTTTTCTAGGTGCTTGTTGGCGTTCACCGATGATTCAAGAGCTTATCTTGCACAAATGGGGAGTCTTTTATAATGCACATTATATCAGTGATCTGTTAAAAAACATGGGCTTCTCATACCAAAAAGCCAGTTTTGCCGTAGGGGGTAAAGATCCTAAAAATGCTGACAAACGCCAAGAGTGGATAGAAAAAACTTGGCCAGAAGCCTTAGCCGCTGCTAAAAAACAAAAAGCTTATCTGTTATTTGGCGACGAAGCGTCCTTTCCACAATGGGGAACGCTCACTTATACTTGGGCTAAAACCGGTCAACAACCGACCATAAAAACATCCGGTATCAGAAAAGGCTATAAAGTTTTTGGACTGGTTGATTATTTCAGTGGCCGTTTTTTCCATCAAAGCATAGAAGAACGGTTTAATTCAAATACCTATATTGATTTTCTTTCCAGTATTCTTTCAAAAACCAGAAAACCTATTGTGTTAATTCAGGATAGGGCATCTTATCATACCAGCGTGGCGGTTCAACAATTTGTCTCAAAGCACCCTAATCGTTTAACTGTCTATAATTTACCCCCTTATTCACCTGATTATAATCCTATCGAGAAAGTTTGGAAAAAAATCAAAAAGGATGCCATTCATCTTCATTATTTTCCAACTTTCGACAACCTTAAAGAAAAAGTTAATCAGGCTCTCTCTGACTTTGCAACACAAGGTCGAAAATTATTATCTACCTTTAAGTTCTATAGGGAATTGCAAACAATATAACATTATAAAATCAAACCAAAATCTTTTTATGAAAAGCTATAGAAGAAGCATACAAACGTTTGCAAGATATATATTATGAGGATCAATTGGATTTTTGGGAGCCCACCAAGACTATACCTCAATTCGAGGCTAATGTTGTAGCGGAGCAAAAAGAAAAACTCAAAACGGTTAAAATCACTCCAAAAAGACAAGAGTTATTAAATCAAGTAAGCAAGATAAAAACATGGGATCGTGGCATTATTGCAAAAATAGCAGCTAATTTAAGGAGAAAGGTTGGGGCCGTAAGACATATGTTATCTGTTTTAACAAAAAAAGGTTTATTGGTTCGCATACGGCGCGGTCAATATGCTTTATCAACTGTGTAGAAAATTATTGTGATGCTGGGGAACATTTTCATGGCAAGATCATCGTGAAGTGATGGGAAATTACTACGTTGTAAAAGGCTCTAAAACGCGCCGCCTCTTCACTCAAATACTGTCGATAATCAACAACACCATGCTCAACCCGTGAATCACACCACACAATTCCCCCCTTTAAATGTCACGACCGAAACATCATCTGAACAAAACTAGCCCGCTGATGGTGAATCAGTTAAGTAACTAAATAAAAAAATTGCCATTTGATGCAACAGAGGTTTCACGATATTAATCTTTAATGCAAATAATCGTTTTGATCGGCTAAGCGATTGGAGTTAAGGCGGAGCGCAGAGGGCGATTCAAGGAGGGTTTAATAGCTTTAACAATCTCACCTCCTTTTAGGTAAACGAAGGACCAATTCCTCCCATCGTGATACCTGTAATAGTGCTCTTTTCTCCATTTGGCATTTTTCAATGGGTGCTTACGGGACACCCATCGCCAAAGTCTTTTCCATAAGAGAAAATCTAGCTTGCTAAATACCTCGTGACTATGCACAGTAGCATAATAATTAGCCCAGCCTGAAATCTTAGGCTGTAATACATTTATCAGGTCTTTAGCACTAGCACTATTCATGCGTTTCACTGTAGTACTAATATCTCGCCAATGAGATATAATCTTCGCCTTAGTTGGTTCTACTCTAAATACATATTTCGCCCTAGCGCGGTTTTGTTCTGTCTTGGTGCCCTGCAACAGTTTAGACTTGTATTTCGGTGACAGCTTGTTGTTAAGGTAATGCCTAAAGTGACACCCGAGAAAGTCGAATCCTTCTGTAGAACGCACAACCTTTGTCTTTTCGTCGGATAACTCCAGACCTACCCCTTTCAACCATTCTTTCAAGTAACTCTTAGCCTCACGTACTACGCTTTCATCCTCGTGTATTACAACGAAATCGTCAGCGTATCTGACTATTGTTACTTTCAAGCTTTTTTGGTACCAAGTCTTTGTGCCGTCTTTATTAACGTTACAACTAACACTCGGATTTCCAATCAATTTATTGCCACATTTACATCTAAGGTGTTCAATCAAATCGGTTTCCATCCTATCCAAAGCGATGTTAGCTAGTAGTGGAGAGATGGTCCCACCTTGCGGCGTACCAGCTTTCGTGCTGTTGAATTCACCTCGTTCCATATATCCAGCTTTTAACCACTGATTGATTATTCCTCGCCATTGCGTGTTCAACTTACTCAGTAACGCTTCATGGTCAATGTTGTCAAAACAGCCTGTTATATCTGCATCCAGTACCCATTTACCCTTTTTGCTTATCACTAATGACTTAGTTATAGCGTCAATGGCATCGTGGCATCCGTATGCTGGCCTAAAACCATAACTGTTAGGCTCAAACCTTGCCTCCCAGTATGGCTCCAATACCGATTTAACTGCCGCTTGTAGCGCCCTATCTTTGATTGTGGGGATACCTAAAGGTCTCATCTTA
>JBDLJY010000557.1:0-3401 GCA_039714115.1 Pseudomonadota bacterium | reverse complement strand
GATTACACACGATGGCTGCACCTTGGCAGGCTGGATAGCCAACCCGATTGATCCTGATTTTGATGGGCAAGCCTCTATTGATACCCTGTCTGAACGTTTCAATAATTGGGGTCAGAGTAAAATTAACTGTCATCTTTCGCCACATTCATAAGTCTCCCTGCTTTGCTTTATCATCAGGCAGCAATTTGACACAACATAGCATCTTCGTCGAGCCCGCTGCTAGTCCAAATAATTGGGGTCAGAGTAACATTAATTATAAAGGACTAGCACTTGGTAATAAACCAATTAATGTTACTCTGACCCCAATTATTCGCTCCGCGTGGGAACGAGAAAACATTTCGGCTTAGTCGTTCTATATTTCAAGAACCAATAATTTCATTAAAACCATCAATAATTTGCGCTAATTCTTCAGGATAAATCCGAGCAATCTTCTTACCAAGGCGTTCCACCGCTAAAGTTCTAATTTGACTGATTTTTACCCATGATCGTTTGGGGAGTTCAGCACCGTTCAGTTCAAAAGTGAGTGGAATGCTGGCTTGTTGTGGTTGACATTGCTAGTGCGCAAAAAATAACAGTACCAGAACGTTCATTGAAAACATCTTGGCTAAGAATAAGCACCGGACGATGCCCTCCTTGTTCGCTGCCTCGCACAGGGTTCAGATCAGCCCAACGAATTTCACCTCTTAATATTTTGGCCATTGCTCCTCTGAGAATCCTTCTTCCGCCAGAGCCTTTTCTTCATTAGGGTCTAATTTAGCGCATTCTTGTGTCAAATGGCTTCGTTCTAGCATCTGAAGCTTTTCTTCAACCGCATCTTGAATGGCACGACTTCTGTTTGGATATATATGACGGCTGATGAGTTCGTCTAGTCTATCAAGGATATATTGATCAAATGTGATAGCGATTGTTGCTCTATTCATAATGTGCCTCCAAATAAGTATGATATGTCATCATAATTTTTACTTTCCGTGTGTGATATCACCAGATTTATTAGGTAAAATGTAAAGTCAGGTTTTTGCCTTCACAAATACATACCACCTGAGGTTCTATCTTTGAACCAATGGCTTTATAGTTCTCCCCCATGACGATGAACTGGCTGACCATTTGAGTCAAAGCATTGACGACTTATGCCAGGGAAAGCTTGAATAAACCGATTCAACATATCGGGATCGTCATGAAAAACAGTCATCCAAATTGACCAAAATCCTTGAGTTTTTGCATTCATTACAATGAAATTCCGCATTTTTGAATTATTCGTCTGAGCCAACTGAGTTTTCGCTAAGTATGCTAAATCCCAAGCCTCTTGGCGGTGGAGCCAACGTTTATCTTTTGGGCTTGGTTTGTTGTTTTTCGCATTTGGATGTCTATCTAATCCTGTCAATTTAAGTGTTTCTTCTGCCTTAGCCTGAGCTAAAGCCTCCAGTGCAGAGTTAATTTCAATAATACCACTCTGTTTGTAAACAAACGCACGAAAAGTATTGTCTAAATGAGGCCAATAATAACGAGACTGGGTAGTGTTATCCAGAACTTTGGTTGATTTAGTCGAATTGCAGTTCGTACAAGCCAGTAAAAAATTATCCCACGATAATTCAAGTTGTGGTTGATAGTCTTTGGATTGAATATGCTCTACAGCCAAATTGGTTTTTATTGGTCTTTCACAGTATGAACAGTATTCGCCTAGACGACTAATTAAGTCCGGCTGGGCTTGGTCATATTGACTATATCGTTTCGATTGACCATTAGCATCTGTAGGTACATCACCTCGTTTAACTGGTCTCATCTTAATTTTTCCCTAGTCCCACCGCTTCACGTTGCATTTCCAAAAAGGCATGATAGGCAATGTTATCGCTAAAAGGTGCTGCTAATTCATCCAAGCGACTTTTGAGCCGCTGGTTCTCCTCTGATGAGCTTGTCTTCGCTTGCTCTAAAACACGGTAGTATTCTTTAGCCACATCCATCATCTCTAAATAACGTTGGCTACGTTGTGGAATTTCCACCCCCATCTGATATTCGGCTATGTCTTCAATACTCTTGTCTTCGTATTCTGTCGGTTGAGACTCATTGAGATCAATCAATTCTCCATCACGCAAAGATTGGATGATAAAAGGAGAATGAGTCGTTGCAATGAATTGAATTTTGGGGAAAGTCGTTTTTAAGCTATTGACTATCTTCCGTTGCCAGTTTGGATGTAGGTGCAAATCAATTTCATCAATTAACACAATACCAGGTGTTTCTAAGGCTACCTTTTCTTCTAATTGTGGATTGAGAGATGCGGCTTTATAAGCAATATCTGCCACCATTGCTAAAATAGTACGCTGTCCATCGCTCAACATGTGAGCAGGAATAATCTGCTTCTGAGCTTTGGTAACAATGAGTTGATCATAAGGAATATCAAAATAGACAAATTCACATCCTTCCAAACAGTTTTTGACCGCTATTCGTAATCCTTCTAATACTCCAATAGAAACTTTTCGCTGTAAGGCGGCAATTTCCATCGTTTTAAACCAGCGCATTAGCCGTTTTTCCTCGGAGGCTGGATCAAGGCAACCCTCATATTCTGACAGGCGAGAGCTAGGTTTAACGGTTTCGACTTTTTCACGCTTTTGTAGCCACAATCGACCCGTACCATAATAACTTAGCACTGGTAATAGCAGTGACTTATCACCATCCCGAACTCTATCTTGCATTTGTTTCGCTTTATCAATGATACGCTTAGCTTTGTGGCGCGTGGTTCTACTCCCTAAGCTAAGCAGTCCGCGTTCCCAACTGATGAGACCAGAATCACTGACTTCCCCTCTACAATGCACAATTGTTGGGGATTGTGGTTCAAATTTCATGTCTTGTCCCAATTTGTATCCAACATGACGCATTTCAGATGGTCTGATAGTACGGGAATAAATATTCTCAAAACCGAGTAATAAAGTACCCATTCCCACAGCCAAGGCATCTAGGACTGCCGTTTTTCCGGTACCGTTGTCGCCACTCAAGAGGTTAAATTGTGGTGAAAATTCGATTTTTTTGTGTTCAAAACCTTTGAAATTTGTGACTTCAAGATGGTCAATTCTCATGTTGTCGTTTCCACATTTTGTGTTGTTGAGCACCATTGCCTTTAAAAACGCCAAAAAGGGCAGGCATTTTTTTCAAACATCCCCTCTTATGCAGGACGGGGTTTGCAACCCAATGCCATTAAGATAACTCTCCCCAAATCAGACCTGCTGGGAGACCCATACCCAGCAGGTCGTTGTAAGCGCCGATTAACCTGACAGGTTTTTGACACCTGTCAGGTTTGTCTTAACTTAGGATCGCGCATGAAATAACTTCTTCAAGTCAAAACCAAAGTCAAAACCAGACCAGGTTAAAACCAAACCTGGCAGGTCAAAAGCGTAACCAGGTCTGTATTT
>JBDLJY010000556.1:0-3404 GCA_039714115.1 Pseudomonadota bacterium | reverse complement strand
CCCTTTAATTTACAACGACCTGCCATGTTTTGGATACTTGTCAGCCTGATTATGGAGGGTTATCATACTGGCATTGAGTGAATAAGTCCATCAGCTACACCTACGACAACGTAGGTAATCGGGCGACTATGACCGATCATGACGGTGGGGTGACGACTTACACCTACGATGATGCTAACCGATTGTCCAGTCTAGTCAACCCGGCATCGCAGACTACTAGCTATACTTATGATAATGGTGAACGTCTGATTCGCAAGGATTATCATAATGGTACTTATGCGCTTTATACTCACGATAATGCTAACCGCTTGCTGTCGGTGACTAATAAAGACTCGTTGGATTCTTGGTGGTTAACTCTGACTCGACAGATGCTGCCGGTAACTATGATATTGGTGCTTTGGAGACCGAGAATTATCGCTCAGCGCGACAAATGCCCCTGCAAAAAAAAATGCTTGAACTGCTTAGTATGAACTGATAATATAATTAACTATATTAAAACACTCAATTAATTTTGGAAGGTGTGATATGCAAAAAAAAATATTTGTTGAAAATGAAAAATTAACTAAAGAATACCAACGATATTTTAATGAGCCTGGTACCATTGCTTATTATGCAAGCAGTATAGATGACTTGTATCCAAAGGAGAAATATTATTATTTATTTTTGGAGAATACTGGTAAAAAAAATAATCCTGTCGAAGCCGGCATTGAGACGGCAGAAGTTTTACCCATGTTAGTTAGATGAGAATGCCATAGCGGATTCGATCAAATATGTCAAATTTGAAACTTGCCATGTGCGTTCGTTGTTTGTACTGAGTTGAAAAGGCTAAAAATGCCCATAAAGAGACAGATGACTTGGTGATTGTGGCTTGATGCGACAATTCAGCTTTCAGATCAATATGAAATTGATAAGTTTTAAAAAAAAAGGTCATCGGCTCCTCAGCCTGTACCGTGTTGATAGAATAGAACAATCTTTAGCACATTCCAAACCTTTCCCTGTTCATAAATACCTTGGGTGAATTGCCTATAAGCGAAGCGGGCAAGAAAGGCAAAGCCCCTAACGTTCCCAACAGGAGAGCGAGAATAATCCGCTTTTATAATTTTTGACATTTGAAAAAGGTAACTCAATGAATTACTATAAAGACATGGAAAAAACGCTTGTAACCGTTGTCGAACATGCTCATTATCTCTCACAAGCTGCCAAACTTTTGACGGAAGATCAAAAGCAGGAAATTGTCGATATGCTTGCTGCTGATCCTGAAATGGGTGATTTGATAATCGGAACAGGCGGGTGTCGAAAGCTCCGATATGCCGCTGTCAAAGGGAAAGGCAAAAGTGGGGGCGTTCGTATTATTCAGTTGTTTGTATCCAAAGAGGGCACTGTGCATTTACTGGATGTTTATAAAAAAGGTGAGAAAGACAGTTTAACAAAAGCTGAAAAAAATGAGCTTTCAAAACTAACAGCGATATTAAAAGGGTAAATAAAATGAGTGAGAGATTTGAATCCTTAAAACAAGGTATGGAAGATGCGATTGCATGGAAAGAAGGCCAGCAAACAGGAGCGCAGGTTCATGTTTTTAATGCGCTTGATGTGGCCGCTATTCGTAAAAAAACCAAGATGACGCAAAAGCTTTTTTCAGACTTTTTTCAAATACCCTTGCCGACTTTAAGACAGTGGGAACAAGGCCAACGCGTTCCTCAAGGTCCGGCACAAGCTTTGCTGAAAATCATTGACCGTAATCCTGAGCTGGCAAAGGAAATTTTGTCAACATAGAACGTGGACAATGTGAAAGAAACTGTCAAAATAGAAAAACTGAAAAATAACTCAAACCTCAAAGGACACAACTACCCATGCCAGAGATTATAACACTTTTAGCTTGTTTGAATCCGGTTTTAAATTATAAGTACTGAACCACAAGTTTTCTGGTCTCCGATGTATCATGGTTCAGTACTTATACTTGGTGATCAAGTTTACATTGACGAAAATGTCACCGACGGTGTCGTCTATTACTACAAACTGGAAGACATTGACATCTTTGATGTAAGCACCTTCCGATATCCGGTTTCGAGCAGCCCCGATAAAGTGCTTATCATTGAGCCAGCACAAAATGCCGTCCCCGACACACCGCCCATATTTGAATGGAGCGATGACCGTTATAGCGAGTTCAAATTCCAGTACTCCGACGATAACGGACGGACTATCCATGAGATACCGGCTGATGGGTGGATGAGAGAAACTTTCCTGACAGCACCGGCAGCTGCATGGAAAGAATATGCCCAGACGAGAAAAGGGCAGATAATTCTCTGGCGTGTTGTGGGGAAAAATGAACAAGGGCAAACCTTTAGCGAAGTACGGAGTTTGACCATTGAGTAAAGGGAAGTGCTAGTGCTGCAATATATTTGAACTGTGATGATTTTTGTAAGGAATTGTTATCACATTAATCACAACCCGTGATGATGAAAAATCGGATTTATTACTGCTACGAAAGAAATCCGATTTTTTAAAAAATCGGATTTCTACTCCAGCAGCTTTGGGAGGAGCATAATGAAAAAACTTGAGATCGACCATGTTAAAAAGATTTATTGTTTTTGATACGAACGCTATTGTAGCCGGTTTACGGTCACGGCGCGGTGCGTCTTTTCAACTATTAAAGTTGATAATAGATTAATAAACTACTTGTCAACTTCATTTCGGAAAAATTATCAGCCTTGCTGGGACGGCAGCCTCAAAATTTGCTGAAGGAACGAGCGAAACTGGCAGATATTGAAGCTTGTCGCGCCGTATTAGCAAAAGTGCCGGATAACCCGGTAAATGATTTAGACAAAATATAGCAGCTAGTCGAGATTGGAGTCCAAAGCGGGGCAAAGGGCGAACATGGTATCCTGGAATCAGCACGATTTTCAACCTCGGAGTCAGCGCCGGAACAGATGTTGCGTCGCTTAGCAATGTAGGGGCAATCCTTTATGGTTGCCCCGCTGCGCGAAACCCTTTAAGAGGGGATTTGCAAGATCATCGTCGCCGTTATTCCCCATAAGTGTAACGGACGGGGTTGCAAACCCCTAAGGCATCATAGAATGTCGATGTAGAATAGTTGTGCGTGACGAGCCAGCGTAGAGTCAATGCCATTAAGACAACTCTCCCCAAATCAGACCTGCTGGGAGACCCATACCCAGCAGGTCGTTGTAAGTTAAGGTAAAAATTAACCTGACAGGTTTTTGACACCTGTCAGGTTTGTCTTAACTTAATGGCATTGACAAGGCTAAGATGCTCTCCTTTAACTCAATGCCATTAAGTTAAGGTTTTTTTGTAGGGTGGGCAAGTTTGCAACCCTGTCCGGTTAAATTTTTTTTGACATTATAAATTTTTTAGACAATACTGATTGTATGGGGTGCTATGACAATAAA
>JBDLJY010000555.1:0-3433 GCA_039714115.1 Pseudomonadota bacterium | reverse complement strand
TGTCAGGTTAATTTTTCCTTTAATTTACAACGACCTGCCATGTTTTGGATACCTGGCAGGTCTTATTTGGTGGCTTAACTTAATGGCATTGATGCAGAGAGTTGGTGTCAAATTGTCAGGCTCATCACGCGCTTTTTCAAATTAATGACAGTGACAAAACGAGTACAGGCTATTACCAGTGTCAAGAGGTATTGCTTGAAAATCCTAGAACAATATTGACAGCCGTGTAAATGGGCTGCCAATATTGGTTTTCTATTACCCCCACTAAACCCAAAATGCGACTATGATCAACGGCACGAATTTGTCCCACATCTATAAAACTATCTTGTTCTAATCCATTAGTAGAACTTGCCTCAACGTTCACAATATAGGGAGCTTGCTTACAACCGGAACGAAAAGGTATCACTATTGTCAATAGTCCATACTGGTTCATAATATCATTTTGTACGATCAAACAGGGGCGAATTTTTTGTGTTTCTGCCCCAACTGTGGGATCAAGCCTCACCCAACGAATTTCAGCTCGTCGATAAGTTAAGTTATTCTTTGGCATCAATTCCATCTCCCACTACACTATCCCAAGCCATTATTTCTGCTTGATAAACGTGATCTTCAGCATCTTGCTTGAGTGCTGCAATCATTTCTACCTCCAGTTTGCTGTGTACGGTTACTGTTGGATGTAACCCTGCTTTATTTTCTTCCGGTTTGTTCCAATCTTTTTCCGTAAAAAGTACATTTTCAATACCCGTCGTCGTTGCTTCATTGTCATTTAAGATAATCACTAAAGCCTGTTTTTTAGCAAATTTAACCGGCTCTAATAGCTGAATTTGCTTGTTTGTATCTACAAAAGCTTTGATTGTTTGTAACATCATCACACCTCGTGAGTTAATGAATGGTGCTAATAATTTCCTCCGCCGTAACATCATACAGCAAAAAGTCACCGGCACGATGGGCTTCACCTATCTCTGGCGCGTAAACGTGATTGAGCCAATAGTTGGCAATGACTTTGCCTGAGACATTTAAAATCAAACCTTCCAGAGAATAGCCCTGATTAGCGTTGGCATTCACGCGCCAGTCTATTTGTTTAAGGTACTCATCAACGGCAGTTATCAGTTATCAGGTATCAGTTGGGGGGGGGTAAGTGCCGCGTAACTATAAGGAGATGTCATTTTTTTGTCAATTTTTTTTTATTTTAATATTATCAATGAGTTATTAATTTAAAATTTGGAAACAATTTGAATCAATTACAATTTTTTGATTAAATCAACATAATAAGTATTGTTATATTTTAAGATAACTATATGATTTAATTATAAATATTTTAAGTCTGGACAATGACAAGGCATATCAAGCATGGCGAGCGCGTAAATTGGAGAATTATCCCAACGATTTTTCAGACTTAATGGTAGAAATCAACGATCCACGTCGCCTGAGTCGGGCAGAGCATGAAGCCATATTGGCGCGTTGTCGGCTTGCCAATATGGCGATTTATGACCGTTCAAAGTTCCAAAACTACTATCCCGTGTGTTACATTCCCGCCTGATGGGATTTAGCGATAAGTTAGAATGAACTGTCTGAGGGACAACAGGCACTTAATTTCCTATTTTTTTGGTAGGAGTCCAACACAAAACCCCGTGCCACTTTACATCAAAGCACCGGCAATACATTTGTCCCCTTTATGTTCATGGCGCGAGAACCAACCCTGCTGTGCTGTTGACTCCAATCATGTTTGTGCCTAAGTAACGTTAACTCTTGCTCAATGCAATGAACTTTGTCGTAGTCTTAAACGTTGCCCCCGCGGAGGACGGGTTGCAAACCAAGTCCATAACAATATTTTAAGAAAATAAAAAAGTTTTTATGAAATTAATGGCATTGACGGGAGAAAAGGAGCTAACCGGTTTTGACTTATCCCTGTAGTTCGTAGGTTGGGTTTTTTTACTCCCCCAACATAACGCAGCTACAAGCTTATCTTTTACGTGACATCGCCATCTTAATGTGTGCATCACTGAAGGAAACGGCAAACGGGGTAAAGCAACGATCCCGATTATACTCTAGCCGCGATTTTATGGAAATTTATTCGATGGTTGCCATGATGTTGTTATCTAACTCTTGCCGGTTTTTGTTGTTTAGTCCTCAACCATGTCAAAGTGGCGCGTCAGGGTAATCATTCCAAAACAGAATTTGGGAACGAGGACAACGCTCCAAAATCACTCTATAGTTAGAGTATCTTTAAACCCACTAAGTTTTTTATTGTTATCGTAAATTATTATTCTAGGATCACTTTTGGGAAGTAAAACACGCCCACATTCAACCGCCACTGAGACTGGAACTGCTGGAAAGAGATGAACATCAACATCACTACCATGATGTTTTCTAATTAAAGCCAATAACTGATGAAACTCTCTCTTAAACAGTTCAAGTTGCTCTTTACACTTCAAAAAATCTCGGTTTGGATTTTTTATAGTGATTTTATAGATAGGACAATCTTCTTGGATCACTTTATCAATTTCAGATTGATGGATTGTCCCGCTTAATGAAAGATTGAGTACAATTTGTTTAGCATCACCATCATATTTTTCTGGCGTAAGCACTTCATAATGAAAGTCTGAATCTTTCTGCTCCTGCCATGCCCAGCTATCTGTATCTCTATGTTTTTGATACACATCGGCTTGGATTGTGTCGCCAATTTCTACACCTAAAAAAATCAGTAATGGTATGGGGGCTAATGCAAATATTGATAAATGTTCTGGACGTGGTTTGTTAAGCCCCGTGCGAAATATTTGTGGTACTTGTTCTTTAATCTCTGTTTTAGCAAGTTCCCAAAAATGGTGGCTATTTTCATTAACCGACAAATTTGTTAAATCAATCTCATAACCATGATTATCACTAGGGTATCTTTTCGGAATAATGGCTTCACATGCCTGCGGAAAAGTGCATAATCCTTTTCTAGTGTTTATATTCGTGCAAAACTTAATAATATGTGTCTTATGACATGGATTAATGCTTGTTAATAGCTCAATCCTTTTTTCATGTTCTTCTTTGAATGCTTTAAGAAGTTCAACAGGATGACCGTCAACCTCTTTTTTATCAATTAAACGATGATGGGTATCACATAACAACATAAGGTTATCAAATTCCTTGCTTATATTATGTGATAAGGTAGCATCTCCTCTAGGGCCTTCAGGACTATCAGCAATGATATGAGCAATGTAAGCACGATTCATATATGTGCCTGTCAGCCTACTATCTTGATAGAGATATTCATTACATCCTTTGTACTCACATCGCCCCCCCTGCCCTTAGCCATAGTTTTAACTTAACTTTTTCAGGAATGTTAGTTTTTGACATTTCTATCTCTCAGGTACTGGAAAGTCATCTCCAAATTGTTTTTGAAGCTTTTTACAAGCTTCATCAGTATCAAATGCCACTTCTGCGT
>JBDLJY010000554.1:0-3450 GCA_039714115.1 Pseudomonadota bacterium | reverse complement strand
GTATCCAAAACATGGCAGGTCGTTGTAAATTAAAGGAAAAATTAACCTGACAGGTTTTTGACACCTGTCAGGTTTGTCTTAACTTAATGGCATTGACGCTCTGCGTGGGAATGCCTGCATGGACGCGGAGCGTCCTGCAAAACTGTCTTCAAAAAAAATTGGTTTAAATTACCTGAGCGTTGCCTTAATTTGGACTTGAGCTAATCCCTTTATTTCGTTAATCCCTGTACTTTGGTTTTATTTGTTATTTAACATTATGGACGGGGTTGCAAACCATATCCATTAAGTATTTCTAGCAACTAGCAATTAAAGAAATCCGATTTTTTCGGTTTATCATTGACCCGAAGAACTGAGGGATCGGATTTTTAGCAATTAAAGAAATTCGATCATAAACGTTGTCTCGTAGAGAACTTAGGTTGCAAATCAAGAGCGACATATAGTTAAGGACGGGTTTACTATTGATTCGTGTCCTTACCAAGCAATTTTGCCGCCCAAGTCATGTCTTTAGATTTAAGGGGCGGTGTTGCGGGTGCGTTGTAATTAATGCGTCGCTCATAATGTGCCCGTTCATAAGCGGTGCGTAAAGCTTTACCTAAGTCCAGTGGCATATCCATATCTGGCCGCAGCAAGGGTATCGGCAACACTGGCAAAGGCTTACGCAATCCGATGGGCCAAACATCACAATTCGGTCGATCCTGAACTCGGCTCACCATAGCCAAGTAATCCGTCTTTGGTAAACCTACTAAAGGCACCCTAGCACCCTGGCGTAGCAAGTCAATTTCTACTAAATGCACTCCCGTTTCATAGAAATGAAACAATTTTTGTACATATTTTTGCCGATCTTTGCCATGTCGCTTGTTGCTAGGCGATAGCAATTCAATGATTGTTACCAATTCGTCGCCTTCAATTCGCTTGACGTAAATGCTGGTGATGCGGGTTGGAGCAGATTTGGGAAACTTCAAGTGCAATGATGCCGGCACAACTGCGGTATCGACTGCCTCCGCAATAGCAATAGCTGTATCGTCATCATCCCATTCCGTCTCTGTAATCGTCACATCGGGCACAGCGCTGATTGGATCATTTATGCGATCATCAATGACGAGTTGAGTTTCTAATTCCGCGACATATCTCGGTGGCAGTAATGGCGAGATTTGTTCACGAAATATATTTATCAAACTGTTATGAACATCCGGCCACAAACTGGGCGATTCAAGATAGGGATCCATTCCAGGAAAAGGTGATTGGGCCATTGTTTTTTTTCTCCTAAAATTCTGGCTGCGTGTTAAAGAAATCCTAGTCGAGGGGTATATCATATTGGCACAGTCAATACAGGTTTCAATGGTTTTGGTATGTCAAAGTAAAACGCTTTATCCCAAGTACAGGGATTAACGGATTGAGTCTTAAACGTTGTCTCGTAGAGAACTTGGGTTGCAAACCCCGTCCAGCACAAATTGGACGAGCGCTCGCCCAAGATAAATCTTGGACTCCTTTTTTCACTTATCTTATATATAGAGTGGTTTGAAGTCGATCTCAAAAATGGGGTCAAAATATTCACAGTCCAAGATTTATGTGATGAGTACAACTAATGCTAAACAACGAATAAAATAAAAACCTCAAAGATTAATATTGATTATTCGTTGTTGAACATTAGTTGTACTCAGCGGAAATGCCATCAAGTCAAGGGCAACTCACGGTGAGGCGATAAATCGCCTACTACGAACCTTAACTCTAGGAGTCCAAACTTTAGTTTGGACTCCGCCAAAATACCTTAAAAAACTTCAAAACACTGCTGCGTCCATACCCACAAAGGCAGATTTTCTAAAACAAGCTCATTCTCCGGAGACAAAATCCCATAAAGACAATATTGCCCAGTCGGCAAATTTTCCGGCAAGCTCAACTCAAGAAGCGTGACGGGGCTATGAGGTGTTCTATCGGAAACCCACTTTTTCGCCTTATTCAGTTCAGCGGCTTTATTGGTGTCTCTCAGGGCTAAGAAGTGTCCATCCGGTAATAAAATGGCTGCATATAGGTCATATCCCCAGCCTAATTCTTCTGTGAGTTCTGCCTTGAAAAGCTCTCCTCTCTGATAGCGTTCTTTGGCTAGTGTAATGTTTACGGAACTTTTTTCTGGTGAGTCGTTCCCCCCTGTCACTTCGACCGTAATCGCTTCTTCGCTTGATGAGATATTGCCGGCTTTGTCTTCGGCATAAAAGGTGATCTCGTAGGTTCCGTTATAGGCAAATTCTTGCCACGTCGCGGCCCAATCTCCCGAATCTGTGCGCTTATAAAGTGTTACATGAGGAAATGCAAGGATCGGGGTGCCATAGCTATCTAAGATAAGGCTTACTTTGGGCGGTTTGATGATAGCCCATAAGCGTTTTGTGTCGCTTTGTGTCAGGCTTGCTTTGGCGCGGAGCTCTATGCTTTGACCCACAGATAACTTCGTGGAAGTTGTCAGCGCTTCTACCGTGAATGTGACATCGGCGGTGGCAAAATCTCCGTTGATGAAAATCTCTTTGAGCCATTGCCCTTCCTCTGTGCCATCATACCACTGAGGACTTTGGTCTCGATTGATAGACTGTACATATTTTTTCTGCTTTGCACTTGCATACTCAAAGGATTCCCAGAAACTCCTACCCTGAGTCAAACCCTTAGCAAAAAAGCGGCTAAATCCTTGTTTACTGGTGCGATCAAAATAGGCCTGTTCATTCCCGGCACTACTAATGATGGCACGATGGGGGGCTTTGAGTTGGGACAGCAAAGCACCTGAGTAGCAGGCTTCGATGACTAGAGCGACTTCATTGCCCGTTTCATTTTGGTAGGAGTCAAGAATGCTTTTAAATTCATCGACATATAAGTAGTTTCCTTTGCTGAGTTGAAATTTGTCTGGGGTGCCGTGATCGATAAAAAACACGTAGAGGGGCTGATCGAGTTGTCCGCCCGTTTTCGCCCATGCAAAAGCTTGACGCACATCGTCAACGTTCAAGGAACGTTCTGAAATCGGAGTCTCCACCGCTTTGAGACGACATCTCGGTGTGGCAGGCGCGTCCACAATACAATCATCGTTTCCATCGCCATTAAAATCAGCGTAGGAACTCGGAGAAAGGTAGTAGATTTCGTCATTGTCAAAGCCCCTTTTGTTGAGCATTTTATAGATGTCAGTGGAGATGGCGGCTGTGCTGTCCCAAAGGGTGTTGGAGTCGTCAGAGCCCCCGCCGGCAATGATGATAGCGGCCCGTTTGCCGGTGAGGATGTTTTGACATTGTTCGTCACTTAGCTCGGAACAGAGGGTATTTTTCTTGCTGAAAGTCAGGTGAGCTAGGCCACCCGAAGTCCCAATCCACAGCCCGCCGTTAGAATCGCCATACAGGGCCAGAATCTGCTTGTTTGGCAAGGCGTTATCGGTGTTATAAACCGTCCATTCTCCACCGACACTGCGGTAGGCTAGGC
>JBDLJY010000553.1:0-3452 GCA_039714115.1 Pseudomonadota bacterium | reverse complement strand
GCCGGCTTTTTTGTCTTTAGGTGGGTTTACTGGGGATGCTTTGCAGTTTTGTCAGGGGCATGGAATTGGGTGGGCTGAGAAAATTTGGCATTATTAAAACAAGACTCAATGAATGACGGCTTATTTTGGAGTCCAAGATTTATCTTGGACGAGAACTGACAGAAAAGAGTGAGATAAGGTTGGGTTTGTGTTTTAATCCCTGTGCTACACCCTAGTACAGAGATTTACGGAATAAGTAGGCGGCATTTCTGGGTAAAGGAGTGCTTTGTATTCCAGATACCTACAGCCCACCCTACAAAACTGTGAACCGAAAGGATAAACAAAATCCCGTTTTCAAGTACAGTGTGTTGGGTTATGAACTGAGTTTTATAATTCACAAACCACCAACCGTTCATAGCCCACCGCCACCACGCTATAAGTTCGTAAGCGTAACTTGTTGCCATAACGGGAGAGCAAAATTTGCCGGTAATTATTAAGTTGCGTTTTTGATTCCGCTAATTTATCTTTGACAGGCTCTAAAGCATTCAGTTCGGAAATACTTAATTGTTTAAGCTGTTCAGCGCTCAATTCAGCTTTTTTCAAACTTACATATTTAAACTCTATCAAAAAATCCAACAATTGATATTGTCGCATATCAGGACGGATTATCATCGTTAAATCGGCATAAGCTCTCCCTAATGAGGTTTCAGAATCCATGATATAAAAAGTATCATCAAATAGCAAAGTCAAAAAAGCCGTTTTGATGGTGAATTCATTAGTCCAACGATAATCCCGATTATCAAACACCTTGAAATTGCTTTGTTCTATGAATTGACATAAGGATTGCATATTACCCGTTTGATAAAACAATTTAGCCACCCGCACCGCTTCATCTTTTGCCTTCAACTGAGGCAATAGCATTTCCTGTATCCGTTCTACATACAACTTCTGCACCACTAAGTTAGGTATCCTTAAAATCAGAGCCCCCCCTTCATCATATCCACCTAATGTCAAAACACCAAAATAGTACAACAACGATGCCATAAATTGACTATCTTTAGTCGTCTGCAAGACTTCTGCTACGCCAAAACGATCATACAATTCTGAAATCGCAATCTGATGATTGTTGTCCAAAGCATCTATAATGATTTGCCCTCCGTTAGGCATAAGTGCCAGATTAGTGTCCAAAATGCGACGCGGATATTGGCAACGCTTTTGAAAATGCTTTAGAAAGTAAAGTGCCAATGTTGGGTTGTTTGTCCAGCCATCATGACTTCATTGGCAAAGTTATCATATTCATCAATCAATAGGTAGATTTTATAGGGGGTGCGTTTAACCGCTGCAAAAACCGATTGAAGGGAACGCTGTGCATTTGTTGGAGCAAGTTGAATATCATAATCCAAAAAACCTTCATAATTGGAGATGAACTGTTCAAAGCTGCCATTGATATGGTCGTGCATTCTTTGCCGAATTTACTTCGTTACTTCGTTTCACGCGGTTCTCCGGTAGGATCGATATCCGAAAAATCCCAATTCAGGATAAAATATTGGTTATGCTTGGGCGTAGGATTTTGCCCAATCGCCAAATGTCCAAACAGTCGCTCAAATTCCTCAGCTTTTGCAACATCGTAATAATTTTCTAGCATGGACAGTAACAGGCTTTTACCGAAACGACGGGGGCGTAGAAAAAGCAGATGTTCTCCCGCCTCTTCAAAAATGGTTTGTGATGAGTTTATGAAAATCACAAATGCTGTAGGGAAATTTCATGATGTCTCCTTAAATCAATGCCAGTATGATAAACCCCTAAAATTCAGACCTGCCAGGTATCCCAAACATGGCACGTTGTAAATTAAATGAAAAATTAACCTGACAGGTTTTTGACACCTGTCAGGTTTGTCTTAACTTAATGGCATTGCTCCTTAAATGGGGCGGACATTATGCCAATAAAATTTATACTTTGCAAGGATCGTCCAAAACCATAGTACAGCGGATTAACGAAATTAACGGATAAACATAACACAAAACAGACTGACTCAATATAATCAATAGCAAGATGTAAACCTGCGTGGCGACATAGATTGAACGGATTAGAATATCGATCTATCTTTATCCGTTCAGTTCTCTACGAGACTAATCCGCTGTACACTTTAAACTCAATGCTATAATAACTATTTCTGTCCACCTACCAAACAGGCAAACACCATGTCCAAAAACCTTGGCATCGTAATGGATCCCATCGACAAGATAAATGTCTCTAAAGACAGCAGTTTTGCCATGCTACTGGCGGCACAAGCACGCGGCTGGACGTTGTGGTATATGGAATTAAACGACTTATGGCTATGCGATGGGCACGCTAATGCATTCATGCGTCAATTGCAAGTGCGTGATGATCCAAAAAATTGGTTTACGCTGGGCACTTCACAAACCGCCCCTTTAGACATACTATCCGTCATCTTGATGCGTAAAGATCCTCCCTTTGATCTAGAATATATTGTCGCCACTTATCTATTAGAACAGACAGAAGCCGCCGGCACCTTAATCGTCAACAAACCCCAAAGTCTCCGTGATGCCAATGAAAAACTATATACGGCTTGGTTTCCACAATGTTGTGCCCCTTCGCTCGTCACGCGCCGTGCTTCCTGTTTACGGGGCTTTTTGCAAAAGCATGGCGAAATCATCCTTAAACCTTTAGATGGTATGGGAGGAAAGTCGATTTTTCGATTAACTCAAGGAGATGTCAATACTTCAGTGATTATCGAAACGATCACTCAGTATGAGCAACGATTTGTCATGGCACAACGCTATATCCCCGAAATTGCTCTGGGAGATAAGCGCATTTTATTGGTAGATGGTGAGCCGATGCCCTATGCCTTAGCCCGAATTCCCGCCCCTGGTGAATTTCGTGGCAATCTGGCAGCAGGCGGGCGCGGTGAAGGTGTCCCTCTCTCTGAACGCGATAAATGGATTTGCGCTCAAGTTGGCCCTGTGTTGCGTGAAAAAGGTTTGTTCTTTGTTGGCTTAGATGTAATAGGCTATTATCTAACAGAAATCAATGTCACTAGTCCGACTTGTATCCGCGAGTTAGATAATTTGTATGGACTGGATATCGGAGGACAATTGATAACTGTTATTGAAGAAAAATTGCAACAGTAGGCGATAAATCGCCTACACCTCGGCGGGAGAGACTGTTGTGCCGGACGGGGTTTTTAATGCAACCCCGTCCGTAACGTTAAATCTTGCGTATCTTTACTGCGTGAGGGGCTCCAACGACCTGCCAGGTTTTGGATACCTGGTCTGATTTGGGGGGGTTATCATACTGGCATTGGGTTGCAAACCCCGTCCAGCACAAAGGTAGGTGTTCAGACAGAACGGCTTAGTTGCACACTCTCAACCCAAACCTGTTTACCTTCAACCACTACCCCAATCCCCCAGATACGTTTAATTCCCTGTTCTTTCAACTCGACTGCGTATTCT
>JBDLJY010000552.1:0-3458 GCA_039714115.1 Pseudomonadota bacterium | reverse complement strand
AATATCTAAAACTCATTTTTTGTCTCCTATTGTTGTTTCAAAATGCTCAACAACGAATAAAAACCATCAATGATTAACTTGGCAGTGTTGAAGGTTTTACCGAGGTGTTTAACATTAGTTGTACTCACTACAGTTTAAGGGGGTAATCCCTTGTGGTTGCCCTGCACGATATGGTATTGCCCTATCATGTAGATTAGACTATAAAATAGTTGATGTCAAAAAAAATTCAAAATAGAGCCAGCCATTCGTGTAAGTCTCCTTGCACAGTGCGAACCCCGTGCAAGGTACGCATGGCTAAGTTTTAGATGGGATTACATTTTCTTGATAATATTATTGTAATCTTCGTGAGAACCGATCCAAAACCAAGTGGTAGTCTCATCTTTTAGAAGCCCTAAAGCACGCCAATCACGTCCAACACGAACAGAATATACGGGGACTTTTTGCCCAATTTGTTTAAAATGCAAACTGGGGTGAAATGGAGCCTCTTGCCATTGTTGATAAACCATTACCGTTTGAAGTTTAACCTTTTTCGGTAAACGATGAAAACATTTCCAAAAATCGCTTGTGGTTTTAGATTTCATATTCGTGAGACATAAGTTGCAGGATCAAAATTGAAAACTTCTCCTTGGTTTATTTCTCCCTCCACTTGAGCGGCCATTTTTTCTAGCCATTGTTGGGAAGCTTCAGTTTGAAATAACTCATCCCATCGTGTTTCATCATCAGCAAACAGTTCATAATTGCGAATAGTCGCCATTAATGCCTCAGCCAGTATGTTTTGTTCAAGCAATGGCAATTTATAGGCACCTTCAAAAGCTTGTTGCAACTGGATATTCATATTGGTTCCTCAGATCAAATTCACCTACTCTCAGTCATTCGTTGTTTAACATTAGTTGCCCTGCACGATATGGTATTGCCCTATCATGTAGGGTAGATTATAGTTGATGTAAAAAAAAAATTCAAAATAGAGCGAGCGTAGGGGACGTTTGTTGGGAACGCAAACACGGATAACTTATGGTTGGTGAGTTCGAGCCGCGATCACTCTAGGGGTGGATGCCTATTCATTGTGATCCACAATTGTCGGGATTCCACTACATATTCATTATTCATTCGTAAGGCAACGACTGTCGCACGCCCTGTCGGTGTCAAACCAATAATGTGAGTATCGCCATTTGCCCATGCGAAATGTTTTTTCCAGATTTGAAGACGTGGATTGAATAAAGAAACCAATACGCCCGTTGCTGGGTCAATTCCTTCCGTTTTTGCCCCTTTAAACTCATTGCAACGATAGCAAGCTGCCGCGATATTTTCCCGTTTGTCATTACCTCCTCTTGATTGAGGAATAATATGATCAATAACTAACGGCATCCCAATTATCTGCCGACAAGTACGACAGTATTCACAGCAATGAGCCGCTTCTGCCGAAACTTGCTGTCTAAGTGTTTCAGAAATGGATGACATGATTATTCCAATGGTAATTCGTCTAGGGCGGGTATCCGATAACCGCGCCAACGTAAAATGGCCCAAGCATAAGCCTTTTTCAACATTAACTGATCAGCGGCTTGTCCTAACTTTCTCAGTTCTTGACGATCCTCAAGGCTCATTGACTCCGTTTCTTGGTTACGCTCTAGCAATGCTAAATGGCGTTGTTGTTGAACAGCGGGCACTTGGCTATGTGCAATTTTGAACAGTTCATCAACTGAAAGTGTCTGCATTGCTTGTAAACTGGGTTGCATTTCCAAGGGTGCGTTTTCCACCGTCGGTGGCAAGTTACTTTTGATGCTCTGAACGGTCAATGATTCAATCGTTTGATGAGTCAATTCAGCTATTCGAGCCAAGTGGTAAAAAATTTCTTCTGGTAGATTAAGTGTCAGTTTTTGTGTTGCCATATTATATCTCATTGAAAGTCATTAACCCGCAACCACTTGCCAAATCCGTTGTGAATCCACCGCACTCACCAAGAGTTGCCCACAGAGCAAATATGAATAATGCTCTCCAAGCCGTGTCAATTCTACCTGATTTGATTGAATTTTCAATATTGTGAATAGGCTTTTGCCCAATTAGATAATATTCGTTTGCCAAATCTCGCTTGATTTAGTATCGGCATTTTATAAGGTGGCTAAACACCCCTACAGTTTAAGGGGGCAACCATAAAGGATTGCCCCTACGACGTGTTATGTAGGGGCAATCCCTTGTGGTTGCCCTTAACGGCGATGGCATTGCCCTATCATGTAGGGTTGCTCCGCGTGGGAACGATAAAACCTCAATGAAACTATGCCAATTTTTTGATCGAAACCTCGTCTAAGCCAGTCACTTGCTGGATCAAGGCAATATCAACGTTGGCTTGCAACATTTTTTTCGCCATCTGTAAGTGGGTGGATTTTTCCGCATTTTCGGCTTTTTCTAAGGCGGCTTTTTCCGCGTTCTCTGCTTTTTCTAAGGCGGCTTGTTTTTCTAAGGCAGATTTTTCCGCGTTTTCGGCTTTTTCTAAGGCGGCTTGTTTTTCCGCTAAGGCGGCTGATTTTTCCGCTAAGGCGGCTTGTTTTTCCGCTAAGGCGGCTTGTTTTTCCTTTTCCGCGCTCTCAGCTTTTTTTAAGGCAGCTTGTTTTTCCGCTTCGGTTTGTAGCATATGTACTATATTCGCCTTCTGATCCGCGATCCATTTTAACTTGTTTTCCTGTACGTCGTTTTCCTCAACCGTTAAACTAGCCGTATTCGCTATCGACAGGGCATGCTTGATGGCTTGTTCACTGCCTAATATCTGGGGAATGGATTTCAAGTCTCCCGCATGTTTGAGAAAATAGAGCCATTTATCGGTTATTGAGCTTAACTGAGATTCCGTTTTCTCAAATTTGGGCAATTCGACAAACACTAATTCAAAGTCATCTATTAAGTAGGGCAGCTTGTGTTTTTTTTCCAAAACCCCAAAATAGGTCATCACGACTGACTCCAATTCGGTGTAATCAAACAAAGTAAAGTCAGTAATTGTTAAGGCAATCACTTGTTTCAGATTGTAATATTCATCCCCTTTGTCCAATTGCGTGGCATAGGCTTTAGCCCAATTAGATAATATTCGTTTGCCAAATCCCGCTTGATTTAGTACTTGCATCTCAATAATTACCATCTCGCCATTTTTTAACTTGGCTTTGATATCCACATAAGTGTCTTTGAGTCCCACAAGCATCGGCATTTGATAAGGGTTTACAATGGTTAAATCGACAATGGGATTGCCTCCAAAATCCAGCACCGCGTTTAAAAAACTAATCAAAATGTCTTTGGAGGCTGGGCTGCCAAAGACTTTTTTAAAGGCAAAATCGGTTTTAACATCAAGAAATTGCATTTGAGTTCTCCTTGTTATCACAGCAACCAATATAGAGTATAAAATAGTTGATGTCAAAACAAATCGACAAAATCGACAAATTCGCCAGCCATTTATTTGTGTAGCCAATTTGTCGCAGTGG
>JBDLJY010000551.1:0-3464 GCA_039714115.1 Pseudomonadota bacterium | reverse complement strand
GAGCCGTATTGAGCGAGCTTGGCGTTTGCCCTTCATTTTGTCTTTACCCACCGTCAACACATCACGTACCTGCCACCCGCTTTTTGTCCGAGTAAATACGTCGGCTATATGCAATGACAACAACTCACTAATTCTATAGCCGCTATTAAATCCCAATATTAACAAAGCCTTATCGCGTGGCTTTTCTGCGCTGGCTAAAACCAGTCTAATTTCATGTCGAGTCAATGGCCGTGTATTCATATTATACCACCTTTTTGTGTACGTGTATTTGCTAATAGAAAAAAAATGTATATTATTATTTAATATTTTAAAAGTAAAGTCAAGTTTATCGTCAATTATTGTTTTGACCAAAATCGCCATCAACTGACCTGCCAAAATCCGACCTCTTTGGCAGCCCTTTATCCACGGGCAATGCGACAAACCATTGTATTTTATAAAAGAAGTCGAACTCATTCACCGGGCAGAAAACCACGATTGACTAAATCTATTTCATTTGCTGAAAGATTGAGACGCAAACATCAAGAAAGGATGAGACAACTTGATAAGGCGGGTTGGTATCAATTTATTTAGAGCTTAACTACAGTCCGCCTCCGAACAGTGTTTTGCATACTCTATCGAAACCTAACCAGAGCTGTGTTTTGACTTATCCTTTTTTAAATGCAATCCTTGTAGTTATTACGGTTTTAACTTATCCTCTCAAGTTTACCCTCATTCCCAAACGCTCGCAGACGTTGGACTGAGTTTGTAACCCAGTCCAGCCCCTCTCGCTCCTTTGCTCTGCAAAGGAGTGTATGTTATTCTGCAAAAAAAGGGAACCTAGCGGTTACTTCGTTGCCTACCCTTTAGCGCCGCCAGTACTCTGCCAGTGATTATGAGCCTAGCCACAAACACGACCGCTGAGATGATTCAATTAGAGGGGAGGGATTTGAACCCCGTGTTTATTGGAAGTATCGTAGATTAAAAATGTAAGTGCTTGTAATTTAATAAATAAGGCATACCTTGCTTGTAATACTATTGTTTTGTTTTAAATAAAAAAAAAGCTTTGTATGCATTATATTAATAAAAAAAAGCACTTAGCATAATTATAAAGTATGATATTTTTAGGAGCGGTAAGCAATATGATTTTTCTCTCTGCCCCATGTCTAAAAACAACAATAAAAAACAGTTAATTCCTATTGTCAAGGATTTTGCGCTTTGCTTAATTAACTTATTTTTTATATTGGTATTCTGGTGGTTTTAGCCCACCTCCATTGGTTTCTAGGGACTACCACATCTCGGTGCCTAACAGCCCTTTGTTAGGCTAACTGATGCCTGCGCTAGTTTGAACAATGACAATAAGGCTTCATTTACGGCTTCTTCATTTGGAAATGCCCTTGCTACTTCTGGCTTCAGTAACACCAGATTGTGTGACTCTTGGTACGCTTCATAGTATTTTCCACGTACTCCGACACCGAGGTCTTCTCTTTTATATTCAGACCTCAGTTCATCATTATGGTTAACCGTTTTCATAGATCTTTCTCTCTTGCTTTGTCATCAAAATAATTAAGCTTTAAAAGTCAGCACCGGCTTAAGATGTGCCACCACGCTAACCATCTCAGCCGCTACTTGAGCCTCAATCACCGCCTGAATCGGTTTATAGGCAGCAGGCGCTTCCTCAATTCGGCGCTCCTCTCGCAGCGTAATACAATCCACGCCAATTAAACCTAAGCTTTCTTCACTTTTATCGGCCCCATTACGGTTAAGATCAAAGCGTGAACGCAACCGCCCTGCACCGTGAGAGGCAGAACTGAGAAAATATGGATTTCCTTTTCCAATCAATAGGTAAGATGTTGTTCCCATTGAACCGGGGATAATCACCGGTTGTCCCGCATGGGCCGGGCAAGCCCCCTTTCGAGTCACCCATCCCACCCCTTCGGGCAGCGTGATATTGTGAGGCAAGTCATAAATCAGCGGCGCTTCGACATCGCCATAAATTTCCCGTAAACGTAAGCGTAACAATTCTGCCAACCAGAGCCGATTCACAAAACCATAATTGGCTGCGGTAGCTTCGGCTTGTAAATAATCGTTGATCATCTCCGGATCGGCTAGGGGAAAGAGGCCCGATTGAGGATAAGCCTGTTGTTGAGGCCATATTGATTTAGCCTTATCTCGCCACACTCCCCCAATATATTTACCGACATTTCGTGATCCGGAGTGAATCATAAAGGCTAATTGCCCTTCTTTCATGCCCAAATTGTAAGCTGCCGTTCGGTCTTCTATTTTTTCAACCACTTGAATTTCAACAAAATGATTGCCACCACCGATAGTTGCCAGTCCCCCATCGCGTACCAGTCCATCAGCCGGTACCAATTTTTCGGGTACCCATCGAGTCGTGCCGTTGAGTGAGCCACCTAAATAAACGCGATCCATTTCAGCCGCTAATTGGTTAAGATCAGATGAAATGATATCGCCCATCGGTGCATCCAACATGCTATCGAGCCAGCCGACAATGCCATACTCAAACAAGGCATTAGCCGTTTTAGCGGTCATCGTCACATCGCGGGTGCCCAAGAAATAATTCCCTTTCATCAATTGGACAAAACTCTCACGCTTTGCCAGAAAACGTTCAAGGGATAAATCCGCGACATGCAAACGCATTCCACAATTAATATCGCTACCAACCGCTGCGGGGATAAGCATCCCTTCTGTTTCTAGGATCGAACCGATAGCAACACCGCCATCCCCCGGATGAAAATCGGGAGTGGCACAACATTTTTTGATACGTCCACCAGCAGGATGAGAGGCATTAGCCAAATTAGCTAATTGCAACAATGCTTTAGCTTCGATTGGTAAACTTTCGTGGAGTAAAACCTCCGCCGCTGGTGCCTCGGGAGAATTTTTGAGGCGGACAGAATAAATACGATTGTCATAAGTGACTTCAAGCCCCCGTCGCGCCAAGGCACGAAGGAGCCGGTTAAGATTTTTCGACGGCATAATGAACCTACCTTTGTGGAAAATTAAAATAAAAATCGTAGTTCAGCAGCCGCGATTTAAGATATTATAATCAATTTATTGCTAAAAGTTTGTTATATTTTTAGGAACGTGCATAAAATAATTTAGTCAACTTCAAAACCAGACCTGGCAGGCTGATCATAACAAAACCTGCCAGGTCAAAGTAAAATACAGACCTGGTTACGCTTTTGACCTGCCAGGTTTGGTTTTAACCTGGCAGGTCTGGTTTTGACTTTGGTTTTGACTTGAAGAAGTTATTTCAACTTCAAAACAAGACCTGGCAGGCTGATCATAACAAAACCTGCCAGGTCAAAGTCAAATACAGACCTGGTTACGCCTTTGACCTGCCAGGTTTGGTTTTAACCTGGCAGGTCTTGACTTTGGTTTTGACTTGAAGAAGTTATTTCAACTTCAAAACCAGACCTGGCAGGCTGATCATAACAAAACCTGCCAGGTCAAAGTAAAATACAGAC
>JBDLJY010000550.1:0-3469 GCA_039714115.1 Pseudomonadota bacterium | reverse complement strand
GTCACCTCATAACGCCCCATCGCAAAACGCCCAACAGACACATCATGCAAAGGCTGCTCATCACTATCGCCACCGCCCTGAATATCCCCCATTTTAAAGCGCCCCCCTGCTATCCACACCATCGAAGGACCTTCGCTACCATCCTGTAAACGATCATAGAACACCTTACCCGCAACAAAAGTGTCACGCTCAGAAGCTCGCAAAGCAGACAACTCAGCCTCTAATCTTGGCAACTGAGCAGAGCCGGAACTCACTGAGCGTAAACCCGCCAAATAATGCTCGGCTGAATCGACTTGCTTCTTTTTTAAAGCACCCCGGATCAAATCCACATAACGCTTTTCAATTTTTTCCAAACCCGCCAACGCCTGAGCATTCGTCTGATCCTTTTCTAACACAGCCTGATAACATCCCCATGCCGTGCCACTACCACCACTTAAACGACCGTTTTTAAAATGCGTCTGGCATACACGCAATAATTGCGTTACCTTGGACGGGACAGCTTGCCACTTAAAATAAAAGGGCTTATACAACTGCTTATAATAGCCCGGCAACTGATTACCGTAAGTTTCAGTTTTTACGGCTTCGCCCACTTTAGTAAAAACCTCATCAATGGATAAATTAGGCACCTGTATCCATTTCATCAAATGTTTAACATAAGGACTATTTCGATTACCCACCCCACTCGCCGCTACACCACCCGGCGCCGCAGCATAAGCAATCACAGAACCGGGAATCGGCACTTCCATTGATAAACCTTGCACCATGTCACCTTTGCCCCACTTTTTGAGAGAGGCGGGCAAATCACGGCAAGCGTCTAATATGATCATATTAATTTGATTCATCGCCGCTTTCATACCGTCTAAGACATAATCAGCCGAAACAGTTTTATGAGGCAATTGCCAACGGGCTGTTAAAGATTGGGTATCCACGGGCAACATATAATTGACACCGTTATACTGGATGCCGTGTCCAGAGAAATAGAATAAACCTACGCCTTTGTTGTCGTACAGTTTTTGACTAAACTGATCGATAGTGGTTTGCATTTCCAGTTTGCCAAGATTAGTTTTTTCAACCACCTCAAAACCTAATTGGCGCAAAACCTTCGCCAAATCGGTGGCATCGTTGACAGGATTATCTAAAATAAAATCCTCTTTCTGATAGGCAGAATTTCCAATCACTAAGGCAAAGCGTTTTTGATGCTGCATTTGGGGTTCAACAGGAGGGGCAGCGGGGATTGAAAAATCTGTGGGTTTGTCACCCTTAGTAGTGCTGGCTTGCTTGTCTTGTTCTGTACAAGCAGTAGTTGCCAGGAGCCCTAGAGTGACAAATAGCACAAGTGGGCTTTTGAATTGCATTATGAATGTCCTCGTTTGTAAGTGAGTTCAATTATTAATATAGAAGAAATTTTATGGAATATCTACAGGGAGTTCGATAAATGAGTACAACTTATTGATAAATAAATGAATTTAGGCACGGACGCAGAGCCACAGTGGACTCCGGTTTCTACTCCTTTTCGTTGCAGGACGCGGAGCGTCCTTGAAGGCATTCCCACGCTCCGCGTCAATGCCATTAAGTTAAGGGCAACCATAAAGGATTGCCCCTACATGAGATGCCGTTTTTCGTAGGGGCAATCCCTTGTGGTTGCCCTTAACTTAATGGCATTGACGCTCCGCGTGGGAACGAGAAAGGCTCCGCGTGGGAACGATAAAAAGATTTATCCGCTGGTCGAAATGACAAGAAATAAGTTCTGTACTGAGCCAAAAAACCTTAAAATTCATGGTTCGGTACTTATCGCTTAATCCACCCTACGAAAATTTATGATAATCTGACAAAGTAGAACTAATGGCATTGACTATAGTGATAAATTTATTTAGGGACAATTCTATTATATATATCCTATCTCTATCCTTGTTATCCCACTTTCATTGTCTCACCATAGCACGTTCACCGGATATTTTGCCAATACCGCATCATTGCTGATTAAAGCCGCTTTTTCTACAATAGCCTGAGCCACAAGTAATCGATCAAAAGGGTCTTTGTGAGGTGTGGGTAAATTTTGCAAGGCAAAAACGTGTGCCAGAGTGACTGGTAGGATTTCAATATTGTTAATCTGCTGTTGACTTTTAATCATCTCAACTAAGGGTTGATTAAGTTTTAACTTGCCCAGTTGGTGTTTAATTTGCATTTCCCAAACGCTTACCACGCTCAGGAGTAAGGTATTTGACTTATCTTGCAATAGTATCGCCACTCGTGACGACAGTTTAGATGATTCAATATCCATCCAGATTAAAGTATGGGTGTCTAACAACAATTTTTCTTTCATCATTCCCCCAACCAAAATTCATCAGGTAACGCTTCATTAAAATCTTCGCTTATCCACCCCTGTCCTTCGTGTAAGCCTAACACACGCTGCCCTAAATCCTCAGCATCTGGTGGCTCTTGAGTCGTTGAGGCAATAGGCATTAAGCGGATAATGGGTTGACTATTAGCTAAAAGTATAACTTCAGTCCCTGTTTGCACGAGAGAAACGATTTCTGTAAATTGCTTTTGTGCTTCAATGAGATCAACGGTTTTTGCTAGCATAGGCTGTCTCCTCTTTTTAAATGAAAAACCACGATATAACCTTTCGGAGTCCAAGATTTATCTTGGGTGAATCCATGTTGTTTTTAATTACTTTAGGGCATTGGCTCCTGAGTACAATAGACTACATCTCACTCAATCCGTTTATTCCCCTAATCCGTTGTACTAAAGAAACGGATTAAATCTCATAAATTCATAGCCTTAATTAAACATAAATCCGTTGTACTCATTATTCATCAAAAAAACCCAAAACCCCAAAACCCCAAAACCCAAAAACCAAAAGCCCAAGGGTAAAAGGGCCAAAACCCAAGGGTTAGGGGAGCCTGGCGAGCCGAAAACCGACGACCCTATTGCGCTCAGCCGGCTGCCACCTGTTACGGTTCGCCGACCGCGCCAACCTAGCGTCGCTGTACCATGAGCCGCCGCGCACCACAAAAAGGCTTTTATTTTCGCCACTATTTATGTGGCCTTTGCATGTATTTTCTTTACCGTTGTATCTATTTTCATACTCAGAACATGTCCATTCCCAGACATTGCCCACGGTGTCATATAAGTCGAAGGTATTCGGTGCAAAAGAGCCAACAGGTGCCGTGTATTCAAAACGATCTCCGCAATCACTATTCAAACAATTGGCTTTGTTAGAGCCAATTTCATTGTCCCACCAATACTTAGTGATCGTCCCCACCCGTGCTGCATACTCCCATTCAGCCTCAGTTGGCAGGCGATATTTTTGCCCCGTTTGTTGGCTTAACCATTCTGCATAAGCCGTTGCATCGTACCAAGACACATTAATCACCGGACGATTACCCCGCCCCCAACCCCGATCTTTGGGCTTTTTTCTACTTGTCGCTTCAGCAAATTTGTCATATTCGGCAAAAGTCACTTCATA
>JBDLJY010000549.1:0-3475 GCA_039714115.1 Pseudomonadota bacterium | reverse complement strand
CGTTGTCGAAAAAACGAGGCTTTTTATGTCAGGCAAAAATTGTTGAAGGCGGTTGATAGGCATAGGGGTATGCCGCTGTGGATTGAAATAGAAGAATCGTTTTAAGCTTTGGTAGGAGTCCAAGATTTATCTTGGACTTTAGCAATAACGAGGTCGAGACAATCCACAACTAATCAGGCATTTTCAAATAAACTCCTTCATCGTGCTTAGTAAAAGCATTACAAGCGTATAACATTTTGCTCGCTTTCTCATGATCGGAAAAACTTATTTTTGAGACAAATTCTTGTGCCTTATTAAGCATTTTCATATACGGTTCCCCATCTCCTTCCCGGGTAAGCTTACGCAAAGTTAATAAATAATCTTCACGGAAAACGGTGGGTATGAAAATACGGCATTGTCCCGCAGAAACCAATTCCGCATTCATCATAATCCTCGCCACACGACCATTACCATCAAGAAAAGGGTGGACTTCGGAAATGACAAACATGATGAAGGCAGCCCGTGCAAAGGGATTGTCAAGTAGCTGATACAATTCAAATCCCTTGAGAAGCGTCCCTCGCACTAACTGCGGCAACACGAACAGCGTATTGCCAGCTCGATTGACGATTTCTTTAAATTCACCCGGGCGCTTGTCCTTTCTAGCAGCCATTAGTATCGAATGGCGTTTTTTCAGTAGCGCCTCGAATGTTTCTGGACTCTCAGGGCAGGAACGTATTTCGACCGGATCACTGACGAGGTTATAGGTGGCAATGATGTCGTGCGAGTCCTCGTGACGATGTTCAAGGGGACGATTGTGAAACACAATGTTTGCTGCCTCTTCAGGATCAAATTCCGTGCCTTCTATGTAATTGGAAAAATAAGCATCGAAAAAAGCTATATTTGGTAAAATTATTGCTGTTTCAATTAATTTGCGTTCAGGGAATACGCTGGAACGCAGTAGCGCATGAAGCGACATAAAACGTTCCAATCGCTCAGTGTCATAAGGTAATCCTTGGGCGCGTGCGCGTGCTTCGGGTGTCTTTAAGACTTGGTTTGAGTGGGTACCAAGAATGGCACCAATCATTTCATCTAACTTATCATATTCAGGTAGCTTTCCAATTGAAGTAGCGAGTGCTTTAGCTCGATCTCTCAAGCTATTGAGTTCTGCTTCGCCCCGAATACGACAGAGAGTCTCCAGCCGTTGTTCCACCGCCGCCCGCTCCACTGTTTTACGAACCCCACCTCGTTGTCGGCTCGGCTGAAGATTTTCAAGTAGGGTGCGTTCATAACCTGAGATATATAAGGTTTCTAAAAAGGGATTCGTGCCTTGTTTGGAAAAGTTGCCCTTTATGAGTCGAATTGTTAAGCCGGGTAAGGACAGATTGCGGCGATGAAGATAGGTCAAAAAAAGCGTTCCTCCCCGTTTCACATCACCTTCAAAGGCAGTACGATAACTGATGATCGCAGCAGGAAATAAGTGACTGGCGATTTGGTAGCGGTTTCGATAAATAATTTCTGGTGCCGTGTCTTCGAGATTAGTCGTATAAATCTTTGACGCGAGTTTGCGTAGCTGCCCGGCTCTCAGTTGTTGAGAGATTTGTCTTGATTCTCGATAGTCTTTTGAACTGAACACTAACTCTTGCAAAAAATTTTTCATAAGCACTCTCAAATGTCATTTTTTATATAATTTTATAACATAACAGTCGTTTTGTTGCAAATTTTATAACATAAAAGTGCTTTTTGCAAATTTTATAACATAAGACTCATATATCCTCAATTAATTCGTCCAAAATAAATTTTGGACTCCGACAAGTATTTTAAAAAAAATTGGTTATTGTTGATTTAAACCCATTGTGAAAAACCGGTCACAACAACAAATTGTTTTTAACAGAATGATTTTATTTGTTTTTTTAAAATTTCATTAGAAATCGTGTTGCATTTTTTAATGAGGGCGGTAATAATTAAATCAAAGGGTGTCATCGCTTTGGCGTTCCCTTGGGAGGATAAATTTATGACAAATAAATCACTCTTTTCACATAAGTGGCAAGCTATATGCATAGTCACCTTATTTTCTTGGCTCAGTTTGCCAGCTTTTTCTGGGGAGTTGCTCTACTCCTTGTCTGCACAACAGGGCGGTAGTGGTGTAGCTACTGTTTATTTCAATATTTATTCTACCAGTCAATTGGTAGAAAATTCAGTAATCGATGTTATCTTGCCAAGTGGGCAAACCGTTTCTGGTGTTGTGAAGAGAACGCTGACAGGTGTGGGTCGCTCAGATGATATCTGGCCAAAAGAGACATCCAGAAAAATGGTTTCTTTTGAAGACAATGCAGGTGCTTTGGAGTTGCTTGTAGTCGATAATATAATTGTAGGCATGATTCTTCATGATGCTGTTAATAGGGAGATTTATCAAGCCATTATTGATGGCAATGGTCGAGGCATTCTGAGAGAAGAGAATGTTAATGACTATCAGTGTGTAGATTTTCCTATAGCACCCGATACAGGTGTCGTAAACATTCCCCAATCATCTGATTTGATTCCCGATCTATCTACTTTACAAAATTTGGAAAGTAGGCATGGTGCTGCCAAAACACTATATATCAACTACTGGGGTGGAACACTTTCTGGCACTGCATGGAATGATCGTTATAACAGTGGTAACGATATTACCTATACCCCATATAGTTATAATAGTGATACAACGACTTTTTCATCGACTGATCGCCATTTGATGTGGTTAGGTTGGCGAGAGGCGGCAGAGGATTTTGCCGCCTTTGACATTAATGTGACCACTAAACAGGCTGTTTATGATGCGACGGCAATTGTAAATCGTTCCCAAATAATTGCGACAAGAACGAGCTATTTCCTCCCCGGATGGGGTGGTTATGCCTATGTTGGCATTTTTAATAATACTTCTGATTATCTCAAAACAGCCTGGGTTTGGAATAGTGGTGGAGGCAGCTTGGGAATGACAATTTCCCATGAGGCAGGACATCAAATGGGGCTGTGGCATGATGGTACCTCAACGCGAACTTATTATCGTGGTCATGGTGTTTGGGGACCTATCATGGGTGCTCCTTTTTCCCGAAAATATGTGCAATGGAGCAAAGGTGATTATCCCGATGCAAATAGGTCAGAGAATGACTTAACAATCATTGCAGATGTCTTAGGGACTGTTACTGACGATGCGGGTGATACCACTGCAACAGCAACAAGCTTGTCTCTTCCTGTCACTGATCATGAAGGTCAAATTACGCCTGATGGCTTATTGAGTGATGTCGATGTTTACTCTTTCTCCGCTTCAGGAACGACGCATGTTGAAGTCAAACCTTTATTGGGTGCTGAAGGAGAAAGTCGAGCCGCGAACCTTGCGATAAATGTGACACTACAAAATAGTAGTGGTAGTGTTATTGCCAGCATGACATCAAGCGATAACTTTCCTCTGAATCCGACAACAAATACTCTTGTGTATGATGGGACATTAGCGGCAGACACT
>JBDLJY010000548.1:0-3485 GCA_039714115.1 Pseudomonadota bacterium | reverse complement strand
CACCGCTCCACTTAATAGCTAATGGAGTTGTTGACCAAATAATAATGACACCTAAATAAGCTGCTGGTACAGACATAGTATTAACTCACTCCTTAAAGCTTTTTCTTGTAGGACGCTCCGCGTCCAAGCCAATGCCATTAAGTTAAGACAAACCTGACAGGTGTCAAAAACCTGTCAGGTTAATTTTTCCTTTAATTTACAACGACCTGCCATGTTTTGGATACATGGCAGGTCTTATTTGGCGGCTTAACTTAATGGCATTGGCGTCCAGGCAGGCATTCCCACGCCGGAGCGTGGGAACGAGAAAAAAATCCGATTTTTTAGAAAAATCGGATTTTTAACCGTAGCCCTTAAAACGCTCAAGTCCCGTATTTATTGACTTGCGCCATTTTGCCCTCAATTTATATCGTAGGGGCAATCCCTTGTGGTTGCCCTCTCACATCAGTCCCGTCACTCGACGTTGGCGCGTGGGAAATGAAAAGCTTTAACTGTTTGGCACCTCAAACACCCGAAACCCCTGATTAGAAAAACAATAAATCACAAATTGTGAAATATGCGCCTCTGGATACTCCTTTTTCAAGCCCCCTTTGACTTGTTGAGTATCGGCTTTGATTAACTCAAATTCATCAATACTCGTCTTAAGTTTCCTAAACTTAGTATTAGAATAATACTTAAACTCAATCACCCACCTAAGCCCAGCAAACTTCTCATTATGTTTGCCCACAAACTCTAAATCGCTTTTACCTTGTGGATAAGAACGTTCTATATGCCACGTAAACCAATGGGATAGATAACGGCTGCACAACTCATAAAAAGTAGTGCGATAGAAATTCTCATTCATTTGCGGAAAAACGGCCTCTGGCAACTGCGACACATAATGCTCCCAATAACCGGCAAACAGCTCTGAAAGAACCGGCTTATTGACAAAACCTTGCATGACTTCAGTATAACGACAAGACACATCTATGCGATAGAGTTCATTAAAATATTCTACAAATATTTGCTGCAAATTCAGATTAGGCAGTTTTAAATAAAAATAATCCTGTTTAGTTAACATGTCCAAGTAGAAAAAAGAAATCGGAAAAAAGCCTTTTTCAAAAAACTGGAACCGATTAAATTTATCTACCAAAAGCCGACTATCATAACCAATATGATTATGCAAAGTCAGTTGATTAACAAATTCCGCCGTTAACGTTGGATTAGAAGCCGTCAAACACCTCACCCAAGACAAATCAGTTTTCAAATTCATATCAAGCAACTGTGTCGGAAGCGTCTTTTCCTCAACCAATTGCTCCAAAAAATACATCAAAAGGGTAGAATTATAAAGAGCCTCACCATCCGTTGTAACAAAATGATAGCCATCATAATGACTCTTAATAACCGCTTCGACTTCCTGACGAGTATTTGGATCAATATCATAATCATGATAGATTTCATCTATCAATTTATCCACTTCCGTCTGCGTAAAGCCCAACATCCTTTCAAACTTAGGACGCAGCGTAATGAAATTAGCAATATTATAGCCAGAAGCCATATCATCTATCGTGATCGGCAATACACCAGTGATAAACACATTAGCGATAGCCCCAGTTTTACGACCTTCCTTTAAAGTTTTAAAAAACGTTTTTAAAAAACTATCATCATCCGTCAACTCCTGATAAAGACTATCTTTATGACTCGTAATCAATTGATTCGCAAAATTATCATATTCATCAATGATCACATAAAGCCGAGGCAACTTATTATTACTTTGAATAACATTGAGAAGTAATTGAAGATTGAATGAAGACTCATCTGTAACAGATATACTGTCCTTACCATTGAGCCTTATAGCATTCTGCTCCACAATGGTTCTCATCTGTAAATTGCAAATTAAGTCAAAGCGTTTTTCAATATCGACAAGACTACCCGTTGGTTTCAGCGTAGAAAAATCCAGATGTAAAACCAAAAAAGTGTTATGCAATGGAGTCGGATGTTGACCAATATAAGTATGCCCAAACAGCTTTTCAAAATCATCCCGCCGATTGATGTCATAATAACATTCTAGCATCCGGCACAAGAGAGATTTTCCAAACCGCCTTGGACGCAAAAAAACGGGATTTCCAACCTGTTCCAATTTATCAATATAGGCAGTTTTATCGACAAAGTAGCCATTTTTTTCGACGATTTCTTCATAATTGGCGCTACCATATAACACTCGTTTTTTTCATCAATTGTTCTCCTTTCCTCGTTCCCACGCTTTTTTTGCCTTAGACAAGATATCTTGGAGTCCAAAGCTTCAGCTTTGGACAAAAAGTTGCTCGTTTGACAAAGCATATTGCCCGCGCTGTATGCGAACCAACAAACCTTTTTTTGTTAAAACCGACAACATTTGCCTTACAGCCCCTACTTTCCGGCCCAAATTAGCAGCTATTTTGGCAATAACACCACGCCCCCATGTTTTTATCTTACTCACCTCATCCAATAAACCCAGTCTTTTTGGAGTAATTTTTACCGTCTCCTGTTTCTTAGCAGGCACCCGAAAATCCAACTCCAACTGATTGGCATAATAAATATCCTGAAGCCGTTTATGAACGGATTTCAATGAATCACCTAAGACGGTCAATTCTCCATCTTCCGAACACAAATGATAAATTTTTTTCTTTGGCTCTACCACATAAGGACTTTTATAATAACCAATAACTCCTTGATCTTTAAAATATCGCCGATATTCTTTAGTTAAATCTTCATCTATAGAAAACACTTGATCTGACATTTCACACCTTCCAAATTTATTGTTAAACACCCAATGAATTTTTACGGATGCAATCCTATCAGTTCATCCTAAGCAGGTCAAGTATTTTTTTATCCATCCGATAAGTCTTGCAAGGCGTTGGCAATTTATCTCACCTCCAAGATTTAACCTGTAGGATAGATTTGCACAATTGCAAGGGCTGTGCTGTACGACTTCCAATGTTAAAACATGGCTACGCGGAGCTTAATCCACCCTACAACATATAAATGCTCCGGTGAATTTGTGTGTTGAGACGGAGCAAGCGTAGGGTCAATGCCATTAAATTAAGATTAACGTTTTGATTTTATTACTTTTTTATCTAAACACCACTCTATATTTATACCCCCCCCATACATTAGTACAACTAATTAGGAAATAAACGAATTGAATTATAAAGTCATTTTCGAGGCAACGTAGGTAGCTAAGCCCCTTATGTCGCCATAAGGGACTCGCTTTCAAAACCGTGCGTGAGAGGGGCAACCATAAAGGATTGCCCCTACAAGAACCGTGATTTTTCGTACAATGCCATTAAGTTAAGACAAACCTGACAGGTGTAAAAAACCTGTCAGGTTAATTTTTACCTTAACTTACAACGACCTGCCAGGTTTTGGATACCTGGCAGGTCTTCTTTTGGGGGCTTAACTTAATGGCATTGACCCTACGCTCGCTTTTTTTTAATCCGTGCAATCCGCGTCATCCGTCAAATCCGTGA
>JBDLJY010000547.1:0-3515 GCA_039714115.1 Pseudomonadota bacterium | reverse complement strand
CAATCCGTTGGACTATTTTATTTTGCAGGGCATGGCGTTAGAGATGGAGATCATAACTATTTAATACCCATCGGTGCTAATGACGACTTAATGCAAGAATGGCAAACGATTCATATCAACCAAATTGACGAATGGAAAAAAGAATTAAAAACAACCGCGATGCAAACCGCATATGTCTCAGACATGATAAAAACTGCCCGCAATCAAACCAACCTAATCATATTAGATGCATGCCGTAACTCACCCTTTACCCAAATACGAGGATTGCGAACCGGGCAAATGGCACTACCAAGTGGACTCAATACGCAAAAGATAGCAGATACAGGATTTATAATCGCCTACGCAGCCAGCCCCGGAGAAACCGCAGCTGATGGAACTGAAGATAATAGTCCATATATTAAACATCTAATCAAATGGATACAAAAACCAAATATGCGTCTCGTTGATATACTCCGGAAAGTGCGAAAAGGAGTCAAGCAAGATACCAAGGGCAAACAAAACCCAGTTTATGATGACAACTTAGAAGAACCGTTTTATTTTGTGAAACAATGATCCTATTTCTTCAAAAAACCGGATAGAAACAAACAAATTATGAAAAAAATAATCTGGACTATACTTGCTTTTATTAGCATCACAATAATATTACCTATAATAACTAATGTTATATCTGAACTGATTTATGAGCGTATAAACGAGCCGCCACCACCAATTAAAGAAGACTTACCTAAATCCACCATTATGCTTAGTTTTTGGCTAGACTCTATCGGTAAAACTCAATTTAATCGTAACCAAGCCGTAGTTTGTTATTATAAAGTTGATGGCACTACTAATCAGCCCCTATTTTTTAGCCTATTTAACCGAACCTCAAATAACGATACTTGGTTACCTATGCTAAAAAATGAACCCATAGAAATTGGCAAACTGTATTCCTTTCCTCCGCCACTATCTACCTCAGAAAATGTGACTCAAGGCAATAAATTATATTTAGAAACAGGCACTGAATATTTTAAAGCTATTGTTAGTGCCAAGCCTGATGAGATTTTAACTCATAAAAAATTAATGATTGAAATACGATAAAATAAAATTAATGACTGGAGACAAACAAATGAGAATATCAGCTCTATTGCTACTCATCCCAACAATCACCCTAGCATCCCCTTGTGAAGATGCCAATGAATATATCATTGAAGCCTACTACTACCCAGAAAGGCAGCAAACATTATTAAAAGATGCCTTGCGCCTATGCCCAAATCATGCCCTTGCCAACAACAACTTAGCAGTGATCTTAGAAAAGCAACACCAATATGTTCAAGCATTCAAACTTTACCAACAAGCGATAAAGGCTGGCTATAAATCCGCATGGCTAGGCATTGGCAGCATCTATTACCAACAAAAACAATTTCCATTAAGCTTAGAAGCCTATTTACAAGTTTGCAATGAAGAACAAGCAGCGCGTAAGCGTGTCATCGAATTATTGCGAGATCAACGTTACAAAACCGCCGACTCAAAAGTGATACTCAATCAACAAAGCCTAGAATTGCTTTACGACAAAAGCCGTTTACAAAGACTTTATCAACAAGCCGCAAAATGTCGCAATAATTTTAGAGAACTAACGCCACAAGAAGGAAAATTGCGAGCGATATTAATACCGGTAGCAATATTCCAAGCGATACAATTTGAAACCGGCAAACATGAATTAAGCCTAGTCAGCAATACCCAACTCAACGAAATCGCCGGAGCCCTATCAAAACAACCAGGGAAAATGATCAACATAAAAGGGCACTCAGACACACAAGGCTTTGCCGGCAAAAGCCAATCAGAAAGCGATAAACTAAATTTAGAACTCTCAAAAAACCGCGCCAAATCAATGAAACAAGCCCTAATAAAACGTGGCATAGCCAGCAACCGTATAAATACTTATGGCTATGGTGCCAGCCAACCATTAATAATGGACTATGATCCCATCGCATTATCGAAAAATAGACGAGTAGAAATTGAAATTGATTGATAATAACTACCCTCCGCTAAAAATCCGATTTTTCAAAAAAATCGGATTTTTTGATGCCAATGAATATATCTCCACCTGATAACAAGCCTATTTACTCCGCTCCGCTAAAAATCCGATTTTTTCAAAAAATCGGATTTTTTTTAACATGATCGCGATAAAAACCAGACGATCTTGCAGAATAAACCTCCTGGGATATATCGATGAACCCAGTCATGTTTTTTAGTTCGTAGTAGGCGATTTATCGCCTATTTTGCTGAGTGCGGAACTCATTAGACTGATTTTCAAGATGCTTGAGCAAGGCAATCAAGTTAATTGAGAAGTAATAGGTTTCTTTACCCTTCTTAGGTTTAGGGAATTCTAACGAATTGGCTTGATGTCCAATATTATTGTCTCCGATGATGGTTTCAAGCGCATACCACTATGCAATTTATCACCCCCACCACCACTCTTAATAACATGATTAGTCAGCACTGAGGCTGCACGAAATAAGGTGCTATCATCAATACGCCAGTCATAATTTGGATCATGAGGGATAAACATCGGTTGTTTAGGCTGTTTTGGCGGCAGACGCACACCATAAGATTTTTGAGTGAATAACGGATAAATCCGAAGTTCAGGCATTTCTTCATACAATTCATGAAGAATTTTGGGGTTCGTATAAGTCAATGCCATTAAGTTAAGCCCCCAAAAGAAGACCTGCCAGGTTTCCAAAACATGGCAGGTCGTTGTAAGTTAAGGTAAAAATTAACCTGACAGGTTTTTTACACCTGTCAGGTTTGTCTTAACTTAATGGCATTGTCGTATAAGTGGTATTCTCATCTGTCGTCATGCGTATGCGACGAGTAAAAGGCACCTTGGTCACAATAATCACATCACGATAACCTTCCTCATATAATTGGCTGATGTTACTAAAAAGCACCGAAGGATTTTTGAAACTATCGGCAACATTCATGTCATCGCAGAAGGCTTCGATAGGTTGATGCCGGTAAAAGTGTTTAACTACGCCAAGTTCGTCAGATTGAGTTTCATGTTCAAAACGATGGATATCGCCATACATGACTTGACGATCAGCTATCTCAGAATCTTGACGGGTTTTATCACAAGCGCGTGATGTTACGGCAATCAAGGCGACTTTTTTAAGACTAGGTTCATCGGGCAAATGCCAGAGTGAGTCTAAGCCTGAAGACAAGCCTCCTATGATGTTGGTGGCGCGATAATCATTGAGTTCATTTTTAATGAATTCTTTCGCTGCCTTTTTGATATCTTGTGATTGTATCACCTGATTGTCCCACGATTTTATGAGCCTAAATCCCTGACTTTAAGATAATCATCTTTGCCGTTTATCTGGTTTCTATCGTAATAGACAATCAGCTTAGTTAGGTTTTCAAAGGGCAATACGAAATGGCCCATTTTGTTATCTTTGGGCGTGAAAAGCACACCAAGCACTTTGCGATCAATATCCCGCTTCATCTCTCTTATTCGTGGTTGATTGTTTACCGGAAGCGTG
>JBDLJY010000546.1:0-3531 GCA_039714115.1 Pseudomonadota bacterium | reverse complement strand
CAAAGTTTCACCACGCTTGGTGAACAAGGTTGATGGTGGTCGTTGAGAGGGGTTTTAATGGTTTTAAGATGAAGCCCCATGTTATCCCACCTCCGCTCCCCCCAAGACGTCATATCGACGGGCGTGTTTTAATCCCCTTATTTCGTCAATCCCTGTTCTGATTTTTGGATGTTCAGAGATTTCTCCTTGCGTCGAAATGACAAGCGGATCGAACCATATTCTCGCCTAGCGTTAAGTCGCAGTTTGGCGCGACAGCCGGGGCATGATACAGGTGGAGATGTTGTTATAGGAATATGATATTATAAAAAAGATTTATTCGGAGTCCAAGATTTATCTTGTGCTATTAACAACAGGAAAACCAAATGAACACCGAAAAACCTTGGAGTGGGCGCTTTACGGCACCCACCGATGCCTTTGTTGAAGCGTTTACAGCCTCCGTCAGCTTTGATCAACGTTTATATGAATACGACATCATGGGCTCAATTGCCCATGCCCGTATGTTAGCTCATGTTGGCGTTTTGACTGAGGCAGAATGCACACAAATTGTTAAAGGCTTAACCGAAATTCAACAAGAAATTGCACAAGGAAAGTTTGAATGGTCAGAGGCTTTAGAAGATGTTCACATGAATATCGAATCCCGCCTGACGCAGAAAATTGGCGCTGTGGGCAAAAAATTGCACACCGGACGTTCTAGAAATGACCAAATAGCGACAGATATTCGTCTCTATTTGCGCCATGAAATCGAACTGATTAGCAGCGAATTGACGCGCCTACTGACAGCCCTAGCAGACGTTGCCGAGCGCGAAGCTGAAACTATAATGCCCGGCTTTACCCATTTACAAAATGCTCAACCTACCACCTTTGGACATCACTTGTTAGCCTGGAGTGAAATGTTGCTACGTGATAGGGCGCGTTTGCAAGACTGTCGTAAACGGGTGAATAGTATGCCCCTTGGCGCTGCCGCTCTTGCGGGCACCAGTTATCCGATAGATCGCCACTACACAGCCCAACTATTAAACTTTGACACCCTCGCAGAAAATTCTTTAGATGCTGTCAGTGATCGCGACTTTGCGATTGAGTTTACAGCCGCAGCGGCGATACTGATGATGCACTTGTCGCGTTTTTCAGAAGAACTCGTATTATGGTCATCGGCGCAATTTAATTTCATTGAATTAAGCGATGCCTTTTGCACAGGCTCATCCATCATGCCGCAGAAAAAAAATCCAGATGTGCCAGAATTGGTACGCGGCAAAACGGGGCGCGTGTATGGTCATTTGACCAGTTTATTGACTTTGATGAAATCGCAACCGTTAGCCTACAACAAAGACAATCAAGAAGATAAAGAGCCACTATTTGACACAGTAGATACATTAAAAGGCAGTTTGCGCGTCTTTGCGGACATGATACCCACTGTGCAAGTGCAACGAGAGCAAATGCGTGCCGCCGCGCAACGGGGTTTTACCACGGCGACGGATTTAGCAGATTATCTAGTACGCAAAGGGGTGGCATTTCGGGATGCCCATGAGATTGTGGGTAAAGCGGTGCGGCATTGTATTGAGAGCGACTGTGAGTTAGATGCTTTGAGTTTGGAGATATTTCAAAGCTTTTCGCCGCAGATTGAGGATGATGTGTATGAGATATTAACACTGGAAGGGTCAATCAATGCCCGTAATCATATCGGTGGGACTGCCCCGAGTCAGGTACGTGCAGCGGTAGAAGGTTTGCGGAGACGTTTGTAGGCGATAAATCGCCTACTACGAACTTAGGGCTCGTAGTAGGCGATTTATCGCCTACAGGTAAAAAAAACTTGCATAATCGAATTCATTCGTGTAGAATGCCGGCCATTCAAATCATGGGGCCGTAGCTCAGTTGGGAGAGCGCTGCGTTCGCAATGCAGAGGTCAGGAGTTCAACCCTCCTCGGCTCCACCATCTTATCCCCTCCCCCAGTCCCTGTAGCATAACTGGATAATGCACTGGCCTCCTAAGCCGGAGACTCTGGGTTCGAATCCCAGCGGGGGCACCACACCATTTCCCTCCAATATCTCAATGCCATATCGTAGGTTAATGCCTCAAAAAGACTACGAACTCGACCTGCCGCAGGTCTGAATTAGCTGCCACGCACCGAGGAAAAAATGATGAAAAAAATAATGTTACCTTGTGCGATAAAACGAATTCAAATCGAAAATTACCAAGGCATTATTAAAACTAATATCGCTGATTTGCCCGGAGAAACTCAATGGATATTTTTGACTGGAGAAAATGGTTTTGGTAAAACCAGCGTACTACAAGCAATTGCCATTGGTTTATTTGGGAATCAAGATAATAAAAGAATCCTTACAGAAAGCGATTGTCAAATCACAGTAGAATTTAATAACCACGGTAACAATCAGATTAATCGCTTAGGAACACCACACTTTCAATCCTTTACTCAGTTTGTCGCTTATGGCTCATCCAGACTATAAATTCAAAATCAACAAACACGAAATGAAGTCTCCGAAAAAAGCACGACTACTTATGGCTTATTTAATACTGATGGCGTTTTATTAAGCATTGAATATGAGTTTTTTATCGGCTATCTCAAAAAAAATAAAAAAATTATCAATTATCAAAAAAACACTACTTAAATTATTGCCTTATATTGCTGATATACAAGTCAATGATAAAGATGAAGTCGTTTATATTGAAAAATAAAATGGGGACAACGATCAAACTTATGAACCAATACCCTTTAGAAAATTGGCATCCGGGCATAAAAGTATCATTGCCATGATTGGAGATATATTGATTCGTTTTTATCAACAACAACCAGAGGAGATTGAACCTCAAGATTTTTGTGGCATCGTTTTAATTGATGAACTTGATTTACACTTACACCCTAAATGGCAACGTCAATTGCCGTCTCTGTTATCCGCAGTTTTTCCCCAAGTACAATTTATTGCATCTACTCATAGCGTGATTCCATTTTTGGGCGCACCCGAAAATTCGGTTTTTCTTAAAGTGAAACGTTCTAAAGAACAGGGCATTCAGGTAGAGCAAATTAATATAGACATTATAAATTTATTGCCTAATATTTTGTTGACTTCACCGCTTTTTGATTTAGACATTAAGCCGCAAAACAATCGCAGTTTAACCTTGGTTAGAACTGAGGAAACTTATGACGAAGCCAAATTAAATGATGAAATCCGAGCCAGTCTCAAAGCATTTGAAGAAAGTGAGAATTGTAAAACCTTGTTGGATGAATTAGTTGATATTGTCGGGGATGATGAAAGTCATAGCCTGATAAGTCTCATGGATACACTTAGTCTCTTAGTCGAATCTTACGAAAATGAACATTATCCAATGACGGAAGTTTCGGCTCAAGAGGTTTTGCAATCGATCATGCAAGAACATGGTTTACGAGAAAGTGATTTTCCTGAAATAGGAGATCAAGATAAGATATTGGACATTTTAAACGGTGAACAACAATTGAACCGTCTACAAATTCGTGCATTAAGTGAACGTTTTCAGGTATCGGAGATGGTTTTTTCATA
>JBDLJY010000545.1:0-3546 GCA_039714115.1 Pseudomonadota bacterium | reverse complement strand
ATCTCTAAAGCTGACGGAAAATAATATTAAACCTATCTTAAAACAGATCCAGCCATCCGGTAATTTTATAAAGAAGGTTTCACACATTCAAATCATAAAAGGAAATAAAATCCAAGTGTTAATTGGCGATAACTTTCATAACGAATGTATAAGTGTGGGGCCCCTTGTAACTCAAAATTTTTTATCAGTGCTAAAAATTAAAGGTTTAATTAGATATTATTATACGAGTGCAGAGGTAAAATCTAAATACTAAGGGCACAGGGCCAGCCCTTTCAAGGTGGCCATAAGTTTAGCCTTTTAAGTCAATGAGTTAGCAAGCTGTGCGTCCTACACACCATCTTTCCATGAGCTATATCTTTGCCTCGGTGCGTGGGACGCACCCTACGTTAGCTTAGTACAACTAATTGATAAATAAATGAATTGAAAACAGCGGAGCAAGCCTTTGTGATTAAATGTCATATCGGGTAGATTTTGCTCCGTGTAATAGCTCCGTTCAAATAGCTTCAAAAATGCTCAAGCCCTGTATTTATTAGCTTGCGCCATTTGGCCCTCAATTTAGCCCTCAAAATACTCAAAGCCCCGTGTTTATTAGCTTGAGCCATTTTGCCCTCGATTTTAAAATAGCCCTCAAAATACTCAAAGCCACGTATTTATTGGCTTGAACCATTTTACCCTTGATTTTAAAATAGCCCTCAATTAAAACTCTGCTAAAAAAATAAGTATTTTAAAATTTGGCCATTTCGAGCCGGTGTTCTAGCCCGATACGCTCAATAATCTCTTCTTCAGACAATTGGGCAAGCATTTCCTCTAACAGGCTGATCTCGGAAGAGAGAGCGTCGTATTCGCTAATATTCATTCTTCACCTCCTGCTGTATTTATGCTGTTTAATATCCTTTCCATATACCAGCACGGGTATGCGACCATAAGCTGTACCACATCACGAGGAGGGCGGTTTTGACTGTTTTCAACCGCTTCTAGGAAACTACCATCCAGCCATTGAAACCCGTTGTTCAACCCGATTTGATGAATGGCAGCCCTATAATCCAAAAAGCAGTTTAATATCAGTCTCCTTTCAGGGGTGTGAGAAAAGCGAGCCACAATATCCATCAGCGTTACCCCTTTAATATCATTGAAAAAAAATTATTTTTTGAGCATTAAGGGATTGGATGAAACCACTATCAGTTTATCATTGCAAAGAAATCCTATTTTTCAAAAAAATAGGATTTCAAATATCGAGTCAGGTGAAATTTGTATTATCGCTACATTCCCAACAAAATCACTTTTTTCCCCTCGACAACAATTTCTTCCCGATAAATTCGCTTTTCCCAAGGAATCGAAACTCTCGTTTCAAAGATAATCAAATATCCCTGTTCCAATTCCAAACGTGACAAATACCGCGCTGCTTGTTCCAAACCCTCTTGTCGTGTCTCACTGTCGTAGTACAATTTTAATTCAATCATATCTCGCTGTTCACCATATTCGACCAGCAAATCACAACGACCATTGCCCACCGCCATTTCTCGCTCAATGCGTCCATTGACAATGCGATGGAGAAACGCCATCAGCAACAATTGGCGGCCCGCTTCCCGAAAATCGTATTTTTCTAGCCACGCCTCTGAATGTCGCCGATAAAATTTCTGAAACGCCAACAGTAGCGCGTTCATGTCGAGTCGCCCCTCTTTGATATACCACAGTGAATCGACTAAATCAGAAGGCAGGGATTCGGCAAAGGCAGCACTTAATACTCTGGGAATAATTTCCTGATAAATGGGATTCGCAAAACGTACCGGCGGTTTGGGTGCAATAATACCTAAATCCCGTGTATAAGCCAGCGCGTCATTGAGTATGTCAAAATCTGGGGTTTCCCCGCTAATAATGGCTTGCACTACTCGTTTAACAGAAGGCTCACGCAGTTTATCAATAAGACTGTCTAAATGTGTATCCCGACGTTGAATGAGCGCCTCTTTAGCTTGTGTTACATGTTCAAGGGTGATAGTTTTTCTATAATCATTGTGCAAGATTTCAGCCACGATTTGATTAGCGAGCGCATTAGTCAACCAAGGTTGTCCCGCCGTCAGGTGGTAAATCTTTTTTTTGACAAGCTCATCAAAAATTTGACCCGTCGCTTTGCTATGTTCATCTAATAAAGTCGACAGTTCTTCAAAAGTAAATCCGAGCATAAATAGAGATTTACTTTTTATATTAAATGGCGAGCCAGTGCCCAAACTATTCTGATCAGGACGAAGACGGATTTTGTAATCCCGTACATCTCGTAGCCCTACCAAAGCAATGGAATGAGGAAAACCCTTGGGACGTGCTTCAAAACCGGCACGCAATTGACGTAACAAAGCTAAAAACAATTCATCCATTAATGAGTCGGCTTCGTCTATGAACAAAACGATGGGTTTTTGGTTTTTTTGTACCCATTTTTTCAAATATTCTCTCAGACTAAAATCGACTTGAATCGTGGTGATTTGTTCAGGCCATTCCGTTTCGGGCAAATAAAGGGTTGCTTGGTCATAAATGGCACGAGCCAGAATCCGCATAGCATGTTCACTGTCTCGCCCACTGGCAGCCGGTTGAATATTGACTGTCAACGCCGTGTACTGTCCTTCTTGATTGAGTTGGTGCATCAGGGCGTACAAGTAAGTTGTTTTGCCGGTTTGACGCGGTGCATGGAGTACAAAATAGTGTTCATCGTCAATCAGTTCTCGTACTCCAGACAAACGTGAGAGTGGTTCGACCGTATAATGTTTGTCAGGGCGACAAGGGCCGGCGGTATTGAAGAATTTGTTCATTTGTTGAAATTGGTGGTGGATTTTGTTCGAGGAGCAAAGCCATTGAAAATAGATAATGCAATGGTATTTACAGTTATTGTGATGAGAATTTTATTTTCAACGAGCCATTAGAAAAATGGCTATAACGATATTTACAAATAAGTAGCTCAACAAAAGTATTTTAACATTTTCAACTTTCAAAGAAATCCTATTTTTTTAATTAAAAAATAGGATTTCTATAAATGTTAAAATATTTTTGTTGAGCTACTTATGTCGCACCTCTGCTCTGGGATGTTATACTGTTAATCGTCACGCCAGAACTACATGGAGCCATGTAGTATCCACCCTATTCAACTACAAGGATTTTTTATGATAGGAGCCTGCCCTGTTTTTATCCTTTCTTATAAGCTATCCGTGTAGTTTTTCCGAGAAAAGCCCCGTGTTTATTACGCCATGTTTGTAAAAAAGGAATATTGTTCAATAATATCAGGCTGATCTACTATTAACGGATGATACCGCAGCTCGTCTAGCAGCAATCACGGAATTAATCGCTCCGACATTTTAAATGTGATTCTACAATGGTGGAGTCGTGATCTCGCTTAATCCACTCCGGCAAAATAGCCATCAAAATGCTTAAAGCCCCGTATTTATTAGCTTGAGCTATTTTACCCTCAATTTTCAAATAGCCATTAAAATGCCTAAAGCCACGTATTTATTAGCTTGCGTCATAGATTAAATGCTAAATCCCATGCTTCATATATAATAGAAA
>JBDLJY010000544.1:0-3567 GCA_039714115.1 Pseudomonadota bacterium | reverse complement strand
GTTGATGGATGACTCAAGTGTAGCGGTTGCCCAAAATAGTTATAGCCCGTATGGTATTACTACCACTACTGGAGAACTGGCTAATCCATTTCAGTATACTGGACGGGAATGGGAGATGGATGGTTTGTATTACTATAGGGCACGATATTATGATCCGACAAGTGGACGGTTTATAAGTGAAGACCCAATTGGGTATTTAGGTGGAGATTTCAATTTTTATCGGTATGTATTTAACAGTCCGATTAATCTAATTGATCCCACTGGGGAATTTGTGTGCGGTGGTTTCTGTATTGGGGGGATCATCATAGCAATTGGTACTGGTACATACTATACTGTAAGTTCTTTAAATATTCGTGATAATGCATCCCAAGATGCTCACCAAAGTGGTTTACCTAGTTCACACAATGGCCCACAAGATGCTTACCGTCACTGCTTAGCTAGCTGTGAAAGCTCTAGGCAAAATGGTCAAACACTAACACAGTGCATAGCGTGGGCAAACGAGAAAAAAGGTGATTGGAAGAACGGCCAAGAAAAAGGCGAGCGTGCTATGGATGATCATAATAACGCAGTTGGAATAGCGTTTGGAAATTCAGCACAAAGTTATCAAGACTGTAAAACTCAGTGCTTGAGTGCCGTTAACTCTGGAGGATTGATAAATAACTATCAGCCTAGTTCTACTCCGAACTATTATCCAGGTTCAGCATACTACTAGTACAGGATGGCGGAAATATCCAGGCCATTGATAAATCCTATTTTTTAGAAAAATAGGATTTCTTTTCTTTGCCTTCATGAAGGTATGGAAATTTCCACCCTCCTGCACCAGTAGTTAGGGATGCCGCAGCAAACTGGAATAAATTAATGCGAATAATTTCATATTTAATGTTGCTTATGTTTACTCTTACTTCGGCTTGTAGTAGTGACTACGAAGTAGGAGATTACTTGAAAGTTGAGAGCGAACGTTCAGGACTTGTGTTGGGGTTAGTTAGCTATCTCACTTTTGATGAGGCAAAGAATCTTCTTCACTTGGGAGATCAAAAGATTGTTGTTCTTGAAGAGAGTAAATCGCCTAAGCAGGATGGCATTCCTCCATTTAATATTTACACCATAAAAGTGCCTGATATAGACGTGGAAGGCTTTAACGGTGCATTAATGTTGTTTTTTTTTAATAACAGATTAATGGAGGTACGCTTTTACCCAATTGATATTGATGGATTTGCTTTGAGTGTGGATGGCTTAAGTAATTCCAAAAGTATAAATATTGAACCCTATACAAGGGCGTGGCTTGATAAAGATTATCAAGGTAATAGCTATATTGGATGGGTTGATGTTCGGCTCCAAAAACAGTTTTATGCTTGGATAAAAAATTACTCTTAATTCTTTAACTGAGCAAGCGTATGGTGCGTCCCACGCACCATCATCACAACATCTGATGATAAAAAAGAAAAGCCCCAAAGCACTCTATTAGGAGTTTTTTTTCTAAACAGAATGACCAAAAATCATTGCAAAACATGTTATGCCAACACGAAATGAATTAAAAGAACTTGCTAAACTTCGACTTAAAGAAGCGGAAACGCTTTTTAATGCAGGTTTGTATGATGGTGCGGTTTACTTGTGTGGCTATGTCGTTGAAATGGCCTTAAAAGCTAGAATTTGTAAGTTATTAAATCTTGAAGAATATCCGTCATCTGGTAAACTCAAATCTGCTTACGCAGTTCATGATTTTTATCAACTTCTCTTGTTATCTGGCCTTAAAAATAAAGTCAGTTCTGCACATGCTGAATTACATGCCAATTGGTCTCTAACAATACCTTGGTCTCCTGAAATGAGATACCAACCCAAGGGAACGATTTCAAAAGACAAGGCTGAACAAATACTGAATGCTGTGCGTGATAAACCTAATGGGGTATTGAAATGGATAATGAAATATTGGTAAAAGAATTTCGTAAAACGATAAAAGGTATCAAGCAAGAAAAGGGGCCTGTCTCATTGTTTATGCTCAAAGCTTTTGATGCCGAAATTGGCGATTGGAATCTTATTGTCAGTGCGCCAGCCTATGACAATCTAAATCTGAAAACGGCACTAACACATTTAATCACAGTACTTAATAAGCATCTCAGTCAAGCAAGCCTGAGAAAGATTATACAATCAACGATTTTAAAAACCACCGATCCTTTTGTAAAGGAAATCAATCAAGTATTCAAGGCTACAAATACAATCAAATATGTACACTCTTCTGTCATATCTGGTGTTTATCTTGAAAAAGCTATCATTTTTGAGTCTCATAGCTAGTTGAAAAAACCGCAGGTATAGCAAGCATGGAAAAATTTGGATATGGCCTCAGAAATGCAAATTGGTGACGCAATGAATACCTATAATGTTGCTCTCCTAACATTAAAGGCGCGTCAATACACCGTCTGGTTGGAACATGGAGAAAATGAAGAAGCCAGGTAGGGTGGGTAAGCGGGCGGCACGATCCCTCAATAAGTTCTCTCCGCACGTCGAGAGGACAAGCATTTGACTTTCGTGACAGGGCAACCATAAAGGATTGCCCCTACATTGCTTAGCAGTCCCACCATTTTGGGAATGACAACTTTTGCCTAAGATATTTTGATATTTTTGGGCCGAAAACACAATCTAACAATTGGATTTTTATCCTTTACAGGTTGTGCTAGATAAAGGGCATAACAGATTTTATCTGGGGATAAGAGACAAAGAGCCTTTTGAAAATCTCTAGTACATTCCGGGTGGGTTTCACGAATCGCTAAATCCACCTAACACCAATAATTGATGCCAATGTACCCAAACGGGCAGAACACAGAAATGAGGATCGAGTCCGCGTAGGATGGGTTAGTTTATATTATAAAAACGGAGCAAGCGTAGGGTGGGTAGAGCAAAGCGAAACCCACCATATCGTTCTATTTACTTTGGGTTGTTTATTATGAATGTGGGGTTGTGGTGGGTTGTCTAGCACAACGGCGAATGCGAATAAGTTTAATCATATCGCTATATGTTCCTATTTTGACTACACCGCTTGAACTTTTAGGAGAAACCCATGATTAAGGAACCGACTTTAGAATGTATTTGGGAAGCACGTCGTCGTATTTATGCTAAATGTGATAATGATCCGGTTAAGCTAGTTCAGTATTATATAGAACGTCAAAAAGAAAATCATGAACGTTTTACATCATCGCCAATAGCACCTAAACAACAAGTAAGCCAACGTAGCTAATTGATGGATTAAATTGTCTGAATCCAGAGTTGCCGGATTTTAGCCAGCCTAACGGATGCGTCCCACGCACCCTCATCACAACATATGATGAGAAAAAAGAAAAGCCCCAAAACACTCAATTATTTCTGAGTTTTTTTCTAAACAGAATGACCAAAAATCATTGCAAAACCTTTTATGCCAACTCAAAATGAATTAAAAGAACTTGCTAAACTTCGACTTTTCGAGCTGAAACGCTTTTTAATGCCGGTTTGTCTGATGGTGCGATTTACCTTCCCATTGCCGGGTACCTAATTGAGATAGAAAAACATTCGATATTTTTAAAAACAAGGAGATAGAAT
>JBDLJY010000543.1:0-3573 GCA_039714115.1 Pseudomonadota bacterium | reverse complement strand
ATTGAAGATGGCTGATTAGAATTCCCTTGGTTTTGAAAACAAGTCCTGAAGCGAGCGTAGGGCACGCACATTTTTGATGTAGTGATCAATATCTTAATCCGTTCTTTCCGTCAATTCCGGTGGAGCACAATCCCCAAATCATTAGTCCTGTACTGGTTTTTTTATGGCTTTGATGTTGCGCTCGCTCTAGCGCATTCTATCGCTCAATGCCATTAAGCCTGCATTTTCAACACCGCGCAACAGTCCTCAATGCACGCCTGCCAATTATTAGAATATCGAGTTACAACTATTTTCTGAGAGCGGATTCTGGTGAAGTGCGATTAGATCATTCGTTTAGTTGTGCAGGACGCGGAGCGTCCGGGGCAGGCATTCCTTTGCCCCGCGTGGGAACGAGAAATCTATGCTCGCTGTTTATGGGCTCTCATTGCTTATGGAATGACAGTCAGATTTATCCTTGCGTCGAAATGACAGTCTCTTTGTCGCTAAAGTCTAGTACAACGGATTAGCGGATAAACATAATACTATCAATATCTTAATCAGTTTTTTCAGCAAATCCGTTGTACTAGATTGGCAGAGTGGCAAATCATCTGCCGGACGGAGTTTGCACTCCGCACACAACAATCTTGCGAACCGGAGCGATCTGAAACGTTACGGACGGGGTTGCAAACCCCGTCCGGCACAGTAGTCGTGCCCGCCTTTTTCGCGGGCGGGTGTATGATGGTGCTACGCTTGCTTAGCTTTGAAAAAGCCTTTCAATCTCCTCCAATTCTTTAGCGGTAATAATCTGAACCAGCCATTGATCTAATTGATCAATATCAGAGGTTGCCTCAATTTGTTGCACAATGCCTTTTGGTACTTGGTTAAATCTGCGCTGTAATTGACCAAGTACGAGACGATGCTCGTTGTGTAGAGCGCCTTGTTGTTCGCCAATTTTTTGGCTATCTGCCAAAGCCTCTTGAAACGTCGGCAATTTCCCAATAGCTTCGGGCATTTCTCGGAAAAACTGGTCAATAATCGGCCAAGTATCTTCACGTATCATTGGTCTCATTTGTTTCACCTCCAAAATTTTTCGCCAGATAAGCTCCGGATCAGTGGCTAATCCAATGTCTAATATAAGTCTAAGATAATCGTTAAGCCCCTCACGCACACACAAGGAAATAAACTTTTCTAATCTCTTACCTCGTGCTAATGGCAATAAGGGATAGTTTTTGGGCACCAAAGCTAATTCACTGGGACATAGTATCCATTTTTCTAGCACCTCTTTACAGTGATAAATGCCGGCCTCAATTCGTTTAAATTTTAACTCGTTTCTCAGTTGAGTTAAAATTTTATCGGGCCGCGTGACACAAACGATTGTCACAGTCATTTGGTTAGGAAGTGGAACGGATTCGTTGTCATCCTCATCTTGGAGTTCAGTTGAAACCGACTTGGATTCCGATTTGGGGATCGCCCCAAGTGCCCAAACTCGCATGAGAATCCGATTATACTCGGCTACGGTGAGTGGATCATTAATTCCTTTGAGTTCAAGGGCGTTAAGCGATTTAAAATGGGCAAACACGGTGTCCCGTAATTTGTCACAGTCTGCATCGCTTAACGACACCACCAGATCAATGGTACGTGCGTGAGAGAAAACTTCTCGCTCCGTTTCCACCTCAACGCCCCAAGTTTTAAACAGATGGCGATAAAAGGCTTTCGCCGTTTCATCAAAAGGTTCTTTTGAAGTTGTCATTCGCTTACTTTTAAATTAGAAACAACCGGGATTAATTATAATAAAAGATTAAGTCAAAACTCAAGGGGTTTTTCAATGGTGACCATGTTTCCAGCTAACGACGTGATGCTAGGTTTGCATAGTGTGGATTTTGCCAAACTGATAGGTGTTGAGTGTTGGTTGTACTCACCTGATGTTGAGTTAATCAGTGCTATCAAGTCCTCAATGCGCGTCTATCCTGCTCCGATGCTCGAAATGACAGTCTCTTTGTCGCTAAAGTATAGTACAACGGATTAGCGGATAAACATAATACGATCAATATATTAATCAGTTTTTTCCGCCAATCCGTTGTACTAGATTGGCAGCGTTAAATGTAATCATCGTGTAAGTAAGTGAACATGGAACGAAGAAACAACCTCATTTTCAGACAAAGGAAAAACACCAACATAAGTTCACCATTGCTGAATCGGTTCGCACATGAAAGAAAAACAGAAACCAAGCCTGAATATATTTATTTATTGATTGCAAAAACGGTTGAGCCTCTAGGCATTGCCAGACTTGATAATGAAGAATTTATTAAGCACCAAGGTAATTTCAGATATTTGCGCTACGTGTTGCCTGATATGAAGATCATTGGCAACGCATGAAGGGACGGGATGAGAGAGAAAGGAGCGAATGGTTGGATTACAAGCTGAAAGTGGTTGCGGCTTTAACGGAGGCTCGCTCATCCATACCCATTAAGCGAATTGCCAAAGATGCCGGCATCAAACGTTCACATATTCAAACCATGAGTGCTACGTTTATGTAGGGGCAATCCTTTATGGTTGCCCTTAACTGGCTAGATTTATCCTCACGTCGAAATGACAAAGCTAGTACAGGGATTGACGGAATAAGGGGATTGGTGTGTTGAGATTGTCCGTTTAATGGTGGGAGTGCTCAGGCTGGTTTTAGGAGTCCAAGATTGGGGAGCGCTCCGGTTTGATCTAATCCCTTTATTCCGTCAATCCCTGTGCTTGGTTGTCTGTTTTGGTTTGTGATGAAGGCATATAACACAGTTATCGACTTTGGAGACGTAAAAAAAAACTTGAACATCAAGTAAAGTAAACTTATATTATTATATTTTTGGATCGAGTCGAAGTTTGCCCCCCTTTTTTCTCATATCCAAGCTCACCTGCTTGTTGGCTGGGGGATTTTTATCTGGAGTTCTATCGCTATGGCACTAACAACGGAATCAAAAATTGCCGATTATTTCATCTATGTAGCTAATGAGACTGGCTCATATCTAAGTAATCTCAAGCTACAAAAGCTACTGTATTATGCCCAAGCTTGGCATTTAGCACTTTACGGTATTTCTCTCTTTGACGAAGAGTTTGAAGCTTGGATACATGGTCCCGTTATACCGTCTTTGTATGCCAAGTACCAAAAATTTGGGTGGAAGCCTATTCTTGAGGAAGTAAACAAACCAGAATTTTCTGAAGAATTACAGGAATTTTTGGATGAGGTAACAGAAGAGTATTTCATGCTTGATACATTTGAATTAGAAATGATGACTCATCGTGAAGCACCTTGGATTGAAGCCAGAAAAGGATTACCTATTGATGAACCTTCTCGTGCCATTATTTCTCTGCAATCAATGAAAGACTATTTTAAAGCTCGTGTCACACCGTAAAAAAAGACTTAAAAAAACTGAGGTTCGCAGCCAAAAAACTTCTCGGATTGAACAGACAAAAGTAGGGATACCCTTGGGTAGCAGCTTTTCCTTTAAATATTTCCAAGCCGATCACGATAAATTTTATATTCATGAGCAAGAAGGGAAGTATTTACAAGCATTGTTGGAAAGACTACGTGAGCTATCAAAATTGACA
>JBDLJY010000542.1:0-3587 GCA_039714115.1 Pseudomonadota bacterium | reverse complement strand
GGAAGAGTAGTTGTCGCCCTGCTTTTTCAATTAATGAAATATGTGACGTCCGATCCACATAAAACAAATTGTCCGTTTTCAGTTGATAAAAATCACTGATGCCATACGGAAATTCTTGCATGTTGTTTTTCTCCTATCAAGTCGGATGATGGGGATCATGGTAAGTTTGTTCTTGTGTTGAGTATACTACATTTGGCTCAAGAATAAATGTTTAACTTCAATGCCATTAAGTTAAGCTCATGTAGGGGCAATCCCTTGTGGTTGCCCGCGTATCCACCGAAATATCAAGATTAATCAGGTGGAGTCGCGATCTCGCTTAATGTCCGTGAACCAACGCCACAACTGAGCATTTGGATCAAGTTGCTGAAGTTTTGTGTTGACTTCTCCTCGCCGTTTGCCCAACAGAGCCGACTGCAATAGTGGCCAAACGTAACGATTGAGATACCTTAGCCAATGATAGGGTAAGAAGAGGTAAACCAACTGCGTATTTCCAAGCCAAGGGTAGAATCGCACTAAATCCTTGCGAGCGGGAAAGAGTCTTTGCCTTATAAATTGTAGCCGCGCCCCCCCCTTTTCCCTTTTCCGAACATTGCTGATAGCCAAAGCCAACTTTTCGTGTGTAGATAGCTCTTTCGACTTGCGCTCGGGCCCTGCTACTAGCTGACGTTTAGCCAGTTCAACCCACTTTTGCCAATCTTCTAAAGGCTCCAAGCTTTTCAATACTGTTGTCGGCACACTTGCCCCTACCAATTCCTGAGCCAGATAAAGCGTCAAAAATAGTGGACGTGTAGCCCTCCACTCTCTAGCGCGTTTTAGTAAAGTGTTCCAATCTAGCACCGCCCCATAGTGTTCAATCGTCTTGGCGACATCAAAGAAAGCTATGAAACCAATCCGGAAAAAATGGTGATAAGCCGTATGAGTGGCAAAATGTAACAGCAGATCTTCTGGGCTTAAACCACCAACTTTAAACGATCCCAACTGCCACCACTGAGCGCGTTTCCACAGACCATCCAAATCAATGGCAAAGGGATTGGAAGTTTCTTCAATATGCCAGTGGAGTTCGATGTTAATAGTTGTTTCGCCTGCTTTGATCAAGGGGGGCAGATGCAGAGAAGTGGCACAACAATCTTCAATCGACATTTGCTTTAGAGGAACATAATCCCACTCTAGTAAGATCGCTTGAACCGGCGCTAAATGCTCTTGACGAACTAAAATATCCATATCAACCATTGGTCGTAGGCTCAAATTACGATAGACCGTTTGTGCCAAGTGAAGCCCTTTTAAGAGGATCACCTCGATTCCTTTCCCCTCTAACTCTGCCAATAGTTTTACCAATTCACGATAATGGTCTAGATTGCGGCTGGCAATGGTTCTGAGTTGGGCCGATATTGCTTGGCGAGCCGCTTTGGGTAATCGCTCGCTTAACCCCAAAGTTTTAAGCCTTTGCCACATCAACGGGGTGATCTTATGGCGCCTCGCTTGCAAAATGAGTGCTTTCCAATCACTCTCTGTCAAAGGAGCGAGTTGTCTCCAAATTTGGTCAGCACTATTAGCTGGTGCGAAAATATCAAGTAAAATAGAACCATCCATTGTGGTTTCTCCTAAATCATCTTGCAAAATGTAGGCTTGCCGTGCTGGGCGTAAATAAAAATTTTTTATTATATAAAAATAATATATAATTATCAATATCCCTTGGCTGACTACATTAAATATGATATTTTTACAATACAATTTGGAGATAAATTGATGGATTCTCTATTAATAACGGGAGGTAGTGGCTTTCTGGGGGGACATTTAGCGGCTGCCGAACCAGTGAACACTTTCGTGACTTATCACAAAACGCCTATTGAAGGGCTCACAAATGTTGTCGAGTTGGATATCACAAATAGTGAGGCGACAAAAACAGTCATTGCCGATCTAAAACCAAAAACGATCATTCATACAGCGGCACTTGCTAATATGGATTTTTGTATAGAACATCAAGAGGCGGCTTGGCAAGCGAATGTGATCGGCACAAAAAATATTGTCTTAGCCGCCGAACAAGTGAACGCCAGAGTCATTTTCATCTCCACTGATCTTGTTTTTCAAGGAGATAAAAGTTTTTATTCAGAAGACGATATCCCAACGCCATTATGTTATTATGGCAAAACCAAGTTAGAAGCCGAAAAATTTGTCTCGAAAATCAGTTCTAATTATTGCATAATACGCTCCGCCATAATTTATGGGTGGAGTGTCAACTCATCTCAAGTCTTTACAGAAACCATGATTAAGCAGTTAAAACTGGGAAATCAAGTGAACTTGTTTGTAGATGAATATAGATCGCCTATCTATATTAAGAACTTATGTGCCATTTTATTAGAACTGGCGCGTCGGGATGAATTACAAGGGCTTTATCATATTTGTAGTCCAACACGAGTTAGCCGATTTCAGTTTGGTTTAGAATTAGCTGACATCTGGGGATTTGATAAAAAACTGATTGTGCCAACTTCTGTTGAGAATTTCAGCTTTAAGGATTTTAGACCAAAAGATTGTTCTATGAACAACAAAAAAGCGGAGTCGGTGTTGAAAACACGATTCTGGAATATCAGAGAAGGCTTAATTGATATGAAGAGATTTAGTTAGGAGTCCAAGATTTATCTTGGGCGCCCAAAATAAATTTTGGACTCCGACAAGATTAGGAGTCCAAACTTTAGTGGCATTCTATACCGCCAATAAATCAACCAGTTGGCAACTGACAGGCGTACAACTGAGTATCATCCACCCATACCCATGACTCACCGCATGTCCAATGGCTAATCCAGAAGGTAATAGCGCATTACTGACAAAATCACCTTTGATACCAAGCATCGTTTGATTTTTATATCGACACTGAATTGTCTCAATGTGAGTAAACGCAGCATACAATTGCATTCCAAAATTTACATTGAGTCCCCGCATAGCAGTTAACAATTGCGCCACCAGTAAACGATCTCGCTCATACTGTCGTGTGACATCAGAAAGATGGTTGGATATTTAGGCAACTAACCCACTGAGAAAATTAATTTTCAAATGCACTCACAACAGATTCACCAGAGAACTTTTACCTATTTCATACCACTTTGGATAAGCGATAAACGGTTCTTTTTATCCGAGCAACGGTGAAATTAATAATAACTTATTGATTGTATTATAATAAAAGTGGATGGGCCTCAAACCCTACGCCAATGGCATTGCGCTAATCCTGGGGGGTAGTTATCAATATATAATTGACGGTTGGAGGGGGAAGATAATTAACTTTTCTGATACATTTTCATTAACATGACAGGCAGTTATGTTATACATTGTCATTTCAGTAATCAACCCAAAATTTGACTCAGGTTTTTAGTCAATGCCATTTCGTGATATTTCGGTGGATACGCGGAGCGACATCCACCCTACATTAGCTTAACTTTGTGGGAATCGCCGTTTGGGGTAACATGACAGCCGGTGATTTTGTAGCACTCTTGGATAGGCTTAATGGCATTGGGATTAATGTAGGGCTCTTTAATTTAGGAGGTATCAAAAGATTAGTTAATTATGATAAATTACACTGATTTGTTGGAAATCAT
>JBDLJY010000541.1:0-3606 GCA_039714115.1 Pseudomonadota bacterium | reverse complement strand
GGTGCAGCAAGCATCGGTTTGTAAATCTTGCGAATTTTTTAAGGTTTTGCCGTAATATTCTTTGACTTGATCGTATTCCACAGCCATTTTAATTGATTTATCCTAATAATTAACTCTTATCAGACCTGCGGGGAGACCAATACCCCGCAGGTTTGCCGGTGCTTAGAGATGAGAAGTCATAGCCATCAAATCTTCGATACTAGACTCCAGTTCGTATTTTTCCTGTTCCAGTTTGGCAATTCTGACTTGCCATTGCAGAAACTCGCTTGAGTTCCTCTCCCGCAGAGAATCTCGATAAAGTTGTCGTGAGATTTTCAACTCGTTTGTCAATTGAGATAAGGCTTGTTCTGCACTCGCTTGGCGTTGTTGCAGGATTTGCCTTTGTTTTTGCAAATCACGGGAGTTTGCTTTACCTTGGCTTTTCGCCAGTTCTAGCCGATCAATTTGTTGTTGATAGGCTGTCAATTCTTGCCGCAACTGTTGATTGGTGGCACGCATTTCTTTAATAACGCGATCAGCGCGAACAGTTTCTGGCTCAGCCGCTTGCGCCTGGTTGGAATTTTTGCGCGTTTTGTCTATCAGTAGCCCGGCACCGGCCCCAATCGCGGCACCAATTGCGGCGTTTCTCGCTTGCTCTTTGTTTTCATCACCTATAAATGCACCGACTAAAGCGCCTATCAGTGCGCCCAAAAGAGCCCCTTGGGTTTCTTGGTTGTCCTCTCCCATCGCTGGCAATCCCGATAACGATAGAGTGAGGCTCAGTATTAACGCGGAGGTTTTGAACTTATTCATCATTTTTCTCCTGATACGGGTTTGTCCAAAGGTTGATATTGAGTCGAAAGGCGGGGTTTTAAAGAACCAAAAAAATTCAAAAAGCCGGGGACACTCCCAAAATTAAAGTGCTAACTACCGTGCGGTTGATCTGGATTCAAACGGTGTATAATTAGGATGTATTGTTAATTTTTGTTAATAAATTATGTACTATGCATTAACCGTTGTTTTGACCAGCAACGGCACCTTTGCTATTCACCCAAAAGGCAAAATCAAAATGTGTCGCTTGTCCAAGTTTTCCTTCAATGAAGACTTCTTTTACCTCAATGCCATTAAGTTAAGGGCAACCATAAAGGATTGCCCCTACCTTCAATGCCATTTTTCGTAGGGGCGGGCAACCACAAGGGATTGCCCCACCTCGGGTGGTTGCCCTTAACTTAATGGCATTGTTCTTTTACCTCTGTCTCTTTAAAAGGATTAACTTGTATTTTATTTCGATTGTTCTTTATCTGGAACTGGAGTCTGCATCCCTTCAAATGAGGCAGTTAACCAATTTTCCAGAGAGAGTCCGGGGATTCGTTTGAAATGTTTCGTGTTATTGGTGACAAGTGTCAAGCTTTGGGTTACTGCAACACCTGCAATCAGCAAATCGATATCACCAATAGGCTGACCTTGATGTCGAAGTTCAGCTTTGAATTTTCCAAAACAATCCATCACCTTATCATCCAAAGAAAGCACTTCTGGTCCCGGTGTTGCAAATAATGCCTGAATCCGTTCCAAGTTAGTTTCAACTTGGCTTGAGTTATAGGCTCCGAAATACAGTTCTCCTTTTGTCACAGCCGCAACTGCAATGGCTTCTACGCCAACTTGGGCAACCCGATCTTTGACTCGTTGCTCTTCATTCAGAAGATAAATGCAGGTATCGGTGTCTAACAAATAGTATAACGTCCGCTTATTCATACGTTCTCCTAAAAAAGTTGCACACTTCTATCGGCGCTTGTCCTTGAAGCGTAAATTTCAGTAATGATTTCTTCCGGACTACGTGTATCTTTCCATCCTTTGCATTTATCCAGAAAGACTTCTGTTGGAGTCTTCTGAGCATAACTTTCCCATTTTTCAGTATTTGGCTCAGTTTCTATGTAGTCGGCTTCATCATCCAAAAATGTAATAATCACTCGGACATTTGGTAGGGCGTGGACATTTTCTAAGGGTTTTATTTCTTTGCCAGTATAAATACCTCGAATTGAAAGCATATTGTATTTCTCCTTATAGAACGATCTTTCGGTTTTTTGGGCTAAACAGTAGAGCCGCCAGCCTTTGCAATCCTCCTAAGAGGCTCTGTCTGCGCGTTTTTAAGTCATTCACAACGAGACTCCTTTGAGTCTTGATAAGATTTTATCGGTGATGGGTTTGCACCCCGGTATTTGCATGAGCTTTCTCCTGCTATCTAATTTGTGATCAAAAGTGATCACGGTTTAGTTCACGATTCATCCAAGCTGGTTGCTAACAGAAGTACTTCTGCCAACAGAGCCGTCTTGTCCCCGTGCGTATGAGTTCCCGGCTAGCCTCCGGTACTTAAATCAACTCGTTAATATGCAAGAATGCGAATGCCTTCTCGTTCAATATTTATAGCTGCATTTAAATCACGATCAATTTCAAAATGGCATTCATCACAATGATAAGTACGTTCCGAAAGCTTCAATTCTTCTTTTTTGTGATCGCACACGAGACATTTTTTAGAGGAAGGAAACCATTTATCAACAGAAACAATAAAGTTTCTAAAAAGAGTCGCTTTGTACTCAATTTGCCGTTTCAATTCATAAAAACCCATATCACTTATTGCCTTTGCAAGCTTGTGATTCTTTAACATTCCTTTGACATTCAAATCCTCAAGGCAAATTATCTTGAAACCTTGGCAAAGATGATGGGTTAGTTTATGCAAACCATCTTGACGAATACAACGGATACGGTAATGAAGCCGTGCTATCTTCATTTTTTGCCGAATATATCGCTTTGACCCTTTGGTACATTTAGCTAAATGTCGTTGTAATCGTGCCAAATGACGGCTAAGTTGTTTTAAAGGTTTTCTACCTTCCACAGTTTCACCGTTTGACAGTGTGGCTAAGTGTTTAACGCCCAAATCAACACCAACAACTAAAGCTTGGTTCTCGCTCTCTTTGACTGGTGTTGTTTCCATTTGAACAGAAAAACTTATAAACCATTTATCCGCAACACGGGAAACCGTTGCTGAGAAAATCTTTCCAGAAAATCTGAGTGATTCAGTTAATTTAACCCAACCTAATTTAGGAATTCTTACTCGATTTCCAGAAATTTTAAATTGATCATTAGAAAGGTAGAATGAGTCGTGTGTACCTTTCTTTTTAAAACATGGGTATCCACCAATATGTATAAAAAAACGTTTAAAAGCTGTACCTAAATCAATAAACGCTTGTTCAGATGCACATTTAGTGACATTAAACACCCAAGGAAAATCAACCGGTTTAATTGCATTAAAAGCCGTTCTGATAATTCTTGCGGTCGGCTTTTTTCCTGCCTCATATTGTTTCTTCCATTCAGCTAAACCAGTGGTTTAAGCAAAGCGAGATGTTCCGCAAGCTTGCCTAAAATACTGTTCTTGTTTAATTGTTGGATTTTTTATCTGTATCTTGTGACTTAATACAAGCATCTTTTATCCGTTTTTTATAGGAACGTAACCCATAGAGCCGTGCTGAAAAAACGTGAATGATGGATAATAAATCTTGAACCATTTATGATTCTGGAGAAAGAGAATCACCATTCACAATCATTAATTTGGTTCCATGACGTTCACAAAAG
>JBDLJY010000540.1:0-3618 GCA_039714115.1 Pseudomonadota bacterium | reverse complement strand
TTCACCGTTGAAAGCGATGGAAAAATCAAACCAATCACGAGAAACGCCATCAATGCCCAAAGCGTATCACCAGCGTAGGTGCTTATAAAATATGGCAAGCTCTCAAAATAAGCCCGTGAGCCGATGCCAAGCATTACTACGATGGGCATAACCAATGCGTAAATGAATCTATTTCTGATCAAATAACTAACCCCAGCAAAAACCGATTTCACACCCAAAGAAATAATCTCATCCCTTTTTTCCGGCGACATCGCAGTCATCCCGCCTATCATAATCCCAAGGCTGCCGATATTGGCAAAACCACACATAGCATAAGTCATAATGATTTTGCTCCGAACAACCTTAGTCCCCATCAACGAACCCGTTGTCAAAATTTCAGAATAAGGAATACCAATGAAAAACGTCAGCGGAGCCATTACCACACCTAAAATGCCTTGCAACGTAATCGGCTGATCACCAAACTCAGGTAAAAAATACAAACCCTGATTAATCAAGCTCACCAGAGCAACCAACACGATCAACATAGCAATAATATTAATCAACAACTTAACGCCATCGCTGGTACCCTTAACATTACCTGCCAATTGATATTGGACAAAAAACAATGTAGAAAAAATGACAGTTAAATTAAAGTACTGTTTTTATGAAATTATATAATGAAAAAGTGAGTACAACTACTGTACTGGGGTTTGAAATGACAATAAAAACTTACAAAAGTTTTCGATTCAAAAATTTTTGCGTTACGGGCTGCATGGAATTAGAAACCCCGGCAATTAAGCCTAGATTAAACAATAGAATTGAGCTGAGTACCCCAAAACCTAAAAAGAACACACCGCCAACGCAAATAGCCCCGGGAATAATAGTCAGAGCAAAACCTCTTTTCATGTTTTGCTCTAATTCTTTAGCAACTTTGAATAAATCAGGTATTTTTTCCAGTGTTTTATCCATTAACACCACTTGTGCGGTATCGGTGGCAATACTAGAAGCCCCCCGCATAGAAATCGACACATTGGCTTTTTTCAAAGCAATTGAATCATTAATACCGTCCCCGATAAAGCAGACTTGCTTGCCTTCAGCCTGTAAAGCTTCAATGTGTTTTGCTTTGTCTTCTGGCAAAGCTTCGGCAAAATAACTATCAATACCCAGTTTTTGTGCTAGGTTTTTTGTGGGTTTTTCGTTATCGCCAGAAATAATGCAAATAGACAAACCTAAAGCATGTAAATCCTGAATTACTTTTTTTATTTCAGGTCGAATCGTAGCATGTAGTTCAATCACGCCGGCTAACTGTTCATTTATGGCAACCAAAACTAAAGAATGTCCTTCTTCGTGTGCTGATTGTATCGCAGCATGGATTTGTTTAGGTATATCAATACCTTCTAATTGCATAAAGCGTATGCTGCCAACGCGGATTAATTGCTCTGAAGACAATTGTACTTTAATGCCATAACCCACTTCATATTTCGCATTCTGGATTTCCTCTAAAGCTAATTCTCTTGCTTCAGCTTCGGCTAGGATAGCTCTAGCAATAGGATGAGTTTGTTTATATTCTGCGGCTGCGGCGGCTTGCAATAAGGTTTTTTCGCTAAAGCCATTGCATAAATATACACCACCAACATGAGGTTGCTCTAAAGTCAGCGTTCCGGTTTTATCAAACACCACAGTATCAACTTTAGTGAGTAAATCTAAAGAACGTCCATCTTTGACTAAAATACCGTTATGAGAAGCTATATTTAGATAATTCAAAAGACTGATTGGTGCAAAAACGCGGACACTATAACCAAACGATGCATTTAATATCGCAATTGCTCCGCTAGCGCCAACGGTAGATAAGGCAACAGCACCTAATAATAAAGTAGGTACGGCAGAACTGTCAGCAAGCCGTTCGCCACTGGATTGAATAGAGGATTTGAAATCAGCGGTTTTTAGCAGGATTTCTCCAATTTGTGCTGCTACTGTTGCACGCCCAGTTTTGCTAACTTTGATATGAAGGCTGCCGGAGAGAATGACAGTAGAAGCAAAAACATCATCCCCTGTGGTTTTTTCGACCGGCTGAGATTCTCCCGTCAAAATGTGTTGATCAATACTGGCAATGCCTTGTTCAATAATGCCGTCAATGGGAATAGTCTCCCCAGTACGGACAATCACTAAACAATTGTTGTCTAACTCTTCAAAAGGAATTTCAATTTCTACACTGTCTTTCAATATCCATACAGAGCGAGGCTGTTCGCCGAATACATTGATTAAATTCTGGCGGGTATGATCTTCGGTTTTAACTAAAACTTTACGGCTGTAGAAATATAATAAGTGAGCTAAAGAACCGGCAATGTAAAAATGAAACAACACATAACTGGGTAAAACCACGGAATCTAATACTGCCATATTGATGCGTTTTTCCTCCATGAGCGAGGCATAAGCATTTTTCCAAAAAGGAATCGTCATATAGACTAAGCAACAAGCCGCGCCTAATGTTAATGGCGCATAAACTAAGCCGCCTATGGCAAAGCCTAAAGAGGCAGCGGCAACTTGCAAATAATGCTTGGCTTCGCGCTCTGGTTCAGGATTATGCAACAATACTTTGGCATCATTTTCAGTATTTGTTGGCATACTTGAATCAGCCTCTGCTGGGCTTATTGGTTGAGGCGCAATTTCTTGCAAAGCTTTTCTTTGGGTTTTCTCCCGCGCACTATAAACGGAATAAACCGCACCGCTGGCAACCAGTAATAGAGCTATCATTATTTAACACCATGCTGAGTTGATATGTTTAAGCTGGTTTGCCATTGATCTAGATTTAATTCTGCTAATTGTTCTGTACCACCTATGGGGATGGCATGACGTGCTAAACTAATATAAGGTGCAACCACTAGGGCACAACCTACTTCTTGAGATTCTATAGGTATTTCTTTGAAAGCAACATAAATATTTTCATACTCCACCAATTGATTTTCCCCTATTTGTACTATGCTACGTACCATAGAATCTAATAAATGTTGGTGCTGCTCAGAAAAATCTGGACGATCTAAGTGACGCGGCATCCAGCCGACATCTTCCATGACTAGCACAGCATTTTTGTTGCGATCTTTTGGTACACCCAAACCAATAGTGCAGTATATATGGCGGACTTCCTCTAAGGGCAGCAGGTTACAGAAACTATAGCTTTTATAAGCCGCAGGCACATGACTACCGGGAATAATAGGAAAGCGTTTAGTATCACGGCTGCCGTATAAAGCCACGGAAGCTTCAATTAATGGCCAAGCCGAATAAACTTGAATTGCATGGCCGCTAATATTTTTATAGTGATAGCCAGCTAGCAAAGGCTCTAGGCGAGCAATGTCTTTTTGTGCAATATCATAGCCCCAGACCAGACCTTGAGGTCCACAAAATGAGGATACTTTAATCAAATTTAATTGTCCGATGTAAGCAGCTTCAACTTCCGCTAAATCAAAGCCATTAATTTCATCTAGGCAAGTCGAACCTTGGTGGGTAAACTTAATTTTATCTTTACCAACCGCTAATAATGGTGTGAGTATATAACAATTACCATTGTTCCCAAAACTGAAACCATTGCAATATTCTGCAAAGGGACTTACTGCTGCATCCAATATAGCTTGTTTATTCATA
>JBDLJY010000539.1:0-3626 GCA_039714115.1 Pseudomonadota bacterium | reverse complement strand
AAAAGACCTCGAAATAGAAAAATTGGGGCAGATAAACCTAATAGTTGGTAAAAATAACAGTGGTAAAAGTACGGTCCTAGAATGCCTGAAAATCCTCGCCTCAAGAGGAAATCCTTCGGTAATAAATGAAATCGTTGAGGAACATGATGAACAAATAATGATGCAAACGAAAAGTCAGTTTGAAGAAGATGATTCTATATCAATTTATGAAGGGCTTTTTGCAGACCGAAAATTTCCTGAAGATGGAAAGCCAATATATATCGGGACATTATCCAAAAATGTTTATGTTGAAATAAATAGAGTTTTTTATGAAGATACCGAAGAAGAGAAAAAAGATGAAAAAGGAAATGTTGTTTTAACCAGAAATCGGAAAATATACGAAATTGCAGAAGCCAGCGATTCAAATGAATTGACTCAGTCAATAAGAATTTTGTCTCACCAAAATCCAGAACGCCCGATTCTTATTCAATATCCGAACAATTCTCTTAACCTTAGAAAAAGGAACGCATCCTCACTTGAATTAGTAAAGCCGACACCGGTTAGTTATATCCCAACTCAGTTTTTGTCGATGGATCTTCTTGCATCTTTATGGGATCAAGCGGTATTAACATCATATTTTGACAATGTCCGTCAATTTTTAAAAATTATATCAAAAAATTTTGAAGACATTGCTTTTGTCAAAGTCAACAATCCGCATCGAAAAGTTCCTAACTCTTCGGGTATGGCCAATATTGAAAGAACCGGTATCGTAAAACTTAATAATCTTGATAGCCGTATCCCATTAAACGGAATGGGTGATGGTGTATTAAGAATCTTACAGCTTGTACTCGGTATATTTCCAGCAACCAATGGATTCCTTCTGATAGATGAATTTGAAAATGGTTTGCATTTTTCTGCTCAGGAACAAATTTGGAAATTAATGTTTGAGTTGGCTACAAAACTGAATATCCAAATTTTTGCCACAACTCATAGCTGGGACTGTATTGAAGCTTTTTCCATGGCAGCAAATCAAAGTAATGAGGAAGCCATTTTATTCAGAATTGGTAAAAGTGTTTTGCCAAAAGATAAGGGAAAAACAATAGCCACTGTATTTGATAAGAACAGTCTGCATAATCTTACTCAATCCGATGTGGAGCTTCGCTAAGATGGATAAAAAGTATTTGATTGTGGAAGGTTATTATGATTTCCTTTTTTATACCTCTTTATTCAATAAATTGAAAATAAAAGATATAAAAATAATTTCTCCACAGAGTTTTGGATTCCCGTATAATGGAAAAGGAAATGCTATTAATCTCCTGAAAGATTTAATAAAGCAATTTTATGATGGCCGGGCTGAAAAAATTGGAATAAGGTTTTCATAATACACTCAGAGAGATTAAAGAAAAAGTGGAAAAAGATGGATATGAACTTTTAACTAAACCCAATAAATACAATGATGGTATTATATTAAAGTCATCAAAAGGACTGCCGGATATAGCTGTTTGGATTATGCCAGACAATAAAAGTGAAGGTTATTTAGAATTTCTATTAATCGAAGCCATTGATTCTGCCAATAAACCAAGTAAAGAAGAAGCAGAAAAAATTTGTAATGAGTTAAAAACTTATACTTTTCCCGCACATCACCGGCAAAAATCACTTTTGGCCATTTTTATGGCAATGCAAGAAAATCCCGGAAGAAATATTACTCATCTAGTTGAAAAAAATTATCTTGATTTTGAAAATGGAACAATGAAAAAACTCATTAATTTTATAACTGATTACTATAGATAATATTAAGAATTGAAAAAAAAAAGAGGCCAGGCTCGAATTATTTCGCTAGCCCCAAACATCAGAATGGCAGTTTTCCTTGATTTAAATTTTCTTCAGGTTCATTCTCTTTTTGTTTTTTTGGTCTACCTCTTGGTTTCTGTTCGCGCCGAAGCCCCACCATGGCCTCTATCTTTGTTGAGACAACGTGAATTACCCAAAGGTTGGTTTTGGGTAATTGCTTGCCTGATGTCATTGATTACATCAAAATCAAGTTCACATTGGAATAAACCGACTAAAGGCTGCTTGCCGAGATGAAAGAATCTTTGCCAAGAGACAAATAGAATAATTGGGGTCAGAGTAACATTAATTACGGTCGTTTTCTTTCATATTAATTTTACTCTAACCCCAATTATTTCGACAAGCTCGTTGTTAGACGGCGCGCATAATAGCAAAACATTTATCCATGTCCCCTATAGAGGGGGGCAGGTCATTGGTATTTCTTATCCATCAAGAAAATATATATTAATTTAGTTTCATATCAATAGGTTATTTAATGATGTTTGGTAAAAAATTTTGCTTTTTTTTTGCAAAAAAAAGAAACGGTGAGAGTACCTAATGGGTTTGATCTATTCCTCACCATTTTTATCGGAATTAAAGAATTTCATCACCCGTTCAGGTTGGGCATAGGGATAGATGAAAGCGGCATCTTTCAGATCGTGTAATGTAGCGTTTGCTAAGTTGTCAATAGTCTGTTGCAATATCTCGCGTTGGGTAACGGTGTCATACTCACCTAATAAAAATATAACGGGTATCTGGCTTTGAAAGTGTTGATGCCACGGAGTTTGGGCGGCGGCAAAGTCATTGGCAATACCGGAGATATTATGCTTGCCAGCGTTTGGCATCCAGTCGCGCATAAAAGAGTCGGGTTCCAGTTGATCAAACAGATTGCTATCAATCTGGCAATGTTGGTACATTTTGCGAGAATGGTTCATGAAACTGTTAGGGGTACGTACCATATAAGACAGCAACCTAAACAGTGCGCGAAGATTCTGCTGTTTGAGTCCCGTTTCCCTTATTAATCTGTTTTCGATTTGTCTAACTACGCCTTTGAGTTTGCCCCCAACGCCCTTATCTCTTGCGTTTATTATGCTAGGGTGGATATCGGGAATATAAGGAGAGGCAAAAACTCTGCCGCCCACACGCTACCCAATTGTAGTGCCAGTACGGAAATTGTGGATAATCCCATTTCTTGTAGGAAAATCTCGACGGCTTTGAAATAAACGGCTCTTGCCTCGGGTGTATCAACTTGTACATCAGACGTACCACAATAACCCGGGCGTGCCAATGCAAGGATTCTAATATTTTGTTGATAACAGACATTGACTTTATGCGCCAAAGGGAAGGTGTGATGGAATATCTGAGTGAAAACCAAAACCGGATGCCCCGTTTTGGAGCCAATATCGAAGACAGTAAATTGCGATATATGTTTGTTGGCACGCTGAATAATTCGTATTGAGTCTTTGTAATGCTTTGACATGATTTTCCAATCAATACGAGCAACATGCATTTCCTGCATTTGTCGCAGATTGTCAAACAAAATAGCAAATAATTCTTGATTAACGCATTGTTGCACTTTTTGAATCAGTTCAGCACGATCAGCGCATCCTAGTTTTTGGCGGATCTCTTTTAATTGTTTACGCCGAGTTTCATAACTAACCCCATGTTTTTGTGCAACTTCCTCTATGCTAAAGCCACGTATCGTCAATATCAATGTCGCTGCTTCGCTCATCGTCAACCGATTAAAAACAACGTATTATCATGCTCCGCGCCATGAACGGAGCTAAAATTGCTTTTGACTTTTAACGGAAAAAACAGAT
>JBDLJY010000538.1:0-3626 GCA_039714115.1 Pseudomonadota bacterium | reverse complement strand
CTACAACTCAAAAATCTCCTTAATTGGCAAACGGATGTCTATTACCTCATCAATGACTTCAGCATCCTTAGTATCGAAAGTTGTGAATTTGTTCGGAGCAGAATAAACTGTTATCGTTTCATTGTCTGGTATAACCAGCCAATAAGACTTAACACCAAGCACAAAATCAATGCCATTAAGTTAAGATCCATAATCAGGCTGACAGGTATCCAAAACATGGCAGGTCGTTGTAAATTCAATGAAAAATTAACCTGACAGGTTTTTGACACCTGTCAGGTTTGTCTTAACTTAATGGCATTGATCTCTGACATCATCACTAGATCGCAGCCCTTTTCTACCCGCTTTTTCTTAGTGTACAAGCATATATCAGGTTTGAGCTCCTTTTTAGTAATCCCAAATTGGCTCAAGTCAATTGAGCTTACATCTAAACTTAACTCAACAGGTGCCTTAAAACGCCCCTCCTTGTTTATCAATCCTGCCAAAATGGACTGGATTGTACTATGTGCCCACGATCCCATAGCCTCCTCTCCCAATTTAACAATATGATATAATCATAGCTCTACAAAAAATACTCAATTCAAAACCTAAAGTCAAACGAAAAATTATCAGGGCGTACCTTGCACATGTACTTAATAAACAACCCAACCCCTCCCCAACCGGTGAAATGCTTAGGGCTCACCTTTAAAAACGACGAAGCCCGTCGCGCCTATTTTCTAAAAAAACTCAGAGAAAAACTCCAAAACCCTGATTTTAGAAACATAGCTGGCTTTCCACACGCCACAGATGAAACCATTTTAGCCCTCTCCGATCCACCCTATTATACCGCTTGCCCGAATCCTTGGTTATCGGACTTTCTAAAAGAATGGACACAAGAAAAAAATGGCACTTATCACCGCGAACCCTTTGCAGCCGATATCAGCGAAGGGAAAAATGATCCCATTTATAACGCCCATTCTTATCATACCAAAGTCCCCCATAAAGCCATCATGCGCTACATTTTGCACTATACCGATCCGGGCGACGTCATATTTGACGGATTTTGTGGCACCGGCATGACAGGAGTTGCAGCGCAATTGTGTGGCGATAAACGGGCGGTTTCCGCACTTGGCTATCGAATCTTGGCGGATGGGACTATCGAGGACGGCAAACCTTTTTCTAAATTGGGCGCACGGCGAGCCATTCTCAATGACTTATCACCAGCCGCGACTTTTATCGCTTACAATTATAATACACCAGTCGACGTGATCGCCTTTGGTGATCAAGCGCAGCGGATTTTGCAACAAGTTGAAGCAGAATATGGTTGGATGTATCAAACACTGCATTGTTGCACTAAAAACACCTCTCCCGAAGAAATCAAAAAAGTAGTTTTAGGTGAAATGGACTGCCCAACGTCGATAACCTTAGGACATATTAATTATGTCATCTGGTCAGACGTTTTCACTTGTCCTGAGTGTGCTGGAGAAATCGTCTTTTGGGCGGCGGCAGTCGAAGCGGGACAAGTGAATGAGAATTTTCCTTGTCCTCACTGTTCTGCTGAATTGACTAAGCGGATTTTGGACAGAGCGTGGGTGACACGCTTTGATAAGGTGATTGCTAAAACGATACGGCACACAAAACAAGTGCCAGTGCTGATTAATTATTCAGTAGGCAAAACACGCTTTCAAAAAAATCCAGACGTGTATGACTTAGCATTGTTAGAGAAAATAGAAAATAGTGAAATTCCCTATTGGTTTCCGACGGACGCCTTACAAAAAGGTGATAAAACGAGTGAACCCCTGCGTCTGGGTATTACCCATATACATCATTTTTATACAAAACGGAATTTATGGATTTTAGCCGCTATCGCCACAAAATATTCAAATAACAACACACGAATCAGTGCCGCCTTACGTTTACTTATTTCCTCTTATAATTTAACTCATAGCACCCTCATGAGTCGCCTCATTTTCAAAAGCGGAGGCACTAAGCCGGTTTTAACCGGTTATCAATCAGGAACACTTTATGTCAGCTCCTTGCCCGTTGAAAAAAATATTATTGAAGCATTGAACCATAAAGTAAAACTGTTTACCAAGGCACTCCATCAATTAAACCATCATAATGTTGTAGAATGCAAATCCTCTTCCGTTTTTGACATTCAATCAAATTCGATAGATTACATTTTTCTTGATCCCCCCTTTGGCGCCAATCTGATGTATTCAGAGCTTAACTTTTTATGGGAATCATGGCTAAAAGTCTTCACCAATACAACTACCGAAGCCATTGTTAATAAAACACAAGGCAAAGACTTAAACGATTATCGTCGGCTCATGGTGACTTGTTTCAAAGAAGCCTTCCGTATTCTCAAGCCGGGGCACTGGATGACAGTAGAATTTTCCAACACCCAAGCCAGCGTTTGGAACACCCTCCAAACCACTTTACAAGAAGCAGGATTTGTCATCGCTAACGTCTCTGCCTTGGATAAAAAACAAGGCAGTTTCAATGCCGTCACAAATACCACTTCTGTCAAACAAGATTTAATCATTTCCGCTTATAAACCCAATGGAGGCTTAGAAGAACGTTTTAAAAAAGCCGCTGGCAGCGAAGCGGGCGTATGGGAATTTGTCCGCAGCCATTTAAAATACCTGCCGATTAGCAAAAGTAAAGACGGAGAACTACAATTTATTGCCGAAAGAGAGCCCCGGATTTTATATGATCGCACTGTAGCTTATTTTATTGGTCATGGTTATCCAGTCCCCTTATCGAGCCAACAATTTCAAGCCGGCTTAGGGGAACATTTTAAACAAAGAGATGGCATGATTTTCCTACTTGAGCAAGTTGAGGAGTACGAAGAAAAGCGAAAACTGGCGAATTCGCCGCCACAATTGGAATTGTTTGTCTCCGATGAACGCAGCGCGATTGATTGGTTGCAGCATTTTTTGAAAAAGCGTCCCTCAACGCGCCAAGAAATCCATCCTGAATTTACTAAACTCATCGGAGCGGGATGGAAAAAATATGAAGCCTTGCCGGAGTTGGACGCGCTGCTAGAATTTAATTTTTTGAAATATAATGGAACTGATCCCGTGCCAAGTCAGATACATGGTTATTTATCTCGTTATTTTAAAGATTGTCGCAACCTCACCAAACAGGATCCGCTGTTACAAGAACGCGCTGCTGATCGTTGGTATGTCCCTGATCCGAATAAGGCGCTGGATTTGGAAAAAATCAGGGAAAATAATTTATTGCGAGAGTTTAAACAATATCGCCAAAGTCCAAAAAAGCGTTTAAAAGAATTTCGCTTAGAGGTGATGCGAGCGGGTTTTAGAAAGGCGTGGGCGCACAAGGATTATCAAACGATTATGGAGATGGCTAATAAAATCCCGGAGGCAGTGTTGTATGAAGATGAAAAGTTATTGCAACTTTATGATTTAGCCGTGATACGTGTGGAAGGCTTGAAATAAATTTTGGAGTTTTGCCAAACAGTCTTGTGCCGGACGGGGTTTGCAACCATATCCATTAAGTTAAGACAAACCTGACAGGTGTCAAAAACATGTCAGGTTAATTTTTCCTTTAATTTACAACGACCTGCCATGTTTTGGATACCTGGCAGGTCTTATTTGGTGGCTTAACTTAATGGCATTGGGTTTGCA
>JBDLJY010000537.1:0-3631 GCA_039714115.1 Pseudomonadota bacterium | reverse complement strand
TCCTCAGCCGCCTATACGGGGTGGTTAAGGGCGCATCACCCTCGACGGCATAGACATCCGCGAATTCAAAACCACCGACTTACGCCACCAAATCAGCGTCGTCTTTCAAGACTACGCCCAATACCAACTCACCAAAGATCGCACCGCCATCCTCATCAGTCACCGCCTATCCACCGTCAGAATGGTTGACACCATCTATGTCCTAGAAAATGGTAAAATTGTCGATTAATACAATGCCAGTATGATAAACCACAAACCTACGGGGCAGTCGAATTTTCCCCGCAGGTTAAGTTTCCCTTGAGTTTACAACGGAATATGTATGGGTTGACTGAGGTCTTATTTTGGGGGGTTTATCATACTGGCATTGATCAATTAATACCGAACGCCTGACAGTACTATTTGGACCTAACGGTGCTGGTAAATCTGCTTTCTTAGAGGCACTATGGTTTGTGCGAGATTGTGGCACTCGGGGAGTCGATCTCGCAGCCAGAAAAAACGAGCTTAATTTTATTGGATGAACCGGATTTATCTTTGCACCCTTGGGCATTGTCGGTACTCGCTAAAGCGATAGAAACTGCAACCAAGGAGTGGAAAAAGCAAGTTGTTATTGCCACCCATTCTCCGGTGCTGATGAGCCAATTTGAACCCGAATATCTTTTAGCGGTAGAACTTGATGACAGTGGACAAACTGTTATGAAAAGAGTGAGTGAAATTGAAAATATCCAAGATTTGCTAGAAGATTATGCAACCGGTTCCTTGTATATGGCTGAAATGATTGCGCCGCAGAGTGATAAATACCAGTTGCTCAATGGCAAATTGAGTGAAGTAACACGATCACAGTAATGCCCAACTTGATGAACAAACCAAAGGATAAGCCATGACACAGTTAGCCATTGATACATCTCCGTCATGCAAAAAAGAAGAAGGTCGCACCGCCTTATGGGTTAGCGAGAAAATTCAAAAACCCTTTGATTCACTGGCAGCGACAATGGTTTAAAGGTGAAATATTAGAAAAGCAATTAGCCTATTGGAGGGAACAATTGAGTGTCCGTGTTCCGAGGTTGAATTGGTCTGCTAATCGCCGAGGGCTGGGTATGGCGGCTTATCAAACTTGCTTTGAGTGCTGTTAAGTATGCGCGTTATTTGGGGATGGTTCAGCCTGTTTATGGGTTGCAACCGCTTGGTTTTGAGGAGGGACTGGTGCCTCATAATCGGGTGGAGGATATGGCGGCTTATTATATTAAGGAAATACGAAGCCTTCAGCCGGAGGGGCCTTATTATTTGGGCAATGCTTTGGAGGCTTTGTCGCCTTTGAGATGGCTCAACAACTTCAAGCACAAGCTTGTGCTGTGAATATGCTAGCTCTATTCGATACTGCCCCTCCCTACTTTGCCACGCAATGCCATTAAGATAACTCTCCCCAAATCAGACCTGCTGGGAGACCCATACCCAGCAGGTCGTTGTACGACGTAAGGAGGGATCTTAGGTAAAAATTAACCTGACAGGTTTTTGACACCTGTCAGGTTTGTCTTAACTTAATGGCATTGACTTTGCCACGGGTTGGCAGTTTATGAACACCGAAAAAATGGGTCATTATGTCCGCCGTCTCCTCTATCATTTAAGGTTGAGTGATATACCTAATTTAAACTAGAATCGATTTAATATAGTTAACAAAAGTATTGACAACTATTCACATCTTAATACTTTATGTGTATAGAAGATTGGTTCGCCTTTGAACCCGATAAAAAAAAAGTCTACCTTAGGTTGACATTAGGTATTTAAATAGAGTATTTGAGCCGCGCCGCTTTCATTTGAAAGTCACTCAGTTTAAGTCTTGACTCAACTTGATGGTTCGGGTATTTTTATAAATGGTTAAAATAGCAATCGAGGTGCTAATAAATGAGAGCACTGAAAACGAAAATTAGAGGTTTGAATAAAACTCAATTCAAGCGGCTTAGGGAACTGACGGCTCATGCCAAGAACCTCTACAACCAAGCACTGTGGACCTTGCGCGAGGCTTTTGAAGCAACTGGCAGGTACTTTTCATATCCCCAAATGGATAAGGTCATGAAGCAAGTCACCAACCTGGAAGGTAAGGTCAATTACAAATTATTAAAAGCCGCCGGAGCAGGTTTGAAACCTGCTCCGGCGCTCAACAAACATTACGTAGGCTTGGTACATAAAAACTTCAAGTCCTTTTTTAGTTGTCATCAGGACTTCCAAAAGAATCCTGGCAAATACAAGGGAAAGCCCAGGCCGCCGAAGTACAAGCCAGATAAGCATGACAATCTAATTTATGATCATCAGGCTTTCCAAGTCAAAGGCTCCGTTATTATTGAAAAATGCCCTAAAATCACTTTGCTCAATGGTTTCTCAGCAAAAGTATTTCCAATGGGACAATTTCTCCGGTATGAACAAGTTGTTGTGTTAGAAAAGGCTTTAGAAGTAAAAGTGCCGGTTCAATTGTGGGATAAGAATATTAAACAAGTGGAAATTATCCCAAAACACAATAGCTTTCAGGCGGTTTTTGTGCAGCCCGAAGATCCTAATGACTTTGAACAGGTCAAGCAAAATGATCAAGTTATGTCAATTGACTTGGGCCTTAATAATTTGGCTACTTGCGTCACAAATGGCGTTATTGAACCATTCATTATTGATGGTAGGCGGTTGAAATCAATAAACGCTTATTACAATAAACGCAAGGCTAAAATGCAATCAAAACTATCAGAAAGAAAAAATGGTCGCATCAGCTCCAAAGCTTAACTGATTGGCGTAACGCCGTTGTGAATGACTACATACACAAAGCGACCTCTTATGTTGTAAAAACCTGCGTTAAACATGGCATATCAAAAGTCGTTGTTGGTGATGTTGTTAAGTCGTTGAACCAAATAAACGAGGAGCTTAGGGAACCAACCAAAATTTTGTGAGTTTGTCTCTGGGCCAATTTGTGGAGAAATTAAACTACAAACTTGGGTCACACAGTATCGAACTAGTAGTGGCAGACGAGAGTTATACAAGCAAAGCGAGTTTTGTTGACGGTGATAAAATGCCGAAGCGGTACAACCCAAAAGCCAAAAAAAAACGTACATTTAGTGGTCAACGTGTCAAACGCGGCCTATATAAATCAGGTGACGGTACCGTAATTAATGCCGATGCGAACGGTGCGTACAACATCCTGAGAAAGACTGATTCTGACTTTTCCTTTTCAAAATTGGCGAAAAAGGTAGGCGCAAGCATTAAAGAATGGTTGCACCCAACCAAACGAATACGACCTTTGCCTACTAAAAAACAGCAATTTTTGTTTGACTTGGAAAGGCGAAGAAAAAGCAACCTGAGTTCTCATTAGACGAATGGATAAAGGGTTGATACCTCCCTTATTCATAATTATTGAAATACATACTCCATTTAGTATATATGTCAATAGTTATCAATAGAATTGCTATCTAGTCGTGAGCTATTTAAAAATCCGATCCCTCAATGAGTTCCCTCCAAGATCGGATTTTTGACGTCTATGCAAAAAAAATCCGCATCATCCCTGCCGGAGCAGGTTTGCAACGTTTGTTAGTGTAGATAATGAGCAACAGCGAGATCAATCCACCACCCCAGCCAAGATAAATCTTGGACTCCTTAA
>JBDLJY010000536.1:0-3634 GCA_039714115.1 Pseudomonadota bacterium | reverse complement strand
TGCTTGGTTAAATGGGTATCATAAGAGGGTTTTTGAGGAAATTGGGCCGGCGTTGGAGGTGCGTGGTTGGTTGGCGCAAGTCACTCGGGCTATATAGTCAAAAAAACCTTAACTACAGGGATTAGTTATTAGTAGGGATAAATTACAACGCTGCCCACCATAGGGGTAAGTCAAAACCGATACGACAGGGATTAGCAGTGATTTTTTTGTGCCGGACGGGGTTTGCACTCCGCCCGCAACAATATTCGAGGCAAAAGAACGTTGCGGATGGGGTTGCAAATCCCGTCCAGCACAATGATAGTTCCAAGTCCATCATTGTTTTACTCCAAATCGTTGTAAAAGCGAGCGTAGGGTGCGTCCCACGCACATTTTGGGATGGCGGTATTTTAGGTTTTAGGATGGTGCGTAGGACGCACCCTACGCTTGCTGGGGTCGTTAAATGGGAATGCTTCAATTTCAAGGCCAACCACAAGGGATTGCCCCTACATTTCGTACAATAGGTAGGGGCAATCCTTTATGGTTGCCCTTATGTCATTTATCAATTTGAACCAATCCCATTCAATGAACCCAGTGCCATCATGCAAAGCACAAATGTTTTTTTACTGCCCTTTGCGGCACGATCCAAATAATGACATCAAATAATGACATCAAATTGAGATGACACTACCTCTCTTATCTGCTTCTCTACCGTGCAAGTAACTTCCTACAAAGCTTTAGCTTTACGTTTTCGCTGATTGCTAAGGATGAGTCGTGTACCGAATCGCATATAATTTTTCAGTATTTTCGGCCGGCGTGCCGCATCGCCCAGTCTACGCGTAACATATGACCAACGAAGGTGATATTTTAATAATGTATTTCGCCTAAACTCTTCCAATTCCTTAACCTTAAGGTATTTGGTTCCGAGGGTTGGGGCATTGAAATAGTCCTTACCAACAATGGTACCGTTGATCAAACCTTCCTGTTTTGCGATATCGTAAAGAGGTGTACTATGATAAGGCACAGCAAGGTGCAGTTCTATGAAATCGGCATCGTTTTCAAACATATGCTGGCGAGTTGCTTCAAGGTGCTCCCAGTTTTCCCACGGAAGACCAATCAAGTAAAAACCAAAAAGTTTCAAACCTGCCTCTTTGGTCAAACGCGCTGCGCGTAAATTATCTTCTACGGTTGCCCCCTTGCGTATCTTTTTTATCGTCTCCGCACTACCAGTCTCAAAACCAAAAGCCACCAACCAGCATCCAGCGTCTCTCATGATCTTAAGTGTATCGGCTTCAAGTGGCTTGACGCGAGAGTTGGCCACCCATTCGATTCTGCCAGCAAGTTCTGAACCATTGATGCCATCACACACAGCACGTACCCAATATGGGTTGATAGTGAACGTATCAGATTTGAAAAAGAAATTGCGTATCCCATGGTTGTGGTAACAGTCACGCAATTCCTCAATAATGCTCTCAGGTGTTCGGTAACGTACCTTACGCCCCGAAATAGTAGGAGTCAAACAATAGATGCACGATGCCGGACACCCCCGTGAGGTGGTGATAGTGGCTTGGGACTGGCCTGTGTCAGGACGGACATAAAGTCTGTTGTTAATGATGGAGCGATCAGGGATTGGAAGATTGTCCACATCTTTTTCCCAAGTGCTGAAGTCCGTGCGTATCCAGCGTTTGCCATCCCGATAGAGAATACCGCGAAGAGACGAGATGTTCTCTGGTTCATGGAAGTGGGCATCCACCAAATCGGCGATAACAAAATCGGCCTCACCACCAATTAAATAGTCGATGTGGTCTAGGTCGAGTTGGGCCAACATTGAGTCTTCAGGATCGAAAAAAAGAGCACCCTTAAGGATGATCATCACTTGTGGTATGATCTCCTTAAGCTTGCGCAGTAAACGCAGGTCATCGAAAATGGTTGTATTTGTGATACTGACAAAGACCACGTCCGGCTTAAAACGCGAAAACTCACGAACCATGTCCTCAACACTCAGTTTCTCGGTCTGAAAATCCTTGAAATAGACTTCATAGCCTTTTTTCTTCAAAGTTGCAGCAGCATAGCTCATATCATTCGGGGCACGTACACTCGTAGCGGTCGAGTCCGAAATGTTTCCTTGCGATCGATCTTCACCACGCTGATAAAGCTCACCTGGCGGATAGAGCAAAAAAACATTCTGTTTTCTCAGCCCACCAGCCTCCTTCAGCGAATCGCTCTTAATCCTAATAATGTTGTTGTGCTTCACCATTACTTTGCCTCCATTTGTATGTATTAATGATGGATGGGGTTATGCTTTTTCCCCTACCTTCATAGGAGAATGGATTGATTACCTATATCGCATTCTAAATTAAATAATTGTTTTCAATACACTCTATAAGGTTTCAAATCTCTATTTATCCGACAACCCTCTTTTTTCCATCGTTCTGGGTTAATGCCATATCGTGTTGGGGGCAACCATAAAGGATTGCCCCTACGAAACGACGTGTTATGTAGGGGCAATCCCAACAGGGATGTTGCCCGGCACGATATGGCATTGCCCTATCATGTAGGGTAGCCATATTTATAATATAGACTATAAAATAGTTGATGTAAAAAAAATTAAAAATCGAGCCAGCCTTACGTTATGTGCAGGACGGGATTTGCAACCCCTAAGTGACGTTTCAGTCCTAAAACGTTGCCCACGCTAAACTAAATTTTTCACCCTTCAGGACAGAAAAAGGAAATTAAAGTTATGAACACTTTTGAAAACGGATTGGGATAAATTTCAATAGTTGTTGTGTGATGAACTGGAAAATGCAGGAAATGATGAGTGATGCGGGTGAGTTTAAGAGAATCTCAAATAGTATTGTGCAAGATTGTATCAGTATCGAGCAAAGAAAAACCTAAATATACAGTTTGGTGGATTACGCGGAGCTTACCACCCTACAATTTTCCGGCAATCCCTGTTGGCATTGACCCTACACTCGCAATATGACAGCTTTATATTCATATTGAAGTACAAGGGCAATTTGAATCAGCGTTTGAGGAGCGGGTATTCATTTATCATTATCGCCTCTATGATCGTTATGGCCCCCGAATCGTTAGTTTAGCCATTTTAAGCGACAATGACGATAAGTGGCAACCCGAAAGCTATAACTATGAGAACTTTGGCTGTGAGTTATCTTTTAAGTTTCCAGTGATCAAGTTGTCGGATTAAGAACAATATGAGGAGGCCAAAAAAGTGGAATATGTGACCAGTATTGAAAAACGAGGTATTGAAAAAGGCCGTTTAGATGGTCAGCGTGTCATTGTGGAAAATTTGCTCCAGTCCCGATTTGGCGGACTTGATGATAGATTAGCAGATGTGATTGAACCGTTGTTACAGTTGTCCCCTGATGAGTCATCACGCTTGCTTCTACAATCCTCGCGTGAGGAGTTGTTGGCACGGTTTCTTCATTGACGGCATCAAAAGTTCCCTCAGAAATAAAATCGGTCAATTACCATGATTTAAATAAGGATAAGTCAAAACCTACGTACAAACAGGTTTTGACTTATTTATAAGTACTTTCCATTGGAACTTGATAGTCGTATTGGAGTCCAAGATTTATCTTGGGCGAGCGCTCGTCCAAAATAAATTTTGGACTCCAAATTTGACGTTATAATTCTCCAC
>JBDLJY010000535.1:0-3641 GCA_039714115.1 Pseudomonadota bacterium | reverse complement strand
CTTTAAAATGGGGGATATTCAGGGCGGTGGCGATAGTGATGAGCAGCCTTTGCATGATGTGTCTGTTGGGCGTTTTGCGATGGGGCGTTATGAGGTGACGGTGGGTGAGTTTAGGCGGTTTGTGAATGCCACCGGCTATAAGACCGATGCGGAAAAAGAAGGCAGTTGTTATACATATAAGGATTCGTCATGGCAGAAGGTGAAGGGTGTCAACTGGCGCAACCCTAATTTTTCCCAAGACTCGGCTCATCCAGTGGTGTGTGTTAGTTGGAATGACGCTACCACTTATGCTAAGTGGCTCGCTACGCAAACGGGTAAACAGTATCGTCTGCCTACCGAAGCCGAATGGGAATATGCGGCGCGGGCTGGGACAAAAACCGCACGATATTGGGGGAATAATCCTGATGATGCGTGTGGTTATGCGAATGTTCACGACAACACCTCAAAAAGAGAAAACGGTTTTGGTTGGGCGCATCATAAATGCACAGATGGTTATGCTAAAACGGCCCCTGTAGGTCGTTTTAAGCCAAATGGTTTCGGTTTATTTGACATGTTGGGCAATGTCTGGGAATGGACATGCTCTGAGTATGAAAATAAATATAGTGGCAAAGAACAGCGTTGTTTAAGCAAGAATATTGCAAGCAATAAAAGCCATTTCGTCCTGCGCGGCGGCTCCTGGTTCGTCGACGTTAGGTGGACGCGGACGGCGCTCCGTCTCAGGTGGCAGCCGTCTGAGCGCGACAGGCTCGTCGGATTTCGGCTCGCCAGGCTCCCCTAACCCTTGGGTTTTGGCCCTTTTACCCTTGGGCTTTTGGTTTTTGGGTTTTGGGGTTTTGGGGTTTTGGGTTTTTTTGATGAATAATGAGTACAACGGATTTATGTTTAATTAAGGCTATGAATTTATGAGATTTAATCCGTTGTACTCAATATATATTTTATGTGGTTATTTTCGGCATAAGATTTTGCCCCGCGAAGCGGGGTCCGATTTTTTTGGGGTATTAACACAGATTTTATCTGGTTATTATATTAAAAAAAACGATAAAGTTAAAAATCGGATTTCTTATTATTTTGCCCCGCGAAATGGGGCCGCCCAAAATAACGGGCTCTGCACCGACTTCTCCAGCGATTTGCAATTTGAGGCCAGTGAGATCAGATACAATCTGTGCATCTTCATTCATTACTTGCATGAAAACGCCGACCTGCATAAGCAAAATGCAATCTGGGGCTTGACGTTTTAACTCGTTGTAGCGAGTGACCAATTTTTGAGATAACATTGAACGTGATATTCGGAGTCCAAGATTTATCTTGGGCTCGTCCAAGATAAATCTTGGACTCCGAAATGCTATAATAATTGGATAAAAGTGGGGATGACAAGGAGAGAGGCAGGATATATATAATATATAAGAAGGGAAGTCTCAGGACGTTCAGTGGCCCTACTAGCCCCAAGACTTGTCATCCAAGACAAACTATTCGGCCATCACATCCTTGCGAGACCAGGAAATCCACACATGGACACCCCAAACTACACTTGCTGAATCCGTAAACGCAGCAATTCTGAGAAAAGAGGTAGACTGGCGAGCCGAAATCCGTCGTTCCTGTTGCGCTCAGTCGGCTGCCTCCTGTTACGGTTCGCCGTCCGCGTCCTCCTAACGTCGTTGTTCCAGGAGCCGCCGCGCAGGACGAAATGGCTTGCTGGTGAATTCCCAATCGCGTAATATGCCACAAAAAAGGATTTGATGCAAGTGGATGCCAAAACCTCATAAAACAACTAGGGCAACCACAAGGGATTGCCCCTACGAACCGTTATGTTTTGTAGGGGCAATCCTTTATGGTTGCCCTAAAGTTGACTAGGTTATTTTATGCACGTTCCTAAGGAAAAAATAATGACAGATCAACTACCCAAAGTCATACAAGACAGCCATAAACTCATCTTATGGCTCATCCCCCTTTTGGACCAATTTCCTCGCTCGCGCCGATTTACGCTGGGAGAGCGGCTAGAAAGTGGACTGCTAGACGTATTAGCAGACTTAGTTGACGCAGCTTATAACAAGCAAAAAAGACCAGCTCTACTCCGTGCCAGTCGTCAACTAGAAATCACACGTCATTTATGGCGCATAACTTTTGAACTCAAAATCATACCACCAAAACGCTACCAACACGGAGCCCAATTAATAGATCAAATTGGGCGACAAATAGGTGGCTGGTTGCGTCAAGCCCAAGGATACAACAATGAAACGTCTAAATAATCTCTGGCAACAAATCATCAGCTTTGACAACCTGCTCAAAGCCTATCAAAAAGCTCAGCGTGGAAAATCCCAAAAACCATTGGTTGCCGAATTTACCTTAAATTTAGAAACCGAACTATTCAGCCTACAACAACAACTAAGCGACGGCAGCTATCAACCGGGAGGCTATCGACTTTTCACCATCTACGAGCACAAACCCCGCACCATCGCAGCCGCCCCCTTTCGTGATCGCGTCGTCCATCATGCGCTCATGAATATTATAGAACCGTCCCTCGACAAAAAATTCATTTACGACTCCTATGCTTGCCGTAAAGACAAAGGAGTCCACAAAGCCGTTGATCGATATCAAAACTGGGCAAAACGCTACCGCTATGCCCTGAAAATGGACATCCGACAATATTTCCCCTCTATCGATCATCTTTTACTCAAAGAAAAACTGCGTCGTCGGATAAAAGATACCAAAGTATTGAATTTACTAGACAAACTTATAAACACCGCGCCGCCAGTCGAACTAGAAATACCCACGACACGACGCACCGGCATACCCATTGGCAACCTAACCAGCCAATTTTTAGCCAATTTATACCTTGATGACTTTGATCACTACATCAAAGAACAACTCAATATACGGCCCTATCTACGCTATGTAGATGATTTCATAGTGCTAGATGACGACAAAAACCGTTTGCACCACATTCGAGAACAAATACGAGAATACCTAGTCCACAACCGCCTGCGCCTCCACCCCCGCAAACAGCATATTGTCCCCACTCGCCAAGGATTAGACGTATTAGGGTATTTTGTTTATCCGCATAAACGCCGATTGCCTAACCAGAATGGGCACTGTTTTTTCCGCAAACTGCGCCGATTTGCCAAAGCTTATGCCGCAGGAAAAATAGAATGGACAGATTTCAATCCGATAGTACAAAGCTGGATAGGACATGCCAAACATGCTGACACCTATGCCTTGCGAGAAAAAATTTTTTCAGCGACACTGTTTCATCGCAATTCAGAGATAAAAAATGAGTTATAATGAATTCACAATAGAAACGCTCAAAGAACGTTTTCAAATAGAAATGAATGAAGACGATAATCTGTTTTCCCAAACCTCGACGGTGCCTGTTCCCAAATTCTTAACAGAATTGTTAAAACGATACGTTCCACTGGCGATTACAATCAGTACAGAAAAGGCACGATCAGAATGGATTATTGCCCCAATCCTCGCCGAATTTAAATTTCAATTTAAAGAGCAGACGAGTTTATTTTCTGGGATCGACTTTAATATTGATAAGACTAAGTAACCGTCCATAAATAACTTAGGCAACTAAGAAGTTTTAAGGTTACCCGCTTTGGTTCTTCGGAACTCCGTTAGGGGCGAAAATATAGGCACTCTTG
>JBDLJY010000534.1:0-3665 GCA_039714115.1 Pseudomonadota bacterium | reverse complement strand
GAATGGCTTATACTCAACTTGATGAATATCATGGTATCCATATCGGTGCCGCACGAGACAAAGAATTTGCCGCTGAAACCGCCGGAGATGATGGCAAATTCTATGGGATCTTCACTTGGCATTGGGCCAAAGCCTTGCAACAAGCACAAGCGGGGGATACTTGGAATCAGGTATTTAAACGTGCCCAGACACCGGTCGTCGGAAAGCGCGGAGAAGCGCAAAGGCCACAATTGGAGGGAGAGCGTCATCGACAAGTTTTTGGGGGCCGGTTTACGCCGCCGGTTGCCACCGTTGCAGTGAGCAGCGTTAGAGGTGAAAGGATCAAAATTCAAGCCGGCGCGACTGCTGGTGTGACTAAAGGCTCTATTTATCGTTTGCAATCAGAAAACCGAGCCCGTCTTGAAATTACCAAAGTGGGGACTTTTGAAAGTGAGGCCAAAACAACGGTGGTTGGCGCGTTTAAGGTTGGTGATTTAGTGGTAGAAAAAAGCCATGCTTACCATTTTGACCCTATCAAGGTGTACCTATCTGCGGATTATTCTGAAGATCGGCACCTGTTGCAAGCCATACGCGCAGGCACTAGCGAACTTCCGGGCTATGTCCTCACTAATAAACCGGAGCAGACGGATTTACGTTTACAGCTATTACGTCCCAAGCGGGGGAGAGATGGGCAAGCCATTTATGAAAAGGATAACGATGCTTTGCCAAAATCCTTTCCTAATCAATCACCTGAATTATGGATACTGACTCCCGATCAACACTTATTACATAAAAAGCTGCAAATTAAATTCGATGATCCAAGCAAAGGGGTTGAATTGGTTAAGTACAATTTGAACCACTTGGCGCGTGTTCGTGAAATTAAAGCTCTCCAGAGCCGCTATCGCGGTGCCACTTTGCCTGTGACTGTGCAAACGGATATTCTCACACCCGTCAAAGCCTGTCCGACAGGGAGAGACTGTATGCAAGTGCATGAATTGGGTTTGTATGAGAAGAAGGGCACTTTTCGTTTGCAGGAAATTGGGAAACGTCGTTTGAATGAAGATGATATGCTCAGTTTTACTTTGCACAATCAATCTAGGCGGGATTACTATTGCTATCTGATCAATATCAGTCCTGATGGCAGCATCTACGCGATTTATCCTGATCCCGAAGAACGGATGGAATATGCCCGTATCAAGGCGGGAGAAAAGCGGGAATTGATTGATGATGTCGTGTTAATTCTGAAAAACGTCGGAGAACAAACCCTCAAGTTGATCGCGACGACTCGCCCAATGGATGTTTCGTTGCTACAAAAGGAGGGTTTTAAAGGACGCAGTGAGGCGGATTTTAATCCTTTGGAACGCTTATTGGTGAATGCCGCGCATGGGGCGAGGGCAGTATTATTACGCTTGTCGAATGATGAGTGGTTTACGGGGCAGGTGACGTTTGATGTTAAGTAGGCGCCCAAACTAAAGTTTGGACTCCTGCTCTGGTCGGAGTCCAAGATTTATCTTGGGCGCTAGGCGACTTATGTATCTTTGGAACTCAGAGCGGCATGACAGTGGCGCATACCACAGTTGGCATTATGAGTTCCCAGCGTAAGATATTTGTGGATGTATCATAATTTAAATTGTATTTGGAGGTTCTACTTTCTGGAATACAGGCTAAATCTTGTCCGGTTGCGGCATAAACGGCAGACAATGTATTAATAACTCCGGCAGTAGATGGTACTCCCCCTCGAAATTCAGCCGCCGTCTCCCAAATTTCATAGAACTCTAATATATCTTCAGGTGTCGCTCGTCCTATTTCAGCTAACACTTGTTTTGGGATGTCAGCCGTTGCGACAACCGAACGTCCACGACTTAACATCATTCCAATTGATGAGGGTGATTTCTCACTAGATAATCCACCCTCACTATAATATTTCTCAATGCTTGGGAATTTATCTAAAATAGCCCTAATAACCTTTATCGCGGCTTTACTCACCATATTTGCACCATAAGAATCCCCGGGATACATACTAATTCTCAGATGTGTGTAACGTCCGATGACAAAGGTAGAAATATCTAATAGCTTGCCATGGGAGGTGGCGGATTCTGCAATCGGTCGTAGCCATTCCCAATCTTTTAAACTTTCAGCGAATGTGCGGGCTTCAATAGGTGTTGCGAATCGAAAGCAGGGCGCTCTTTGAATGGAGCCTGTGCGAGTGGTATAGGTAGAAACTCCGCCTGATAGTCGCAACATTTTCATGCCACGCGAAGGATTGTGCCTTCAGTCGAGGCTAAGGGCACATAAATCTCTTCGTTTTTCCTAACATGCTCCGATTTCATTATAAGAGGTCCAGCGACACCAATAGGTATCTTTGATATACCTATGAAGTTTTCTATGTTTTTGGAAACCAATGGTTGGTATAGATCATAAGTCCGTTTTTCACCTACTTCTGTAAGATGGCTAAGGTTCTCATTGTTGAGCTGTAGATGTGATTTCATTTTTGCGACTCGGACTCTACGCATTCCACAGTCTCGTGCGAATTGTGGCACTTGGACAGGGAAATCACGCCTTTGGGAATATTGGGTGTTGATGGAATATAGAGGTCTTGGAAAATCACCTTGGGACGAGATTTGCCGCCTAGTGCCTCGTCAATAGCAGGGAGACTTTCTGCTTCTGCAATGATAAAGCGTGTTTCGCTGTCTTGGATGATGTAACTCAATGTGTCTGACTTGGAGCGCGGAGTGATTGGAACTGGAACTGCGCCAATCCAGATGGCAGCGAGGAAACTTGCACTAAAGGCAGGTGTATCGTGAAGGAGAAACAAAACGCGATCTCCCTTTTTTATACCCAGTTCTTTAAAATAGCCCGCGAGTTTGAGTACTAAGGCTTGCAAGTCTGTGCGTGTCATTTCTTCATCGCCATAGCGATAAACAATTTGATTTCAGTTTTCTCCTGCGTAAAGGATGGAGCGTGCCAGCTTGAGTTTGGATATCGCAGCAAGGCGTGTCATAACTGTATTGGGAATAAATTCGTCAAGTATTTTGTTAGCAGAAATATAAAGTTTCATCGGTTCCTCTTATCTTTTCGACGATAACCCGTGACGAGAATGGAATGTTCATTTCCTATTATGTCGTAAATACCTTTGAGCCAGCTTTTCCAGCGGTAAAATTTATGAAGTTCATCAAATATGAGTAAATGATCGTCGCGTGACCATTTTTGCTGTAAGATATTTTGACGATCTTCATCGTAATCCCAGTTGAAATAGCGACCATTATCTTTGGCATAAGAGAGCAATTGTTTTGCCGACTTGTCGTGGTCCACCTATAAAGACCATTTTTTTCTGTAAATCTTGTTGAATGGCAGAAGTAATATATCTCATGCGACTATTTTAGTGCCTACTTTAAAATAGTCAAGTCTGTTTTTAAGTAGGGTTTAAAATAGTCAGGCGGCGATACTGTCCAAGATTTATCCGTCCAAAATGAATTTTGGACTCCTGTAGTATTTCAGTCCTCATATATATTAGCGCGAGTTTCTGAAAAAGGGGGGGAGACTATAGTAATCCGATGTATTGGGCGGCGTTTGTGTTGTATGGGGTTAAATGAATCCTGTCAATCCTTTAAATCTTTCTTTTAAAATCAAGGTTCAGACGACGATTTTGCAAAACTTTTCAGAGCTGAACTTTGGAGTTGAAATTT
>JBDLJY010000533.1:0-3671 GCA_039714115.1 Pseudomonadota bacterium | reverse complement strand
CAACGCGCTCAAGGATTTCTCTGGGAAATGTTGAGGGGGCTATCGGGACTTTACGAAGACACCCTATTGATCGGAGATTTCTATGAATTTATTAAAGTAAAACCTGAAATCGTCGAACCGCAGCATCCCAAGCAGGTTCCTCAAATAATACCAAAAAATATCAAACTCGAACATGTCAAATTCAAATACCCGAACAGTACTCGTCCTGTTCTAGACGATGTCAGTCTAACCATTCGACCGGGAGAACATATCGCCCTAGTCGGCGAAAACGGTTCTGGCAAAACCACACTGGTCAAACTATTTTGCCGCCTATACGATCCCACCCAAGGGCGCATCACCCTCGATGGTATAGACTTCCGCGAATTTGAAACCACCGACTTACGCCGCCAAATCAGCGTCGTGTTTCAAGACTACGCCCAATACCAACTCACTGCCCGGCAAAATATCTGGCTCGGCAACATTGACCACTCACCCGATCACGAAAAAATTATCACCGCTGCTCAGCACTCCGGTGTTGATTCCATCATACGCAGCCTGCCTCAAGGCTACGAAACCCTCTTAGGCAAATGGTTTGAAGAAGGCGAAGAACTCAGTCTCGGACAATGGCAAAAAATCGCACTTGCCCGTGCCTTTCTGCGCGATGCTCAAATCCTCATACTCGATGAACCTACCAGTGCGCTTGATGCCAAAGCAGAATTTTAAATTTTCAAACAATACCATCAACTTACCAAAGATCGCACCGCCATCCTCATCAGTCACCGCCTATCCACCGTCAGAATGGTTGACACCATCTATGTGCTGGAAAATGGTAGAATTGTCGAACATGGGCATCACGACGACTTGATCCGTAGGGGCGGGACGTATGCACAACTCTTTGAAAAACAAGCACGACATTACCGATAATAACCTATATATTTTAACAATATACAAGGAATATCCGTGATAATCATCCTTTCTGAATTGCTCAATGAAAAACGCGCCATGACTGTTAATCAGATTAAAGGTTTTTCTAAGTTTTTTGGTGTGCCGGTGACGATGTTCATCGACTGAATAAGGAGCCAAGTAGGGTGTTTAAAAAGAACTATGTTTCGGGAATGGAGCGAAGCGGATTTCCCGAAACCAATTATTTCGGGAAGAACCCTCCTTGCGTCGGGACTATGCTCATTCCCGAAACAACTAACTTTTGAAGGGTGCCATTTTTTTGATAGTGTGACTCAAAATTTGAGGACAAACAATGATAACTTCACAACCGACTCATAAACAAGAAGGTCGCACCGCAACGGAGCGCTCCGTCCGCTCCGTAGTGAATTCACAACGCCAAGCACCACCACTGCAACCAGTGCCACGAACCGGCCCCTTGCCACTCTCTTTTGCCCAAGAACGTCGAGGGGTCTTAGACACCAACTTGAGCCTGAAAGCCCTGCTTATCCGATACCGACAAAGTTACCAAAGCTGAATTTTAAATCTTCAAACAATACCACCAACTCACCAAAGATCGCACCGCCATCCTCATCAGTCACCGCTTATCCACCGTCAGAATGGTTGATACCATCTATGTGCTAGAAAATGGTAAAATTGTAGAGCATGGACATCACGACGACTTGAGCCGTAGGGGCGGGATGTATGCACAACTATTTGAAAAACAAGCACGACATTACCGATAACATTCAATCAGGATAACTTTTATGAAAGTTGAGTCTATCTCAATTCAAGATTTTAAACTCTTTGAAAATCTTAAAGTGACATTCAAGCACCAAACTCTTGAAGAAATTGGTAATCTCTGCACATCAGCCGATTGTTTCGGGCAAAATGTAGAGGCACCAAGGCTTGAGGAAGGCGATTTGGTTGTGATCCCAAACGCAGAGCGTGGGAACGATAAAAAACTAAAATGACACAAGCAATTAATTTTATTCTCAACAACAAAGACATTAGCACCGATTTATCCTCCGGCAAGATAGTTTTAGATTTTCTGCGTCATTCGCTGCGAGGGACTAAAGAAGCTTGTCGTGAAGGTGATTGCGGCGCTTGTCTGATTTTAGTCGGTAAATGGGATGGCAATGCCGTCTCTTATCAACCCGTCAATTCATGTTTGTTGCCTTTGGGAGAAATTGAGGGTCAGCATATTGTCACCATTGAAGGGTTGAAAAACAATGACTTAACGCCTATTCAAGCCGCGATTGTCGAAGAAGGGGCTACCCAATGTGGCTATTGTACGCCCGGAATTGCTCTATCTTTGACCGGTTTTTTTCTCAATAGCCGAACGCTTGATGCCTCGGCTGCGATTGCCGCCCTTGATGGCAATCTTTGCGCGGAATTCGGCTTGAACAAAATCGTTGTTATGTCGGTGCCACAACCAGCATTGAAGATTTGAAAAATTCGCCAATCATGTCAACCTTTTTTCCCAAAATGCCGGCATATTTTCAGCGAATTGCGGCAACGCCCATTCGTCACCGTGCCACACTGGGAGGCAATCTGGTTAATGCCTCACCTATCGGAGATTTAACTATCTTCTTTCTGGCATTAGGGGCTCACATAATCCTAAGCCAAAGTGAAATTGGATAAACCGGATTTTTTCATCGGCTATAAAAAACTGAACATGCCTAAAGATGAACTGGTGAAAGGAGTGAGTTTTCCGCGCCCGGCAAAAAACGCCGTTTTCAATTTTGAGAAAGTGTCCAAGCGCCCGCATCTCGATATTGCCAGTGTCAATTCCGCTATGCAAATTCAAATCGAGCAAGGTGTCATTCAACAAGTCCACCTGTCAGCCGGCGGTGTGGCACCGATACCGCTTTATTTAAGTCGCACTGTTAAATATTTGAAGGGCAAAACGCTCAAGATTGAGACAATTCGTCAGGCGGGTGAATCATTATTGCCCAATCATAAATTTCACCTATCAATGATGTGCGCGGCTGTGCCGATTATAAGCGGTTGTTACTGCGTCAACTTATTTATGCACATTTCTTATCAGTAATCAGTAATGCATACTTGACACAAGCACTTAGGATGTCCAAGATAAATTTTGGACTCCTAACGTTTGAGGACAGCGAATGACGGGGATAAACGAATAAACCAACAAGCTTTTTAAAGCTTTATTCGACAGGAACGGCTGGCATTAGGAAAATGCGCTGGGCGGTAGATCACAAAGGGAAAAGTGGTGGTGCAAGGATTATCTACTACTGGCCCGAAATTGAAGATGACGAAATCTACTTGCTATTTGCCTTTTTAAAAAACGAGCAAGAGAACTTGACCGGTAAACAAAAATCTGAACTTAAAAAATTCATAGATCGTTCGTACCAAGATGACTAAAACAATGAGTGATGAAACTTTTGCAGAATTGATGCAAAGTGTTAAAGAAGGTGCAAAAATTTTGCACGGCGAATTACCGCCAGCCAGTCAATTTGTACACATTGGCACAGATGTCAAGGTCATTCGTGACAAAATCGGCCTGTCCCAACAAGAGTTTGCCAATTTACTGTGTATTAGTAAACGTACCCTAGAAGGCTGGGAACAAGGACATAGAAAATTAACCGGCCCGGTACGTGCCTTATTGACCATTTTTAAGAATGCCCCAGAACTAGCCATCAATGCGTTACATGGTCATCAGTATTAATTTTAATCACCCAATAATCAATAGACTTGTCTCTAAATAACTTAAAGTATATGTGTAGGGT
>JBDLJY010000532.1:0-3675 GCA_039714115.1 Pseudomonadota bacterium | reverse complement strand
AAATTAGCCCATTCTAAAATTGAACGCGAATTCGCTGAGCAAATTGAGCAAGATTATTTGCAACCCTTCGCTATTGAGCGCGGTGTTCAAGATGTCAGCGCATTGCGTCAACAATTGATTGGGCAAATTAAGGCATTACTTAAATCGGAGCCGATTTTTTCGGCAGAAAAGTGCCGTTTGACTGATTCCGAGTTAGCCGCTTTTATTAATTATAAAGGTAGTTTAGCAATCATCGATTTAATTTTGGCACAATTGGATGACTGCGATGAAACGCTTTCAGCCTTTTTTCGCTTTGAGGATTTATTGGGCAACGCTACTACTACAGGCAGGGAATTTTGCACAAGCCAGTCAAATCACGTCACAATTGGAGCACTTGCAAAAGATGCCTCAACGCTTAGATGCCACCCAAGCTGCTTGGCAAAGCACTCATCAACATTGGCTCGCATTTTCGGAGCGTTTTCAACATTGGGCGGGATTGTTGAATTCTCAACTCAATCAAGTGCTTGCGGAAACGGAGACATTGCATTGCGAAATCGAAGCCGTGCATGAAGATGTTAAAGACATCGACGGTAAAGTTGACAAAGTTTTGAAACTGTTAGAACAATTATTAGCGCGTGTTGGTTTATCAGCACAAATTAAAGCCAATGATGAATTCACCTATCACAACAGCCCAGTCTAAAACTGATTAAAGCCGCCGTTACTGAGTTAAAAGCGAAAGCAGGCATATACCCAAGCCTTAGCCGATTTGCAAACCGCGATAGACATTGATCGGCATTATGCCTTGCATGATGTTGATAAATATCCGATTGTGCAGCTTTTAGGTCAATGCCATTAAGTTAAGGATAAATGATTGATTTTTTGTTCTGTCAATAATGCCTTCATGTCTTTGGCATCATTGACAGGGTTAGTTAAATAGCCCTTTTCTCCGGGAGAGTTGTAATTACTGTTGCCGATGACTAGGGCATATCGGGGTTCAGCCTGAACAGTGAGGCTGTAAATCATTAGGATAGTTAGGGTGAGATAACGCATATTGTCTCCTTAAGTAAAAGAATTGCTTATCATAAAGGATAAAAGGCTTTAGGGCAATATTTTTGTTAATCCGTATATAGGAGTCCAAAATTTATTTTGGACGATTAAAAACCTTGAATCACGGATTAAACTGATTACACAGATTACGCGGATTTAAAATCAAAGTCAAAAGCCTAGAGGTGTTTTTAGGTTTTTAATCCGTGTGAAGACGCACCTTCAATACCATCAGCATCAGTCGCCGTCACATAATAAGAATAAGTTTTGTCATTAATTAAGCCAGTGTGCGTATAAGGGGGAGCCGGCTGCTCCGCGCCATTGGCAACTTTCCAATAAAGCCTATAAGAACTCGCACCAGCAACCGCATCCCAAGATAGCCTCACTTGGGCATTGCCGGAAGTAGCGGAGAGTACACCATCGTATGTCACCAGATAATACAAAGCCGATTATTTCAAAATGCAAATCCTCAGTGAGAACGACACTCTCCTCCGCCTGAGCAATCATACATAGCAGCAAAAAGCCTGCTAATAAAAAGCGTTTAAATACGCGGTTTGTCATAAATATTCCTTTTTAAGTTAGCCATTAGAACAAAGTTATCAGATCTAATTAATAATAAACTAAAAAAAATTTATTTCAAATATTTTTACGTTTTAAATGTAAAATAATAAAGCAACGACAAGTGCCATTGAACGCTCCTTGACTCTGAGTCTCAAAGCTTAAGTCTCCTAATTTAGCCCTCAAAACGAAGTAGGGGCAATCCTTTATGGTTGCCCATTTTTATTGACTTGTATCATTAAAATTTGAGTTAGTTTGTGCGGCTAAAGCTTAGATTAGAAAAAAGAGGCAACCATCGTAGGGGTGGGCTTCGTAGGGGCAATCCCTTGTGGTTGCCCGCCCCACTATACTACTGTTATATATAAGAGTCTGTGCTGGAAATCAGCTTTAAGCATTTTGATGGCTATTTGAAAATCGAGGGCAAAATGGCGCAAGTCAATAAAAACGGGCAACCATAAAGGATTGCCCCTACTTCGAGGGCTATTTGAAAATCAAGGGCAAAATGGCGCAAGTTAATAAAAATGGGGGTTGAGCGTGAGGGCTGAGGGGCAATGCCATTAAGACGAATAAAAGTGGCATGAATATTCGTTGTTGAACATTACTCAACATTATTCCGTTCTTATTATATATAAGAGTCTATGCTGGAAATCATGGTTGAGCGATAGCCCGACTGCATAAGCCGTCGAAACAACACTTAATAATAGAGTGGCAAGCACCAGATGAATACCATTAATAGACGGTGCCTAAAAAAATGTGAGGCTGAAATAGCCCTCAAAATGCTTAAGCCCCATTTTTATTGGCTTCGGCTTTGTGGTTTTAAAGAATTTTCTATGCCCAAAAAAAATCAGATTTTTTCAAAAAATCTGATTTTTAACTATACTACTGTTATTGAAAGTTAAGGATATACATGTAGGGTGGATTACTTTGGCTTTGAGAGTTGCCATCCTGTAGAGTATCATGGAAAACTTCACCGGGCGTGACTTGAGATTCAGCTCGTGGAATCGCAGAAACCTCTTGTGAAGACGCACCTTCAATACCATCAGCATCAATCGCCGTCACACGATAGGCGTAAGTTGTACCATTGCTTAAACCGGTGTGCGTATAAGGGGGAGCCGTAATCTCAATAAGCTGCTCCGCGCCATTAGCAACTTTCCAATAAAGCCTATAAGAACTGGCACCGGCTGCCGCATCCCAAGATAGCCTCGCTTGGGCATTGCCGGAGGTAGCGGAGAGATTCGTTGGCGCGTTGAGTAGAGCTGGCAACATTTCTTTAGGAAAACGAAAGCTATCACTGTCAGATTCGACATCAGTAAATACCTTAATAGGCATTTTAAATTCAGCCGTTGGAATAACGCCATCCTGATCCTTCTCTCCCAAAGTCACCGGGGCATTTTGTAAACGCACATAAGTTGCAGGTTTTCCATTACTATCTAGCCACCCAATCATTGTAAGACACATCAAGATGAATGCGATGGATAACAGATGCCACCTCCATCACAGCCCAATGATTTAGGAAAGCTGGAATTAACATTCTTAACATTAGAAAACAACACCATATCAACATCAGCCAAAAAGACAAAATCATCGAGCTTAAATCGAATTTTACCCTCATCATATGGCACATAACTAAGATTAGCCCACCATGAAAAGGTGCGTGGGACGCACCCTACGCTCCAATGCCATTAAGTTAAGACAAACCTGACAGGTGTCAAAAACATGTCAGGTTAATTTTTACCTTAACTTACAATGACCTGCTGGGTATGGGTCTCCCAGCAGGTCTGATTTGGGGAGAGTTATCTTAATGGCATTGACCCTACGCTCTCTACGGTCCTAGCAGGCATTCCCGAGTCGAGACAGCGTCGAGTGGCCATGACGCTGGCGCGTGGGAACTCGAAAAAGATGGTACTAAAAAAACGCCGTGGGAACGATAAAAACGCTGGTAGTTAGTCACCTTTTTCCTCGTTCCCACTGCGTGGGAATGCATGTTTGCACCGCTCTGCGGGAATGCACGCTGAGCGTCAATGCCATTAAGTTAAGCCGCCAAATAAGACCTGCCAGGTATCCAAAACATGGCAGGTCGTTGTAAATTAAAGG
>JBDLJY010000531.1:0-3679 GCA_039714115.1 Pseudomonadota bacterium | reverse complement strand
TCTGGTTTTGACTAGGTCAATCCTCTTATTTCGACCTGGTTTTGACTTTGACCTGGCAGGTTTTGTTATGATCAGCCTGCCAGGTCTGGTTTTGACTTTGACTTTTTATTTACGGACAACTCTAATATGTTGATTCACCAAAATTTTGACATAAAAGGCACTTCACCAATGGTAGAAATTTTTGACCGCCGTATAGAAATGACCAATACGGGTCAACCATTAGTTGAGCCTCAACGTTTTTTGGACGCGCCCCCCCAGTCGCGTAACGAAGCATTAGCGGCTTTCTTGCGGCGTATTGAAGTTTGTGAAGAGCGTGGCAGTGGTATTGATAAAATCATGCAAGCGATTGAAACGCACCATTACCCATTACCTGCGCCACAGTTTGAAGTACTAGAAAAACATACCCGTGTAACGCTTTCGGCAACAAAAACTTTTGCTAAAATGAGCCGGGAAGAGCGAGTGATGACTTGTTATTTTCACGCTTGTTTGAAACATATAAATAAAAGCTATATGACAAGGGCTTCCTTGCGCCAACGTTTGCACTGTTGACTTTATACACAAAAAACACTAAAATAGCAAGCAAAAAAACTACTAAATAAACACGATTAATATGTGGAAATCAACTGGTTTTTTAGCTAAAAAATATTCCGTCACATAACAACGATCCAAAATGGGATCAAGGAAGGTAAATTTAACGATGTTAAAAAGACAAAAGGAGGGCATTATAGAGTATGGGTTGAAGAAAAACTCACAACAATCTTGTATGCCAGAGTGTCTAGTAGCAAGCAAAAAAGTTCTCTTAAACAACAAGAACGAACAATTGCTTAAATCTAAATACCCTAATGCCAGATTTCTCTCTGATATTGCCAGCGGATTTAACCAAAATCGACGAGGATATAAAACCTTTCTGGAACTCGCTCTCAACGGCAATTCATTACACCTTGTGGCAACCACATCAGATCGAATTACCAGAAGCGGATTTCAACTCATTAAATAGATTATCGAACTATCAGGTGGGCGAGTCGAACTTTTGGAAGAATCGGATTATTCCGAAACGAAGTAACGGAGCTTGCGACGTTCACAATTTGATACCAAATCCCTCATCGCCTTCATCACTTCGTTTATCAATTCCTATTACGGAAAACGAAGCGCAAAGCGTAATCACAAGCAAAAAGATAAGGATTTACCCTGAAAATGAAACACTATGGTTTGCTTCTTTGAATCTTTATCGTCGGGCTTACAATTTAACTATTGAATTCCTGAAAAAGGGACGCAAGCCGCATAGTGAGTTTAGGACTCAAATTTGTGATTGGTGCAAAATAGAATGTGAAGAAAATGAAGCAACCTATAATAGCAATCTCGTTCTGGCGGCTTATCGTAAAGCGTGTGACACACGTTCTGCTGTGATTAAAAAACGGATGAATGGCGAAAAGGCTGAGATGTCTTTCATGTCAAGGAATGCGCCTCAGCAATATTTTGTAGTGCCTAAATTATCACCTAAGAAGCAAATATTTCCTAGAATATTAGGTGGGTGTACTTGGACAGAAAATGTACCAAATGAAGCCGTAGGCAAAACGGTTATCGTGACTTACACGAATAGTCAATGGTTTGCTAGTGTCAAATTGAATCAGTCCATAGAACCAACAAAAAGTGAAGCTTTATCCATTGTTGCTCTTGATCCTGGTGTCAGAACGTTTCAAACCGCTTTTAGCGGAACTGACGCGGTTAGCTATGGCGAGAGTTTTGTTAATGATCGCCTAACACCACTCATGTCAGAACTTGGTCGTCTTTTATCAGCACGCGATAAACTTCACCGTGAGGATAAGTCTAAACAATGGGTAAAAGAGAGATTGAAAAATCTCAACAGAAGAATTGCAAAGGCTAGAGCTAGACAACAAAACCTCGTATCCGATTTGCATAGACGAGTTGCTTATGATTTGGTTTCAAATCATGATGTGATTTTATTACCCACTTTTGAAACCAAGCAAATGGTGAAAAAAAGTACGGAAACCCGTAAGCGATTTTTAAGACGCAAAACCGTCAGGGAAATGCTTGGATTAGCTCACTACAAGTTTAAGCAAACTTTGAAGTGGATGGCTAAAAAGTACGGCAAAACGGTGATAGATGCGAATGAATCTTATACTTCCAAAACCTTGTGGAATGGTTCTATTCTGAAAAACTTGGGTGGGAAAGCCTCAATTCTTTTCCAAGGCAAAAGAGTAAACCGGGATATACATGGTGCGAGAAATATTTTGATTCGGTTTTTAACAAAGGTGATAGATGGTTTATCACCCCAGGGAACTTGCTCCTTAAACATAACCAGGCCAGATTTTGTGGTTTTGGCGTTTTAAAGTAAGTGTAGTGATAATGCGGCTAAACAAGTCATTGCACAAACTTGTGAAAAATCTTTGCTTCGCTTGGTAAATCATGAAGCTAAACGAAATTTTCAATATTTGCCTTATTGGGCATAGCTATTCAGGTTTGCCTCGCAAACAGCCAAAGCAAGGCATCAATGCCATATCAATATGCGCGCGCGGCACCTTTATTTAAGCTATCACTTTGCCTGCCCCAATTTATCGTCGAGTCAAGACCTAAGTCACAACTAATGCAACGTTTGAGTATGCAAAATATAAACCCGCTTTTGGTGAGATAGATGAACGTCGCCGTTTCCCGCGTCAGTTTTGACGATGAACATGGTACTTATGCTCTGCTACAATACTTCGTTTCATGGTGCGGTGATTCATGTTGATATTATTGAGGACAAGATTTGGATTCAATACGATGGTACCGAAGAAGGTATTGCGGTTGATAAAGGTGTACCTAAAGAAACTATTGTACTTGGTTTTCGTCCACCAGAACTGCGTTCGTACACAGGTTTTGCTGTCGCTTGTTAACCCCTGTTGCCAACAAAAAAATATTGAGCATTGGCTGTGGTGAAGGTAGCGAATGTGTCTTGTTTGCAAAAAACGGTGCCAAAGTCGTTGGCATAGATAGTTCCAATGAACTGATAACCCTAGCGAAACAGAAATATTCACCATTGGGAATTGAGTTTTTGGTGATGGATTATGAGGAAACCCCCTTTGAAGAGACGACATTCGATGGCATCATTTCCATTATGTCAATCATGTATAAAGCAGAACTGACAAAAGTTTTGTTAGAATTAAAACGCATTTTAAAACCGCATGGAACGATGGTTATTGTGGTGCCCCATCCGGTTAGAAAAATGATCAAATATGCTCACTTTGATTATTTTGCATCTGGTTTACATGACGAAACATGGGAAAATGTGACAAGATACAATTACTATCGGACGATAGAAGAGTACTATCGGTTGATAAAAGAAAGCGGCTTAAATATTGAAAAGCTATTGGAACCAAAGCCTGAACTTGATAAACCTTATCAAGTTATCAATAACATTAGCGAACATCTGTATCCTCATGCCTTAATATTTGTTTTACAGAAAGATTAATTTTTTCGCTACCGCTCAAGGGCAACCATAAAGGATTGCTCCTACATTATTACGAGTCACCATCCTTACGTCATCAATAACATCCCTTGGCAGACATCAATGCCATTAAGTTAAGGATAAATGATTGATTTTATTTAAATATTACTGAGCTTGGACATTGTCAAAAAAAAATAAGATCCCTCAATACTTCGGGCCAATGATAAACCGAAA
>JBDLJY010000530.1:0-3698 GCA_039714115.1 Pseudomonadota bacterium | reverse complement strand
GACATTGATTGAGTTTTAACGATTTCATCTATCATCCCAAACATTAATCCACCGATATAATTGCCTACCGCCATCGCTAAAAACCATGCCCCAAACATAACGCCCATTAAGTGTTTCGGAGAAAGCTTATTGACATAAGATAATCCCAGTGGCGATAGACATAATTCTCCTATGGTATGTAATAAATAAGCTAAAATCAGCCACTCCATACTAACAGTAGCCGATTCCGCTCCCTTGGGAATATTCGCCGCGCCAATGACTAACACTAAAAAACCTAAACCTAGTAAAAATAAGCCCAATGCAAATTTGATTGGAGCATTAGCAAGAGTAGGGTGCGTCCTACGCACCCTCTTTCCACAGTCAGTTAATCTACAACGACATCAAATTAAACTGTGGCGGTAGGTAAAGATCAGAATCGTGGATTTGACGGATTACGCAACTTCACTTACAATTCTTCATTTTTTATGGTTCCTAGCAAAGCGTGGATACCCGTCTGGGCGCAAGCGTCCCGTCCTTTCACTCGGCTGAGGCGCCGGGACGGCATTCCCACACAGGCGCGTGGGAACGATAAAAAAAGGAGATTGGTGCGTGGGACGCACCCTACTCTTGCTCAATGAGCCAGAAAGTGCGACAGTGCTCATGCTACCACGCGATGCCATTATCACCAAAAGCGATGGCAGTCAATTGGTCTGGCAAGTGAAGGAGAAAGATGGCATGTTGAAAGCCTTTCCCCTCACTATTGAGACGGGCAGGCATCAGGGCGACTGGGTGGAGATTTTGAGCAACAAGCTACAGCTAGGTGAGCGCATTGTGCTCCTTGGTAATGAAAACTTGCGCCCTGCCAAGCGGTAAAAGTGCAGCAAATACACAGGTCTGAATCAGAATGATATTGGGTTTTAATCCGGTTAAATTCTATCAATTCTGATTTGAGACAATTTTAATTTTTATTGAAAAGTAACCAAAAGCAACCCATGACAACTTCAAAAGAACCTTTTGATGAGACGGCAAAAGCCTTTTATCGCCGTTTGTTTAAAAGTTGGGGCGTATCGGTTGAAACCGAGCGAGAAGTTTTCTCTAATGCACGTACCATTGATTTGGTGGTGTCGTTAAGCGAGGCCTCTCGTGACAAATTACAGGACACCGTTTTTGCACATTTTAAATCACTGAATGCCCTTGAACTTAAAGGCATTAATGATCCACTCACGGTAGCTGAGTATAATCGGATTCTGATGCGAGCTTATGCACTTGGGGTGGTGGATGATGACAACGAATCCGTTCCACTTTCTAACCAAATGACCATGACAATCGTTTGTGTCAGACGGCCCGATAAAATTTTAACTCAACTAAAACAAGAGTTAAAATTTAAACGAATTGAAGCTGGCATTTATCAGTGTCGAGATGTGCTAGAAAAATGGATTATATGCCCCAGTGAATTAGCTTTGGTGCCCAAAAACTATCCCTTATTGCCGTTAGCACGAGGTAAGCGATTAGAAAAGTTTATTGCCTTGTGTGTGCGTGAGGGGCTTAACGATTATCTTAGACTGATCTTAGACATTGGATTAGCCACTGATCCGGAAGTGATCTGGCGAAAAATTTTGGAGGTAAAACAAATGAGACCAATGATACGTGAAGAAACTTGGCCGATTATTGACCAGTTTTTCCGAGAAATGCCTGAAGCTATTGGGAAATTGCCGACGTTTCAAGAAGCTTTGGCAACTAGCGAACAACAAGGTGCTTTACACCAAGCGCATCGTACCGTGCTTCATCAGTTACAACGTCGATTTAACCAAGTGCCATACGGCATTGTGCAACAAATTGAGACTAGCTCTGATCTGGAACAATTAGATCAATGGCTGGATCAGATTATGGCTGCTAAAGAATTGGAGGAAATTGAAAGGCTTTTTAAAAGCTAATCTTTGTTTGGGTGGAGGGTTGATGAACACGGAGTCGAAAGCAAGCGTAGGGTGCGTCCCACGCACCTTTTGGGGCATCAGCACCTCACAGGTGACGCACCCGTTAGGCTAGAACACGTCACCCATAATTTAATTATGAAGACGCTCATCATGTTTTCAAGACATAAAAACCTGCGGGGTATCGCAGGTATGATGGGTTTGAGTTGTCGCCACGATATGGCATTGACTCGACCTGCGGGGAATTGCCTCCCCACGGACTGAATTAACGGCTGTATCATTGGCAAAAATTTGGCATTATTCAGCTATCTAGGCGATAAATCGCAGCGCTCAAAAAAAATCCGGCGATTACGTGCATCGGTGCCCCAAAAATCAGATTTTTTGGAAGCTTAGTCTATTTTGGTGATCTTGGTCAACAGGATGCCTTCCCTTACATACGCCTTAAAAGAGATGAAGTTGTTGTATTTGAATGGGGGGGCAACAAAAAACGTAGCCTGTCCCTATTTACGGTTTCGGTTCAAACACGGCGGCGCAATGTTGGTCTTTATCCATTTTCACTACCGTTTTTTTCTTGTCCTTGCAATCACCAGCCCATTCTACGAACTTCCAGCCCTGATTGGGTGTTGCCTTGATGTTGAGCTTACCGCTGCCAGTGGGGGCTTCGATTGTTAAAGTTGAACCAGGAGATTGCATTTCATATCCCCTTACGAACCATCTTAATGCGGTTGTGTCTTGGGTATGACCCCTATCAGTGTGTTCCCCCACTGACTATCGGCTCATGTCACGTTTTCCCTCGGTATTCACCATGACAAACCAATGGTACGCATTATCTTTAAATCCAAAATCGCCTCCTTCAATGGCGCGAACGCTTATATGAGAGGTATTCTTACACGTAACAAAACTTCCATCATTGGCGGCGTAAACCCACTCACAATTGAATAAACTCTGAGCATTACCCGAACTAAGCGTGGCAACCTTCACGTCTGCACCATTTATGACCAAATCTGCTAAATCATGAACATCTCCTATTATGGGGTTTCCATTCGCATCATGCTCATACACGAGCCCCCATCCTGTGGGTGAAACCTGCCATTAGCACATCTACAATGGCAACTAATTTACCTCGGCTTTTCATAAGGGATTACCTCTAAGTTGTGAAATATGCTTACATGCTTTTCATTTAAGGCAAGTTACCAACTTGTGTTGATCTAGTGATCCTATGGGCTACATTTTATAAGTCAATACCCAATTCTTAATTTGGTTTATCATAATGGCATTGAGTTAACGCATGAGCCAAGATAAATCTTGGACTCCTAACGGCTCTGGAGTCCAAATCGACAACGCTGCTCGTTTGGATGAGACGTCCAGACTTATTTTCCCAATGCTTGGTAAAATCGCTTTTTTGTGACACCTGCTTGTCTAGCCATTGAGCTGATGTGACTGAATGGGGCTTTGGGATAATCTACAGTCACTTTATAACGTCTTCCATCACTATCCTTTATCCATTGCATGTTATGATGTACCACCGCCTTGAGTAGCTCTTTTTTCAAAACCAAGATTTTTCAAAATGTTTTTAAGTTGTTCACAGGTGAGTGGTGAGCACTCATATTCTGGCCTGATTATAAGGTGTTAAAGGTAACGGTTCATTGAAGAGACGATATAACCCCGCTTTCGCGTGTATAACAACATAAAAATAATACTTAAGCCATTCATTCAAAGGGGCTTTGCGAGTAAGTAATTGTTCAGCATATTCCCTATCTTCTCCAACGAGCGCATCAAAAACATATT
>JBDLJY010000529.1:0-3758 GCA_039714115.1 Pseudomonadota bacterium | reverse complement strand
CGTTGTAAGTTAAGGTAAAAATTAACCTGACAGGTTTTTTACACCTGTCAGGTTTGTCTTAACTTAATGGCATTGATTCACAAAACGCAATCCACCAGATGCCTTTAAAAATGACGGATTACACTCTTTAGACGTAGCTTAAAAAAAAATGTGAGGCTGAAATAGCCCTCAAAATGCTTAAGCCCCGTTTTTATTGGCTTTGTGGTTTCAAAGAATTTTCTATGCCCAAAAAAAATCCGATTTTTTAAAAAAATCGGATTTTTAACCATACTAATGTTATTGATATTCATAAGCCCCAAGATCAATACCCTCTCCAACAAGCCCAAAAAAAAATCCGATTTTTTAAAAAAATCGGATTTTTAACCATACTAATGTTATTGATATTCATAAGCCCCAAGATCAATACCCTCTCCAACAAGCCTCCGATTGCCATCAAGATCAATCTCCGCTTCATCCTTTAAAAAGGGATAGGATTCAATCACACTAGAGTCGCCAACATTAATTGCCGGAGAATCGGCGCGTAAACGGAAATCTCCATTTTCAGCATCTACGAAGCGAGGATCGCCCATAATGAAGTGGGCGCCCAAATTAACGTCTCCCGATATGTTATTGACAAGGGTGTAATCCACATGTAATTCCCCAGTTGGGGTAATGTCGTTAGTTTCTTCGCTGGCTTGATTTTGCGCGAAAATGCTGTTCACAATGGTGCCAGAGCCATAAAATGCGCCACCTGAATTGGATGCGCTGTTTTTGCAGAGGGTACTGTTAATAATGTTGCCGGAATACAAATAAACCGCTCCGCCATTTTCAGCACTGTTGCTGCTGAAGCTACTGTTGATAATGTTGCCGAAACCGTAAAAAGAAACCGCTCCGCCATAAGATGCTCTGTTGTTGCTGAAACTACTGTTGGTAATATTGCCGGAACCGTAAAAAGAAACCGCTCCGCCATTTTCAGCGCTGTTGCTGCTGAAGCTACTGTTGATAATGTTGCCGGAACCGTAAAAAGAAACCGCTCCGCCATTTTCAGAAGCACTGTTGCTGCTAAAGCTACTGTCGATAATGTTGCCATAAGACTGAAAATAAACCGCCCCACCATGATTAGAAGCATTGTTACTGCTGAAGCTAGTGTTAGTAATATTGCCGGAACTGTTAAACAGTACCGCCCCACCATAAGAAGCATTGTTGCCGTTAAAGCTACTGTTGCTAATGTTGCCAAAAGACTGAAAATAAAGTGCCCCGCCATAATCAGAAGCTCTGTTGTTGTTGAAGCTACTGTTGGTAATATTGCCGGAATAATGAAAATAAACAACCGCTCCGCCATAAGAAGCACTATTGCCGCTAAAGCTACTGTTGGTAATATTCACTGTTGCACTTGCATAGATTGCTCCACCGCCATCAGATGAAACTTTCCCATTTTGAAAAGACAGCCCTTCTATCGTCACGGCTCCTGAAGACACCGTTAAAATCCTTCCTTTCTCCTTAGCATCAAAAACCGTCAGAGCAGGATCATCATTCTGATTTTCAAAGCTGCTATCCCAGCCTCCAGATATCTTAATGCCATGTTTCCAATCTTTGCCTTCAGGTATCGCCAAGCCATGACATTCATAAGTCCCTTGTTCTATGCGTATATTATCCAAATCCTGAGACGCATCGAAAGCCATTTGTAAACCGTCACAGCCCTTAAAAGTGCCATGCTCACCAAAGCTTAAAACGTTAAATACATTAAGCACAGCTTCAATATCAGCCACATCGCCTCTGGCATCAGTCACTTGCACAGTCAATTTTGCCGATCCTCTTTCCGGAGGCGTACCTTGAATCAGTCCACTGTTCAGCGTCAATCCATTTGGCAGAGTACCCGAAGTCAAGCTAAACTGATAAGGAGGCATACCTGAATTCGGTTCGATGGCAAAACTGTAGGAGTGTCCAACCACGCCATCTGGAAAAGAGATGTGACTAACTTCAAGCTTTGAAGCTACAAAATTCACGGAATTTATGGCAATATCGCCGATTATGTCAAGGGTGCCTGGCATAGTCACGCCAGCATAAAAGGTATATTCTCCGGGGGGGAGTGGTACTAAATTCGCAACCTGCAAGATTTCTCTTGAGCCCGTAGCGATTTGGGCTTGTTGGAACGGCTGCGATTCAAGCACTAAACCTGATGGCGTTAAAAAATAGAACGTCTCATCCGCTGGCAAAGTCAGTCCAACATAGATATCGGCTTCACCTGCCCAATTTTCATTTGTCAAGGTGAGGATTAAAGGATCGCCGGCTGAAAACTGGGACTGGTTGAGCGATAGTTCGATTGTATAAGCTGTCGATACAGCCGTTAATAATAGGGTGGCAAGCACCATTTTGATTTTTTTCATCGTTTTTTCCTCTTGAGATTAAACGCGCTAAAAAAAAATATCTTCTAACATAATTTAATAATAAATTAAAATATAGTTACGTTAAGATGATGAAAAAATTTAATTTTTATTAAATTTTATAATATCCCCATTTTCCAGTGAGGCTTCATTTCTACTTTTGTTTTATTATAGTATAGTATAAAATTTACGAGCGTTTTTAGAATTTAGCTCAATGTTCGACGTTTGAATTAATCTATTACACGCCAGAAGACTATTTAGCTTCGATTCGGCAGCGGCTCAATCTTGAGATTAAACGCGCTAAAAAAATATCTTATAACAAAAAAATGTGAGGCTGATTTTTTGGCTACAGCAAAGCTTTAGTTTTCTATGCCCCAAAAAAAAATCCGATCCCTCAATGCTTCAGGATCGGATTTTTAACGGAATATAGATGTTCTAAAAACTGTCAATCCGCGATACTACCGCTGATACTCATAAGCCCCAAGATCAATAATCCCTCCAACAATCCTCCGATTGCCATCAAGATCAATCTCATTCTCCGCATCATCCTTCAAAAAGGGATAAGACTCAATCACACTAGAATCGCCAACATTAATTGCCGGAGAATCGGCGCGTAAACGGAAATCTTCATTTTCAGCATCTACAAAGCGAGGATCACCCATAATAATGTGGCTACCCAAATCAACGCCTCCCGATATATTATTGGCAAGGGTGTAATCCACAATCACCTGAAGTATTTCCATTTTTAAAAGACAGCCCTTCTATCGTCCAATGCCATTAAGTTAAGACAAACCTGACAGGTGTCAAAAACCTGTCAGGTTAATTTTTCATTGAATTTACAACGTGCCATGTTTTGGATACCTGGCAGGTCTGAATTTTAGGGGTTTATCATACTGGCATTGTTCTATCGTCACGGTTCCTAAAGACACCCATAAAATCCTTCCTTTCTCCTTAGCATCAAAAACCGTCAGAGCAGGATCATCATTCTGATTTTCAAAGCTGCTATCCCAACCACCAGAAATCTTGATACCATGTTTCCAACTTCTACCTTTGTCTTTAGATGTCACCAAACCATGACATTCATAAGTCCCTTGTTCAATGCGTATCTCATCCGAATATTGAGACGTGTTCAAAACATTTTGCAAACCGTCACTGCCCTTGAAAGTGCCAAAGCTTACAACGCCAAACACGTTGAGCACAGCTTCAATTTCAGCCACATCGCCTGCGGCATCAGTCACCTGCATAGTCAATTCTACCGAGTCTTTTTCTGAAGGCGTATCTTGAATCAGTCCACTATTCAGCGTCAACCCATCTGGGCAATGCCAGTATGATAACCCCCCCCCAAATCAGACCTGCCAGGTATCCAAAACATGGCAGGTCGTTGTAAACTAAAGA
>JBDLJY010000528.1:0-3766 GCA_039714115.1 Pseudomonadota bacterium | reverse complement strand
ATTACCCGCAGGCTATTCGATAACTTGGGCTGGACAATATGAATATATGCTCCGCGCCAAAGAGAAATTGACCCAAGTTGTCCCTTTAACGCTGTTTATCATTTTGCTGCTACTTTATTTAACCTTTGGTAACATGACTGAAGCGTTATTAGTGATGCTAACTTTACCATTTGCCTTAGTCGGCGGCTTTTGGCTCATATTCCTACTAGACTATAATATGTCCGTTGCGGTTGGGGTTGGATTTATTGCGCTGGCGGGCGTTGCGGCAGAATTTGGAGTGATAATGTTAGTCTATTTAGATAATGCCATTAGAGAATACCAAGCCAATAATCAATTAAATAATTTAAAAGACTTAAAAGCGGCACTGATGGAGGGTGCTGTGTTGCGAGTCCGCCCGAAAGCGATGACAGTAGCAGTGATTATTGCCGGATTGTTTCCGATTATGCAAGGACATGGTACGGGTTCAGAAGTGATGCAGCGTATTGCCGCGCCCATGGTGGGAGGGATGATTACGGCACCGTTGTTGTCCTTGTTTGTGATTCCGGCGGTTTATTTGTTGTGGAAGGGGAGGAATATATGAGCAAAAGACAAACTGAATTATTTGAAAATCTGACAGACAAGCATAAAAAGCGAGTACAAGGCGGAGAACCCACTTCTGATCTGATAATGTCTGCTTATGTTACTGGAAATGAAGAGGTATTTCCAGAAATTCTACATTTGCATGTACCCAAAGGCTCAACAGTAGCTGATGTGACATGGGGAAAGGGCGTTTTTTGGAAAAATGTCCCCCCTGGAGATTACGAACTTCTCGCCACGGATATCGCAATGGGGATTGATTGCAGGGCTCTACCTTATGAAAATGAATCTATAGATTGCGTCGTTCTAGATCCCCCTTATATGGAAGGATTTTATAGAAAAAAAGCGGAACACAAAGCGGGTTCAGGCACTCATAAGTCTTTTGCAGAAGCTTATTCAAATGGCAATGAAGTGGATAACGGAACGAAAAAGTGGCATGCTGCTGTGACTTATATGTACTTTGAAGCCGGAAAAGAAGCATACCGAGTTTTAAAAAAAAAGGGAGTTCTTATTGTCAAATGTCAAGATGAAGTTAGCGCTAATAAGCAATGGTTGACACATCTTGAAATAGTAAACAACTATGAGTCAATGGGTTATTACACAAAAGATCTATTTGTTCTGGTGAGAAAAAATAAGCCTGGTGTTAGCAGGCTTAAAAAACAGGTTCATGCACGTAAAAACCACTCTTATTTTCTGGTATTTGTCAAAAAGTAGCTAATGCTCTTCATGAGCCGGTTTCGACCATTTCATCGAGCAATTGCTTTATATCAGAATAAAACGGGGGGTTTGGAGGCCAAGTCACTGGAATCAAAGTCGCTATAAGGGCTTTTCGCACTTTTGGCGTATATTTTTTGTAATTTGAACAAGGAAGGTCTTGATTTCTAGCAAAAACAAATCGCCATTTTTTTTCAAATGCGTAACAATTAACTGCTAGAATATCAAATTCTCCGCGTAATAGCAGCGTGGTATTCAATTTTTTACCAGATGGAAGGGTAACTTCCCTTCTATCACTCGCATCTACTTGAGTTTTTGCAGACCAAGTATGAGTGACTTCATCAAAAGTCACAGTATTTGTCTGCAAGGACTTTGACTCAATATTAAATGCCTGACCTTTATAGACAATATACAAATCTCCTTTCTTTTTTCGGTTATGATCGTCAAATTTGGTTGTGTAAGTCACCTCGGGACAGGCGGTAATGATTTCCCTTAATTTAAACTCTGCAACATACCCTAGCAACATACCTCGTAAGCTAGGATTTTCATGTAACATTTCAGTGAGCTGATTTGCTGTTATTTCCCAATCATCCAAGATACTCAAGATTCAAACTCCTCTAACAACTTCCTAATGAATTTGCAAGGATCAAGTTGGAGGTAGTCCGCAATCTCAAGAAATTCAACAAGGTCTAGTCTGCGCTCTCCGTTTTCATATTTTGATACGAAAGATTGTGGTTTTTTTAGCCTGTCAGCGAGCTGGGTTTGCGTCAAACCAGCTTGATTTCGGTATAAAATCAAAAGCTCTCTAAATTTTTGGTATCTTTTTGTGAATACTGATGCGGTCATAAGTCCCTTCCAATTTGAAGGGGCTATTTAAAAACATAATTTAAAATATCCCAAATTGGGATATTTGGCTAAACCGATGGACATTGACAAACTGTAATGGGCTACTTCTTTAACCCTTTTATTATTTTGCTGCTATTGTATTTAACCTTTGGTAACATGACTGAAGCTTTATTAGTGATGCTAACTTTACCATTTGCCTTAGTCGGCGGATTTTGGCTCATATTCCTACTAGACTACAATATGTCCGTTGCGGTTGGGGTTGGATTTATTGCGCTCGCGGGCGTTGCGGCAGAATTTGGAGTGATAATGTTAGTCTATTTAGATAATGCTATTAGAGAATCAATGCCATTAAGTTAAGACAAACCTGACAGGTGTAAAAAACCTGTCAGGTTAATTTTTACCTTAACTTACAACGACCTGCCATGTTTTGGAAACCTGGCAGGTCTTCTTTTGGGGGCTTAACTTAATGGCATTGTATTAGAGAATACCAAGCCAATAATCAATTAAATAATTTAAAAGACTTAAAAGCGGCGCTGATGGAGGGTGCTGTATTGCGAGTCCGCCCGAAAGCGATGACGGTGGCGGTGATTATTGCCGGATTATATCCCATTATGCAAGGACATGGCACGGGTTCTGAAGTGATGCAGCGTATTGCCGCGCCCATGGTGGGGGGGATGATTACGGCACCGTTGTTGTCCTTGTTTGTGATTCCGGCGGTTTATTTGTTGTGGAAGGGGAGGAATATATAGTATAAAAAAATCTCCACTTATGTTGACAATATAGACAAAAGTCTATATATTTTTTTTCAGAAAAAAGGTCGTAGAAATTGGCACTGAAATTGAATTTTTTAGTATAGTTTCAATTTATTTGGACAGGGAAATTTTTTAGATTGGTTACATGATATCAAAAAAACTTGACATTTTTTTAGTTTTTCTGTATATTGCTTTCTACGCTTGAAGTGGTTAGCCTTCCACGTCAAAAAAAATGGACTCAAGCATTTTATTCATGTTACCCTAAGCTCCGGCGAGGGGATAAAGGGTTGATAGCTCCCTAGTACACAGGTGTGTGTCTGCCTCATTATTGTCCAGCTCCGCTGGCAAAATGGACATGTCCATATTTGTCTATGAAATTGTTATCTGACGACGCGCTTGTGGATGAAAATCAAACTAATTGTCTTTATTAATGGCCTAGAAATCCTATTTTTTAAAAAAATCGGATTTCTTTGTTAAGACTAGAAATCCTATTTTTTAAAAAAATCGGATTTCTTTAACGAGGTTTCGGGCAACCCGCTCCGCTCCATTCCCGAAACAACAGTCAATATCGCAGAGAGTACAGCATAAAACAACAACGAATAAAACCACTACTAAGTTAATTTCAAAACGGACAGCCTACAAATAACCCACACCAAAATCCCCTTATTGTTAACTTGGCATTATAGGTCATAGTTTTCCTGTGCAGGGGTACAGTTCCACCTTTCACCATAACTGCCAGTCTTCAAAACCGTACATGAGAATTTCTAGTCTGCTATGGATCCTCTAGTACAAACCAAACTAGGTTTGCATTAGCCTATTTGTGAGTCATAACCGGCTAACCGATTTACCCAAGTTGGACATTCGGGTTATTCATAAAC
>JBDLJY010000527.1:0-3784 GCA_039714115.1 Pseudomonadota bacterium | reverse complement strand
CTTGGAGTCCAAAAATTATTAAAATCCAATCCCCTCAATCCATCAATCCCTATACTAACACCGGAGCGACTAAGCTATATCATACTACCCATGACAACATATTAATATATATATAAGAGCCAGAATAAAGCCTCAATGGCGATTTAGAGATCGTTGTATAGGAGTCCAAATCCCCTACTTTAGTTTGGGTATGAGATTTTTCTATTAGAGATCACGTCATAAAGAGAGATTCGTCCATGAAACGAAGTAACGGAGCGGAGATCATCTGAATTTGAGTTATTGATCTCCGCTCCGCTCCGTTACTCCGTTTCGCACGTCTAGGACTATGACAAAATATTAATATATATAAGAGCCAGAATAAAGCTAGTTGGCTTCGGCTGTGGAGACAAGAAATCCCGGTTCTAATCCGCTGTACTGGGGTTTGTGGTGTAAATCTGCATGGCAACATTGATATCATTATCCTTTTCCCTAGTACAATGGATTAGCAAAAAGAACGGATAAACAAAAAACTGCAAACTAAAACCAGTACAGGGATTAACGAAATAAGAGGATTGGCTCAATATAAAATTACCGGAGCGTTGCCTTAACTTGGACTAATCCCTTTATTTCGTTAATCCCTGTACTTATGTTTTTGGGTTTGGTTTCGGGAAGAGCCCTCCTTGCGTCGGGACTCAGCTCATTCCCGAAACATCTAATCCCTGTTTTTCGTTGTTTCGGGATCTTAACTCAAGCCCAGTTTTTATTAACTTGTCTTGTCTTGTGTGATTTTATCCCTCATTTTAAAATAGAACAGGGATTTATTACCATTAAAACGCCCAGCCAAGATAAATCTTGGACTCCTAAAAGCCTTAACAAGTTAACGATTTGTTCGGTTTATCATAATAGCCGTTTTATGGTGTCAACTTGCGTGACGACATGGCTATCATTATCCTTTTTTTAGACATAGATTGGCGAAGTCAAAACCAATGCCCACCAGCCCCGACTATAAAACGACAACTTAAACCTTTAAACGTTTGACTTATCAAAAACGCGATTTATAAATTGGCTTCATTTTATCTCTTATTATATATATATATTAGTTGCTCACCAGCCCCAGACTTAATGACAATGACACAAAACCCTAGTACAGGAATTGACGAAATAAAGGAATTGAATTGGCTCATAAAGGATTACTAAATGCCTCATAACAATGGATTACATTTAAAACTCATAAGCCATTATACTTGTCATTTCGACAGACTTGTCATTTCGACGCGCCTTATCATATCGACGCGCCTTGTCATTTCGACGCAAGGAGAAATATCCTTGACTTAAGATCAGTTTTTTGATAACATGCAAGCCTCTTTTGAGGCTGGCACGCATCCTCACGACGACATATAGTCTTGCCTTCGCAGGTTTGCAACCTGCTCCGTAACTTTTTTATGTCGCCACGTAGCTGGTTGCCGGTTTATCATACTGGCATTGACTTCAGAAACTTTATAAAATGGAATAAATTATTTTATGAACAGTCAAATTGAATTAAAACTTTTAAAAGAGATAGAAGAATTAAAGAAAAAAGTTAAGAACCTAGAGGCTAAAGATGAAATTCCCACTTACCGGTATAGTCAAATTAGAGACATTGACTTAAAAAAATTGTTTGATATTGAAAAAAAATTAAATCAAAATATCTTTAATAACTGGTTTAATAATGACATTTGCTTGACTACAGACATAGTTATGTATTTACAAGAATTAATCGAACAAAATAGTGACTTGATAGATGACTACAATGAAGAAGACTTAAAAATATATCTGATAAGTCCATTGCTTAACAAAATTAATTTTATGTTAAAAGATGAAGAAATACGCGGATTTTATGAACTGCCCATGAACTATACTACAGAAAAATTTATCCTAAATGGAACAGTAGATTTTGTCGTTTCCAAAGGACTGCTAGAAAGCAAAAAACCTTATTTTTTTATTCAAGAGTTTAAAAAAAGTGAAGAATATGGAAATCCAAGACCACAACTATTAGCAGAACTTATAAGTGCCATTGAATTAAATGATTGGAAATTTATCAAAGGCGCCTATATTATCGGAGGAAATTGGCATTTTGCTATTTTAGAGAAATTAGATATTGATAAATATCAATACTTTATATCGAAAAATTTTGATTCTACCAAAATAGACGACTTAAAATCAATATACAAAAACCTATTATTTATTAAAAATGAGATATTAACCTCTGTCGGAGCAGGTTTGCAACCTGCTCCGTAACATTTAATATAAGTTTTATGCAGGACGGGGTTTGCAACCCCATCCGGCACTCATACCCCGCTCAACTTGAGTTTACAACGAAACGACCTGCCAGGTTTTGGAAACCTGGCAGGTCTGATTTGGGGGGGGGTTATCATACTGGCTGCTCACATATCGTTGAATATTTGCTAGGACATCAGGTGCGTGTGCTTGATAATTTTAGTTCATGATTCCGCCAAAATTTGGATGGATTTGATTTCCAAATAAAAAAAATCTCAAAAGCAACGACTATCAGCTTATAGAGATTTATTTAAAGAAGTTATGGATGAAAACCTAATTAAGGAAATTAGCGCATCATTACAAACGGGAACACCATTAGGTAATGAAAAATTTAAAGTTAAAATTGATAAATTCTTAGGAGTGAAAGTGGGTTAGACAAGACAAGGAAGACCTAAAAAAAGTAAACAACTTGAATTTTATGAAAAAACACAACTTAAGCAAACGGTATCATGGGATTTAGTAACTTTAAAACAGAAATAGAGGTGGCAAAAAGGTTTAACCTTAGAACAGATAGTAAACCTTTTGTAAAAACATTACCTCTCAAAAATATACCAGATTACAAATTTGAAGAAATAAAAGAAAACTTCAAAGATCCTTTAAGTTTTCTATCAGAGTCAGCTACCTGTGAAGATATTATCAAACCTATATTAAAGGTTCTTGATAAGTGTTATCCGAATTTTCGCGTTTGGTCGCATGTGAGCTACAATGTCGATCCTGATAACGACCTTTCTGGTACTCCAGACTTTTTAGTAGCACCTACAACTAAAATACGCGGAGAGTTTGGAATACCTCCTCTCTGTGTGGTAGAGGCTAAAAAGGCTGATTGGGATCAAGGTTGGGCACAAGCACTGGCCGAAATGTATGCAGCATCAACACAAGGTGCGACAAGCTGCTATGCAGTAGTTACCACTGGTGAAGATTGGCAATTCGGTAAGTTTGACCGAGAAAATGTCTTGTTTATAAAACAGATGAATAAGATATCAGTTTTAGATGATAATGATGAACCTAGCAATCTACAGAAATTATTCGATACCTTAAACTGGCTGTTTGATGAAGCTGATAAGGTTGAAATTATTATAAATAATTAGGAATTATTAGGCTTACTAGTACCAATTGCGATGTTTATATCGCAAAAAGAGTTGGAGTACCGTGTCATTACGAATCAAATTGGTAACCGAAAAATATGCACTTAAAAACCGCTTGGCAAAAAGAAATCTATTCCAACCCTCAATTGCTTGGAAAAGTGATTGCTATCCAAGAAGACAAAATTGTCTGTTCTGCAAACACTTATCGGGAAGTCATCGCACATTTTAATCATAAAAATGGCTCTTATTCTCTATATAAAGTGCCTCGTAATTTATATCATTTGCGGGTACTTTCTTTTAGAATCAAAAGCTTGAAAAGGCACCCTTGGATTCCAACCTATCCAATTAGGTTTTATCTTGATGATGGGAGTACTCAAACCGAAGAGATGCTGGTTGATAGTGGC
>JBDLJY010000526.1:0-3788 GCA_039714115.1 Pseudomonadota bacterium | reverse complement strand
ATTATCTGATATTAAAAAGCTCACAAAAAATCGACAAAGAGGTAAACGGAAAACTCAGGGAGATTAATTTTATGGAAATCGAAGTGCGTTTTCACCCGTATCAAAAAAAAGTCATCACTGTTGGGCATCTCGTGCCTCATAATAAGCAAATCCTGTTTGAATATTCGCCTGAATTTATAAAAACGGGTTTAGAACTTTCGCCTTTTTATTTACCTAATAAGCCCAATGTCTTTATAGAAACAGAGCGAGTCTTTGCAGGATTATATGGACTTTTCTTTACCTCTCTCATACGAACTAGAGGGTATGATAAATGAACTCATTTACAAATTATTCTATGATCAAGGTTTTAGACAGGCGATAGAATTTTTGTTGTTGGGCGGGCTGATTGTCTTAAGTCTCGTTTGGCAAATATCTTTATTCAAGAAAGACCGAATTTATGGTTACTTTTTCAGGCATCTATATTTTTGTAGGCGCGGTGAGTGATTCTATTCACTCCAAGGTGTAAACCTTGCAATATCCACCCAACAAAAATTTCAGCCAAGATAAATCTTGGACTCCTAGCGCGAGGATTCTCCAATGGTGGGCGTGTTTGGTTGTTCGTGTCAAGCACCGTTATGTACATAGCTGTCCAAAATAAATTTTGGACTCCTTGATAGAACTAAAAATCCTATTTACTTAAAGCCATTCGTTTTGGATTGATCTTTTATTTGATGTGCGACAGCGAATCCTTGAATTGCCCTGGCGATTTGATTGCGGTCAGATATCAGGGCGCACGACAGTATCAGCACATCGCTGCGCTTTCTAAGGTTCTAATCGCCATGTCGTCATTTTGAGACCATCGGATAGGTTATTTCGGAAATAAGTCGTGGTGAGCCTTCGTGTTTGTTAAGTATTAAATTAAGGGCAACCATAAAGGATTGCCCTTTGTGATTAAAAGATTTAATATAAAAAACCAAACAACCACAATGGAATAACCTTCTTGTAACCAGATTCAATATTATCAATAGCAAGATAAGCATTCTCTAAATCTTTTATCTGCTTCATATCCTTTGATTTACCACCAACTTCTATAATGACTTTCTCATCAATCAAAAAATCACCTTGATGGTGATAGTGAAGCTGATGTTTTTGTCGTAGTTGAGACACAAAAAAACTTTCTCTAATTGCCCCTATATCTGGTTTAGCACAAAGTACAGAAAAGAGATTAGGATTATCAAGTAAAATTTTATTTGGAGTTTGTAAAGTTTTATGTCCTTTACTACCTCGTATAACATGAACTAAACTACCCTTATCCATATAAGTAATATACTTAGACAGTGTTGCCCACGCGACTCCCGTTTCTCCTGACAGCTTAGATTTATTAATTTCATAAGGTGAAGTGCAACAAAGCATATAAAGCACTTTTTTGAGAGTATCAAGTTTATCAGTTTTAATATTAAATAATGATGCTAAATCACTATCTATAGTAATATTTACCACTTCTAATAATCTATTACCATATCCAGAGAGACTCTCTTTAAAAAAAGGATAAGCACCATATTCTAAATATTCACCAAACCATTCCAGTGGTTTAATTTTACCAAGAATATCGACGACTATATCTTCATGATTGAAAATAATTTCATCAAATGTATAAGATGGCAAAAGTTGTGTCCCTGCAATATTTTTAATGGCTAAAAATTCGCGAAATGAAAGAACCGGCATCTCATAAATTAAAGCCCTCCTAGACAAATCACCTAATTCATGCTCTATTTTCATAGCAGAAGAACCTGAGAAGATCACTTGTAATTCTGTAAAGTCATACATGGCTTTAACGTGTGATGCAAAATGTTTTATTTTATGAATTTCATCTAAAATCAATAATTTTCCACCATACGCCTCAAATTCATCGGCAATTTTATAAAGCTGCTCTCCAATCAGAGCCGGATGATCACAAGAGATATAAAGAATTTTAGATGGTTTATATTTTGTACTTTTAGCATATTGATGTAAAAGAGTGGTTTTACCAGAACCTCGTCCACCTTTAATTCCAATAATTGGAGCTTTAAAATCTATCTCATTAAACAGAAATCTTTTAAAAGATAAAGATTTTTTAGATAGAAATCTTTTAGATAATTTAGATAATATAGGTATCATTATATGACTTTTAGTATGAAATGTATTTAATAGTGGACTAGATGATAATATGAAATACATTTCATATCACTCGATGATCAAGTTTTTTACGTTTTTGTCATTTAGCTCCGCTGACTTCGTATCGACGAGAGGATAAATCTTATTTGATGTCGTTTAAGATTTATCAAGCTTTCTCCTTACGTCGAAACCGAAATGACAAAAACGTGGTTTATTATGATAAAATTACTTTTTTACAACATCTTACACTGAAACAAAAAATGTCAAGTGCTAAAAACTTGATCATCGAGTATCAAATAAAATAAGGCAACCCCAAAAAAAACCAGTTTTATTAGAGTTAAATGACTTCATTTTATATAAAGATGTTTCTGATTTATCAGCAATGATAGAACAAGTAAAAGAAGCCGTCTCACAATGGTCAAAATTAGCCAAGCAATATGAGATTAATCCACGGATTATTCAGGCAATACAGAAATATTTTTTAAAGGGAAATATTTAGGAGTCCAAAATAAATTTTGGACTCCTAAATTTAATCATTACCAACGTACACTAATATCTGCTGATGAGAAGGTTTTTTGACTACCATCTGCTAGGGTAACAATTAAACGTCCTTGAGGATCAATGCCTTTAGCAACGCCTTTGATTTTATTAATTTTGTGCTGATGAATAATAACGGCTTTTCCGATAAGTAGGTCCCACTGGTACCAGTTTTTTTGCAGTTCATTAAAAGTTCTCGTCGGAAAAACAGATAAGCACTTAAATAGATGAGAAATGATTAAAGCAGCTAATTTATTTCTATCAATGGGTGCGCCTAAGATTTGTCTTAAACTAATCCAAGGTTGATTGATTGCTGTGTCTTCAATTTTTGACATATTGACGTTGATTCCAATACCTATAATAAAGCGATGACTCTGATAATTTCGCTCTATGAGAATACCGCCAATTTTTTGGCCTTGCCAAAAAAGATCATTAGGCCATTTGATGCCATGACCGGTAATGCCAATCTCTGACAACACCTGCGCTAAAGCAATTCCTATTTCAAGCCCTAACCATTGGCTCTGAGTGCCATCTAAACACCAAGTCAAAGAAAGGTAAATATTGCTTGCGCTTGGTGAGACCCAAATATTATTGCCACGCCCTCTACCGGCTGTTTGTTGTTCCGCTAGACAAACATAACCACAATCTCCATATTGAGACAACCAAGTATTGGTTGAGGAAACCTCAGCCAATACTTCCAAATGCTTTAGCTTGTCAATAACACTTTTATCTAGTGCTGCAATGATTTGGTTATAGTCAAGTAAGTTTGGCATTTTAATCATTCACAAATTCTACTACCAAATCTTGTTGCTTAACCATTGCGCCTTCTGATAAATGAATTCGACTGATTATGCCATCAAAAGGTGCTGAGACGGTGGTTTCCATTTTCATCGCCTCGATAACAAATAGCGGATCATTTTGTTTCACTTCGGCATCAACTTCTACCAAAATGCTTGAAATACGTCCTTGTAGTGGTGCGCCTATTTCGTAATCAGTTTCTGCTTTGCGATTTTCTTCGGTGGTTGAGGCAATCGCTTTATCATAAACCGTTATACTTCTACGCTGGCCATTGAGTTCAAACGAGATGGTTCGCATCCCCTCTTCATTGGGTTCTGAGC
>JBDLJY010000525.1:0-3803 GCA_039714115.1 Pseudomonadota bacterium | reverse complement strand
GTCTGGTTTTGAAGTTGAAATCAACCTAAACTTTTAGACACAATCTCATAAACATTTTTAGATAAACGAGGCGCATCGGCTATTTTTTCCAATTGTTGTTTTAACAGCACTTGTCGTTGCACATCATATTTGCGCCAAAGTGTGTACGCTTTCACCAAACGCGATGAAATTTGTGAATTAATCGGATCAATTTGCAAAATCACATCCGTCAAAAACGCATAACCGACTCCGCTGATCTCATGAAGCTGTGCATGATTGTTATGTGCAAATGCTCCAATCAAAGCACGCACCTTGTTTGGATTTTTGATATCGAATGCCTCGTGTTGTGTGAGGCGTTTGACTTGATCCAAGGTGCCGGGCAAATGAGAATTGGCTTGAATAGCTAACCATTTATCCACAACTAACGGCTCATTTTTCCACTGATGGTAAAAATGCCCTAAAGCCGCTTCCCGCTCAGCACAGTCCGTATTCGCCAAAGGCTTCAAAGCCGCCATGACATCAGTCATATTGTTGCTATCAATAAATTGTCGATAACAGGAATTGATGATATCATCATCATTCAGTTCCATCAGATAACTCAAACAGAGATTTTTTAAGCTTCTCCGCTTAATAGAAAACTGATCAATACGATATTCCCCCCTAGCCTCATCCGCAATACGGTGGTAAACCTTCAAAAAGAGAGAGCTTAAACGTTGTGCGATGGTTTTACGCATAAAGCGTCGCACCTGATGAATCGCCACCGGATCAATCGGCTCCATAAATTCACCCAAATAACTTTCTGAGGGCAAAGTAATGGCTTGAGTCGCCAAAGCTTTATCCAATGTATCGTTATTCAAAATTTCTTGATAAGCCTCGATAAAAGCATCGGCTACCTGTAAAGCCCGGTTTTGATGAACATCATCAACCAATTGCGTCATGATTTTGACCGCCAATTGTTGACTCGCATCCCAGCGATTAAAATCATCACTATCGTGCATCATCAAAAAACAGCGTTCTTCATCGCTCAAATCCATCTTGACTTTAACCGGAGCAGAAAATCCCCGCAGCAAAGAAGGAATAGGCTGCTCGTTGATGTTTTGAAAAGTAAAATCTTGCGCCGCCGCTCTGATATGCAATACCCGTGTTCCTTTAATGGCAGCCGATTCACCTTGCAATTGCAAAGGCATATCCTGCCCATGTTTATCTAATAAGCTCATCGCCAGCGGAATATGAAAAGGCTTGTTCTGATCTTGCCCCGGTGTGCTTTGTTTGACGGTTAAAGTGTAGGTTTTGGCTGCCTCATTATAAGCACGGCTAATTTCTAATTCAGGCGTACCCGCTTGAGAGTACCACAAACGAAATTGGCTCAAATCCATTTGATTGGCATCCTCTAAAGCCTTCACAAAATCATCAGTGGTGACTGCTTGCCCATCGTGTCGTTCAAAATAACAATCCGTGCCCTTGCGAAAATTCTCCGCCCCCAACAAATGGTGCAACATACGCACAACTTCGGCCCCTTTGTTGTAAACGGTGACGGTATAAAAATTATCTATCTCAAGATAAGACTCGGGGCGAACGGGATGAGCCATTGGGCTGGCATCTTCTCGAAACTGATGCGTGCGTAAGATATTGACATCTTGAATGCGTTTGACACCACGCGAAGTCATATCGGCACTAAATTCTTGATCTCGAAAAACGGTAAAGCCTTCTTTTAAACTCAATTGAAACCAATCTCGACACGTCACCCGATTTCCCGACCAATTATGAAAATACTCGTGCGCGATCACGCTTTCGATGCTTTCATAATCGCTATCCGTCGCGGTTTCGGGCTTGGCGAGGACATATTTAGAATTAAAAATATTGAGCCCTTTGTTTTCCATTGCCCCCGCATTGAAATCATCAACGGCTACGATCATATAAATGTCCAAATCGTATTCGCGCCCATAGACTTCTTCATCCCATCGCATGGCCTTTTTCAATGACTGCATGGCATGTTGACATTTGTCAATATTGTGTGATTGCACATAAATTTGCAAAGTCACTTGACGCCCCGATTGGGTGATAAACTGATCTTCGATTCGGGCTAAATCGCCAGCCACTAAGGCAAATAAATAGGTGGGCTTTGGAAAAGGATCTTCCCATTTTGCCCAATGACGGCTTGCACCTAGTTCTCCACTTTCACATAAATTGCCATTGGCAAGTAACACCGGATATTGGGCTTTGTCTGCGACGATGGTTGTTGTATAGCGTGCCATCACGTCTGGCCGATCAAGCATATAGGTGATGCGTCGAAATCCTTCCGCTTCGCACTGGGTACAGAAATTGCCACCGGAGAGATATAAGCCAGTTAAGGCGGTATTCGCTTTCGGGTTAATTTCGGTTTCGATGGCTAATTCAAAGGATTCTGGCACTTCAGGGATAGTCAAGCTTTCATCGCTTAACGCATATTGAGTAGACGATAATTGTCTCCCACTGAGGCTCACGGATTTGAGTAGCAACTCTTCTCCGTTTAATTTCAACGGTGGCGTATGAGGGCTATTGTCCAGTTTTTGGATTGACAGCTTTGATTTGACAATGGTTTTGGTTTCATGCAAATCAAAATGCAGATCAATCGAATCTACGCGATAATCAGTTGGTTGATAGTCTGATAAATAAGTGGTTTTTTGCGTTTGTTGCTGTTTTGGCATCAATTTATTTCTCTTAATGTGGATGTTGGAGTACAAGTTAAGCTTGCACTCCTGATTCTTAACTTAATGATGTTTTAAAACGGATTCGATTGGCATTATACTCGCACAACCACAGATAATGCCCATCTGAAGTCAACACTTTTTTCAATCCACCCCAATGTTGCTGAGGGTCTTTTTCTTCTAACAAGTGCCGCAGTGCTTTTCGACTAATTCTTTCATTGATTCAATATCACGCTGAAATAAGCGTTTATAATCCTGTAATTGTTGCAAAGAGGCTACATCATCGCGCCATTTTTTGACCAAAATTTGTTGTCCCGCTAACACCAGTGCTAATTGATGTTGATTGACTATGGTTTGTAAGATAGAGGTGAGATCATAAACCTTTTCGCTAATACGATGAAAATCATCTATCAGTAAAATAGGCGAATGTGTGCGTTTTTCTTGCTCATAAGCCCAATCCAGTATCAACTTTAATGTGGACTCCAGTCGCCATTGTTTTGCTTCTGTTTGATATTGTTGCAAAATGTCAGAAGGACAGAGCAAACCGCGCTGATTATGCAAGGCATCAACCGTGCGTGTTATGATTCTGACTAGAATTTCCTCAATGCTATGGTGATGTTGGCACGAGACATAAACGGGCAAGGCTAAAGTACCATTTTGGGCTGCTGCAAGTTCCCGTTGCACCGCCCACAATAAACTGGTTTTACCCATGCCCTTGTCGCTGGAGAGGATAAAACACCGTCCGGTTCGCAAACCGTCAGTGAGCTGATGTTTTAAGTCCTCACGACCAACAAATAGGGCATCCGAGGCTCAATGCCATTAAGTTAAGAATTTTATGTAGTGTTTTTGCGGGCAGAGAAGGTGGGCAAAAAAAACACAACACACAAAAGAACGAACGTCTTTGGGCGGTACGATATGGCATTGAGGTTGTGGTTAGACTGTTGTTTCGTGAATGGAGCTACGCAAAGTCACGAAAAAATCTCAGCATGGCGATTGACGAAATAAGGGATTGGTGTGTGGATTGTTTTGAGATTATCTGTTTTATGTGGGAGTGTGCTCCAGTTGAACTTTTGTTTTAATCCCTTTATTTCGTTAATCCCTGTGCTAGGTTGTGGTTCAATTGAGGTTGTGGTTAGA
>JBDLJY010000524.1:0-3820 GCA_039714115.1 Pseudomonadota bacterium | reverse complement strand
TCGGATTTCTTTAGTTGCTAGAAATCCGATTTTTTGAAAAAATCGGATTTCTTTAGTTGCTAGAAATCAAATCAGAAACCGAAAATTGGCTTATAAATGTAGGAGAACCAGATGAAGGAAGTACCATTCAAGTGAGCTTATCACAATATTTACAGCTTGCTGAAAAAGAAAGCCTTGTGATTACTCGTCACGGTAAACACGTAGGAATATTGATTGGTTTTCAATCAGAAGATAATTGGCTTGACTACCAATTGGAAAATGATCCTCGCTTTTTACAACGTATCCAATCCGCTCGACAAAATCTACAGTCTGGGCGAGGAGTAAGGCTTGAAGATATTGAGGATGAATTTTCTCGATCCCTCGCGGGCAAAGCCAATTAAAACAATTGCCACCCCAAAATCATGGTGGGTTTATCATACTGGCATTGCGCCGGCGCGTGGGAACGAGAAAAAACTTTTGCTACCTCAACTGAGCTAAACCATCAAATGCCGGTCCATCACTAATGCTCACTGCTTTATCAATGTCTTTGGCACTACTACTACTACCGGCCATTTTCTTAACGGTTTCCAGGGCATCTGTATAGGCTTTAATGACCGTTAAAACTTTGTCAACCGCCTTTTTATTACCCTTAACTGACTTCATGGCTATTTTAGCTTTGATAAGCCGTGCTTTTGTTTTATTGTAGCGATTGTCACCACGCAGCACGTAATTCTTGAACTGATGAATGGCATTGCCATAACCCAGTGCATATTCTGCATTTTCCGATGCGTTCCAAGTACGCCCTTTCCGCAAGGCATGGATGCCTTTTACTGCTGGTCCATCGCTGATTTTAACCGCTTTATCAATCTCTTCAGCAGATTTACCTTCGGCAATCATTTTTTGGACGGCGGCAATAGCAGCCATGTAGTTAGATACAACTCCAGCAATATTCCTTAGCGCGGCACTTTCCGCACGGCTTGGTCCGGCTTTGCGAAAATCTTTAATCGCCTCTTGTGCGAGAGCAAAGCCAGCTGTTGCCCCATCGTGATATCCCTGTACACTACGTGGTGGTGTTTCTTGGAGGCGGTAACCACGTAAAACATAATTTTTGAAGTTATGGATAGCCCCCCCATAACCCAAGGCACGAACTAATTTGACGATAGCCGCTTTTTTAGCCGCTTCATCCGCAGCCCCCGTTATTGGGGCTAACATAGCCGTTAGCGCAAACGTAGCTGCAATCAAAAAGACACTTGTTTTCAGTTTCATACAGTCTAAATTCCATAAGTAAGGTAATAAGAGATAACAATTTCATTGACAACAAATATAATTATTATACAAAAAACGTACCATGACAGAATTGTTAATTTTGTCACAAAAAAACAATAAGTTATGTTATAAGCGACCTGGGTTAAATCATAAAAATGTGGTTAAAAATTAACCTATTTTTTTTTCTCTGGTTCCCACGCGCCTGCGTGGGAACCGAACGACGTATGATCTCGCTCAGTTTTCGGCTAAAGCCGTTGTACTCCTAAACTGTTAACTAGCCAATCCCGTTAATCCCTGTATGAAAACAACATAACATGCCATCACTAATACAAACACTACTAGGCTCACTACTAGACAGCCCCATCGTAGAATCTATCGCCTGCAAAGCCGGGAAAAAAGCGATCTCCACTATCAAAGCGCATTTTACTCTCAGCGCCCAGCAAATGAGCACCGCCTATCAAGACAGCGTGGGTACTTAAACCTCGTTGCCATCAGCGTCGGAGTCGCAGCGCCCGATTTTACCCTCGCGCAAAAAATATTCAATTCAAAGATCAGCCGCGAATTTGCTGAGCAAATTGATCGCCACTATTTGCAACCCTTTGCCAAACAACACGGCTTATCCTCGGGACAAGCTTTTTGAAAAAATAGGATTTTTTGGATACTGACTCCGGCTTAAAAATCCGATTTTTTCAAAAAATAGGATTTTTTTGAGACCGACTCCGGCTTAAAAATCCGATTTTTTCAAAAAATAGGATTTCTTTAGCTCGATCAAAGGTTGAAAAACGATTGCGTAGCTACTTATCTATAAATACCCGCAATCGTGGTATTTGGAGTCCAAAATTTATTTTGGACGAGCCGACGCCCAAGATAAATCTTGGACTCAAAAATAGGACCAATTGGAGGTCACCGTTTAATGTATAAATTCCATCTCTTCGCGGCGGAATGCAGGCCCGCCGCTCCGCGTCCAAACAGGCATTCCTTTGCCCCGCGTGGGAACGATAAATAATATTTTTCAAGATTTTTATGGACTATATTATTTCCGATAATGTCTATTCTAAAATTTCATCGGGTTTCCAATATTCTACCTCTTTAAAAAAATGGTCATAAATACCTTCACCTAAATCGGTCAATGCCATTATGATAAACAAACCGCAAACCTACGCATAAAGCCCACACCTCGTAGGTTAATTTTTAGTATAATTTACAACGACCTGCGAGGTATGGGTTGACTGAGGTCTTATTTTTAGGGGGTTATCATACTGGCATTGGGCCCATAATTGGGTGTCAGGAGTCCAAGATTTATCTTGGGCATCAGGAGTGCAAGGCGTACCTTGCACGAGACTAGAGACTATAAATATGATAAGCAATAAACAAGAACGCCTCCGCCGCTGGCGACTCATTTTAGGCGGTGGTAAAGCCGAAGGCACAGACTTTTCTCTCTCTAAAGTGGATAGTCGCATGGATCAGGCACTCGCTAAACTATACAACCAAGGTGAAGACGATTCCAGAAAAGGCGGATTAGGCGGTTCTGCACCACGAGTGGCACGTTGGTTGGGTGACATTCGAGAATATTTTCCCAGCAGTGTTGTCCGCGTTATGCAAAAAGATGCCTTTGAACGTCTTCATATGAAAGAAATGCTGCTTCAGCCTGAAATGTTGGAGGCGGTGGAAGCCGACGTACACTTAGTAGCTGATCTCATTTCGCTCAATCGTGTCATGCCTGACAAGACGAAAGAGACTGCGCGGCAAGTGGTGCAAAAAGTAGTTGATGAGCTGATGGAAAAACTCTCTTTGCCCATGCAGCAAGCGATTCGAGGCAGTCTCAATCGTGCCATGCGTAACAATCGTCCCCGCCACACTGAAATTGATTGGATTCGCACCATTCGCGCTAATCTTAAACATTACCAGCCCGATTATCAATCCATCATACCAGAACAATTGATTGGTTTTGGGCGCAAACAAAAGAGAACGCTACAAGAGATTGTATTATGTGTCGATCAATCGGGCTCGATGGCAACCAGTGTCGTCTATGCCAGCATTTTTGCCGCTGTGATGGCTTCGATTCCAAGTGTGCAAACTAAATTGGTTGTATTTGATACCGCTATCGTTGATCTCACCGAACAACTCAGTGATCCCGTAGAAGTCTTATTTGGCACCCAACTGGGCGGTGGCACTGATATTAATCGCGCTGTTAGCTATTGCGAAAAACAAATTGATCAACCTCAACAAACTACCTTTGTATTGATTACTGATTTATATGAAGGCGGAAATACAACTGATTTGGTGAAACGGGTAGCTAATATAGTTCATTCTGGCGTACAATTGATCACTTTATTAGCCTTGAATGATGATGGTGCTCCTTGCTTTGATCACCACCTTGCACAAACCTTTGCTGGTTTAGGTATTCCCACCTTTGCTTGCACGCCGGATCAATTTCCAGATTTGATGGCGGCGGCTTTGCAAAAACGAGATATTAATCAATGGGCTGCGGAACAAGAGATTGTATTAGCGGCTCGTCCAAAATAAATTTTGGACTCCTTAACTATTTTTGGAGTCCAAGATTTATCTTGGGCGT
>JBDLJY010000523.1:0-3845 GCA_039714115.1 Pseudomonadota bacterium | reverse complement strand
TCTCGTTTATCGGCACTGATAAACGGCTCTGGGAAACCGCCAATTGTCATCAGGCGATTAAAAATCTCTTGTTTGTCAAATTCGGGCGGAGCTTCGTCTAGCGTAAACGGGTGAAGCCGCCAATAATGATAGCGTCCCAATAATGAGTCGCCACCACGACGATAAATATCAAGTCTGGCAGAACCCGTGACGAGAATGGAGTGTTCATTTCCTATTATGTCGTAGATTCCTTTGAGCCAGCTTTTCCAGCGGTGAAATTTATGAAGTTCGTCAAATATGAGTAAATGATCGTCGCGTGACCATTTTTGCTGTAAGATATTTTGACGATCTTCATCGTAATCCCAGTTGAAATAGCGACCATTGTCTTTGGCATAAGAGAGCAATTGTTTTGCTAAAGTGGTTTTGCCGACTTGTCGTGGTCCTCCTATAAAGACCATTTTTTTCTGTAAATCTTGTTGAATGGCAGAAGTAATATATCTCATGCGACTATTTTAGTGCCTACTTTAAAATAGTCAAGTCTGTTTTTAAGTAGGGTTTAAAATAGTCAGGTGGCACCCCCCCTCTCAATCCGTTCTTTCTGTTTATCCTTCCTACCTTGAACCCATCATATCCTCACTCGCTTAATCCACCCTAGCGCCAAACGGACGGCATGATATTGCTACGAAACTCCGTTAAAAATCCGATTTTTTTACATCGGTGTTAAAAAAATCGAAGGCGAAAGTCTTTGGAGTCGACAACGCTGCTCGCTTTGGATTCAAACGAGTCGCACTAATCCGTTGTACTACTTATTTTGAGGCTGGCGTATAGGTAGTATTTCAGTCGTCATATATATTCTAAAATTCTTATAAATGTTTTTGGGCTCTTAGCTTAGGATTAATGTATATCATTGTTTTTTGTGTGTGTTTATCGCCACGCAATCGCTCCTCACATTTTTTTTTAAGCGTCGTCTAATCTCTTGTCAACGTTATTTTGACGGTGCTTGCGGCGCCCACGTCGGAGCTATAAAAAAAATTTGACCCTCACATTTTTTTTTATGCGTCGTCTAAATAAGCGTGGCTGCGAGATGAAAATGATGACTCACTAATTTTATTTAAATATTTTTGTTGAGGCTCATTAATTCAGGACTATCAAAGGACAGCTTCCATCCAATAATAGGTATCAAAGGTGGAATATATGGGCAAATCGCTATGTACCAGGTATAGGCTGGGGAACAGCACAAAAGATTGAACAATCTGCTGAAAAGTCTAAGTCGCCACGTATTGCGATTGATTTGATGGGCAATGTTATGGTGGTTTTGCTTCAAACTTATCAAAAAAATAATGAGGAATATTATGATGTTTGGTCAAATCGCTATACCAACAGCATAGGTTGGGATACACCTAAACAAATTACCACTAATAGGAATGAAATCAGTGATTTGGTAGTAACTGTTGATGGGCTTGGAAATGCCATTGCCGCATGGAATGTTGAAACTAAAGGGATTCAGACTAGCCGCTATGTTCCAGGTGGAAGTTGGGGAACAGTAGAACAACTGACAGATAGAGGTAGCGGTCATATTTTAATTGATAGTGATAGACTAGGTAATGTTATGGTGGCATGGGGTGGTTGGGCTCGCTATTTCAATTTAGGTTCTGGTTGGACTGATGCTTATTTATTAAAAAGTGGTTATCTTCAAGATATTAGCTTTAACCAAATGGGTGATGCTGCTATTGCATGGACTGATTCTCAAGGCGTATGGGTAAGACGCTATACAAACAATACTTGGACTGCACCTGAGCAAATTAAAACAAAAGATGCTGCGGGAATACAATATTTACAAATTGATTTTGATTTAAAGGGTGATATGATTGCGGTATGGTCTCAAAAAGAGAGTATACAATACAATGCAGGGGAAAATAGATATAATGCATGGTCAAGTCACTATACTGAAGAAAGTGGATGGAGTGCTCCTCAGTTGATATTAGAACCTGATCATTACGATCATCTTTACTCTCTTATATTAGAGAATGGAACCGTAGTATGGATAAAAAAAGTACCTGGAAAATTCGCCATTTGGATGACTCGATATATAGTGAATAAAGGTTGGGAAAGCACACTAATAAAAGACTTGAGCAACGAAATCATATCTAATGATTTAGAAAATCGCTTTCGTGATTGCTATTTTACTATGAATTTAGTGGGAGATGGAGTTTTAGCCTGCAAAATGGTTCTGGATTATTGGTTAGATGACACAGAAACTATTTGGGCTACATTGTTTCATTAGTCTGAACTTAGCTACCGCTTGATTCAGTGCCGCTTGTAATACTGAAGTTGGTGCTGTCACATCGGTGGCCCTTTGGCAATTGCTTGAGCGGCTTGTTGCCAAGCGTCACTATTAAGTCAATGCCATTAAGTTAAGCCCCCAAAAGAAGACCTGCCAGGTTTCCAAAACATGGCAGGTCGTTGTAAGTTAAGGTAAAAATTAACCTGACAGGTTTTTTACACCTGTCAGGTTTGTCTTAACTTAATGGCATTGCACTATTAAGTGCGGCAACTGCCGCTGGTAAAGCGGCTTTGATTTTTTCTTTTTCATTTATTTCAAAAAAATAAGGAGAATAAAAATGGCAATTGCAAACTGTCCAAAATGTTCAAATCCAACAAAAAAAGGTGGTTACCCTATTTGGGTAATCTTAGTAGCAATTCTCCTATTTCCAATAGGTCTATTAGCTCTTTTTATGGGGAAAGAACCTACTGTATGCACAAGTTGTGGGCATACTTGGCAAGAAACGTAAAACTTTTGCCTCGAAAAGATGGTGTGTAGGACGCACTCTACGCTTCAATGCCATTAAGTTAAGACAAACCTGACAGGTGTCAAAAACATGTCAGGTGAATTTTTCGACGCCCTTTAATTTACAACGTCATGGGTTTTGGATACATGTCAGCCTGATTATGGATCTTAACTTAATGGCATTGACTCTACGCTTGCTGATCAATATCAGTCCTGATGGCACCATCTACGCGATTTATCCTGATCCCGAAGAACGGATGGAATATGCCCGTATCAAAACTATGGGAAGTTTCAAGTGGGCGCGAGATTCGTACCTTCAAAGGACATTCCTCTTGGGTAAGAGCCGTAGCGTTCAGCCCAGATGGCAAACTTTTGCCTCGGAACGAGGCAAAAGTTTTCGTTACCGCGGTAATTAATGTGAGTATTGGCACCCAAGTCAGCGGTGTTGAGCCATATCGCAATCGCTTAAGCTGCGTCGGACAGGCTTAATGGCATTGGGATATCGACGTGAGGAGAGAACTCACCCCCGTCCAGCACAACAAAAAGGCGATAAATCGCCTACTACGAACCTTTAATCATTGTCATTGATCGTTACCACCGCTGTATCTGGTGTTCCTAAGTCTGCACCATTTTTCGGCTCGCCCAAGCTTATGATGAAAGTTTCCTTTTCTTCATGTTTGTCATCGTCAATGATCTCTATTTCGCAATCTTTGCCAGCGTTGTTACCATCTTTCCACTTTAATGTATTAGTGGTTTCGGTGTAATCCTTCTCTGCCATCGCAGTATCATCGCTGGTGTTACACTTTACGGTGACTTCACCAGAATTACCATCGACGCGCTTTACTGTGATGGTAACATTTCCATCACTTTCTCCGACACTGTACGTGGCTTTTGTAAATTGCAATGTACCGGGACATCCATCGGAATTTTGGCTGTTTTCCCAACCATGGTTGCGAGCATTAAGCCAAATTTCCATCTCTTCAGAAACGCTGTGGGTTCCTAAGTGGTTGTTGTCTATTTGTAAATAACCCTCTTGAGCAGGTATCGAGGTTTTCATTAACCCATCAGGAATCTTTCC
>JBDLJY010000522.1:0-3847 GCA_039714115.1 Pseudomonadota bacterium | reverse complement strand
GTCGCCAGAACGATCCGTTGAGCCATCATTGATAATAATAAACTTAAAATGTTTATAAGTTTGTCCTAACACGCTCTCAATGGCGGCTGACAAATAGCGACGTAAGGAGGGATCTTGAGTGATCTAAGACAAACCTACGAGGTTGCCCAAACCTGCTCCGGTTAATTTTTAATATAGTTTACAACGACCTGCGAGGTATTGGTCTCCTCGCAGGCCTGTCCCTAGCCTGTCCCGACGCTAGGAGGGATCTTATTTTGAGGGGTTTATCATACTGGCATTGAGCGGCAGAGTATACTGTTGCTATTGATTTATAAATACGGTTATGGGATAATTTAAATTTTTATGTTTTCCAGAGAAGGAATCATGTTATTTGAAAAAATTAAACGAAGAATTGTTAGCTTATACCAAATTTCAAGACTATTGGGTTTTTGGTTGGGGCTAATCGTTTTTTTAAAATACTTTTTTGTCAAAAATAAACTCATTGAAGTGCATATTTATGGCATCAAGTTTCCTATATATTTAAGGACAAAAACATCTGATATTTTTGCATTTAAAGAAGTTTTTGTCAACAAGTGTTATGAACAGCAACTGGGTTTGGAACCTAAGGTTATCATTGATGCTGGTGCCAATATAGGTATGACTTCTATATTTTATGCTGCTCAATACCCAAACGCAAAAATCATTGCTCTTGAGTGCGAAAGCTCAAATTTTGCCATACTTAAAAAAAATGTTGCTCTTTACCAAAATATAATGCCTTTAAAGAAAGCATTGTGGAACAAAAACACTTATTTAAATATTTTCGATCCACATACTTATGGCAATGTTACTTTTCAAACAAGAGAAATAGGAAGTACTGAGTCTATTGTCGATACCCAAGTTGAAAGCATAACTGTGAATGAAATAATGAGACAACACAACTTGGAATATGTTGATATTTTGAAAGTTGATATTGAAGGCGCGGAAATGGAAGTTTTTTCTGTAGCCAATACCTGGATTGGAAATATCGGTGTAATTGTCATTGAATTACATGATCGTTTCAAACCAGGTTGCAGTGAGGCTTTTTATAATGCAACCAAGCAATTTGAATTTGAAGTGCGTAAAGAGCAAAATGTCGTGTTTAAAATCCGTACTCCTTATAAAGCCAGTGTTCTTTAGCTTAGCCATGCGGGTGTTGTAATCCCGTCCGATCATCGCAACATCTGCATTTTCAGCCGACTAAAAACATATATCGGCTCTAATAAAGTGGCCAAACCAAGCTCACAGCCACCCTTAAACCAGCGTCGTCCCACCAATCTAAGCCCAGCACGTCGGTAAAGATGTATTGCCATCATCTTTCGTTTCCGATTTAGCCGGGTGAGGAGAGGGGCACTATTCCATTGCTGTAAAAATTTTTCATAACTGGGTTCTGGTTTGCCCTCTTTTCGTGCAGACATACAGGCTCGTACCCACTCGCGACCCATAAGATTTTGGAAATTGGGAGAGCTAACGATAGACTCAGAGTGAAGTCGGTATTTCATCAAGGTAGCATCTTGGATAAGAATTAAATGCCCTTGCTCTGCCACACGAGTCCATAAATCAATATCTTCCTCACCAACACGAAATTGACTACGATATCCCCCAAGATCAAGAATGGTTTGACGATGCATCAGTACACCTGGGTTTAGCAAGCCAATCGGCTGATTTTGCGTTAGCAAGCGATTTAAATCATCGGGCGTTTTGATATGGCACACCGAACGCCCCAGTTCATTATCATTCTCGTCAATATAAATAGCACGACATGAGGCTACTCGGATATTGGTATGCTTTTCAATAAAGGCTAATTGTTGTTCCAGCCGTTCTGGTAACATGATATCATCAGCATCCATCAAAGCAACCCATTCGGTTTGAGCCGCCTCCAAACCTCGATTCCTTGTCTGGCTAATACCAGAATTGGGTTGAGATAATGCAAGGATTCGTGAATCAAGTGCCTTATATTGATCGATGATGTCGCCAGAACGATCCGTTGAGCCATCATTGATAATAATAAACTTAAAATGTTTATAAGTTTGTCCTAACACGCTCTCAATGGCGGCTGACAAATAGCGTTCGGCATTGTAAACGGGCATGATGACTGTTAGTTCTTTCATAGATTCATTGTTACCAATTAAACTTAATCCCCAATTTTTCCTCAAGCCGCCGATTATGGGGATCAAAATAGGCGACTAGACGCGCTTTTGTAGCAGCAGACATGTCCGTATATTCTCCTTTGTGGTAAACCTTGTAATGAGTTAATCGGAAATCTGGCAAATCAAGAAACCTAAATACTTGTGTCAAGGTATTAGCCGGATCAGTGTAGAAGTCCTCACTTTTTATGAACAAAAATTGTTCTCTGGGAAAAATTTTTAGCCAGTTGTTGAGTTGATCAAGATAGATACCCAAAGTTGAGTAAAAACCATCACTATTAACAATTTTATTCTGCATACTTGCACTTGCCAAGCGCTCAGGTTCTATTTCCAAAGCTTGTTCAAAAGATAAAGTTTCAAAACCTTGTCTGACAGCCATATTATAATGAGAATAGGCTCGATCAATAGGGTTTCTCAACAAAACGATCAGCTTCACCTGGGGAATAATTTGTTTAACCCGTTCAGGAACAAGCGGATCAGCAATATAGTTAGGACTGGCTTCGCCAGTCACACAATTCTGTTGGTGGATTTTCTGCACCAAAGCTTTGTACATCTCAATTGGAAAATGTGTACGATACCAATGCACTCCATTGCTAAAGTGACTATTAAAAAAATGTATTTCTTTGCGGATCGCTCGCATAACACAGGGATGCTCCGTCAAATATTGATATAAAGATGAAGTTCCAGCTTTCATCGCGCCAATAATAAGGAAATCAGGAAGAACGCGCCAACCTGCCGTTAGCTGGTTAGCCTGAATCAATGTGACTTGGAGCTTTTTTTTCGCCGAATGGGGAATAAAATCTCTCAATTTGTTAATCATAGTCATTTTTTTAATATTGATAGAATTGGCGCAAGACGCGACTGTGCGCGGTCAGCTGGCACAGCAGGCACAAGCTAAAGCGCAGACTTATACATGGGAAAATGTTGTGAGACAACTTTATCAAGGAATAAATCCTGAAAATTATTAAATTTTTTGTATAATAGAACCTGTGCCAGCGTGGGAACAAGGAAACCCTGTCCATAACGTTTCACTGCAACATCTGCATTTTCAGCCGACTAAAAACATATTTCAGAGCTAATAAAGTGGCCAGCCCAAGATCACACCCACCCCTAAACCAGCGTCGTCCCACCAACCTAAGCCCAGCACGTCGGTAAAGATGTATCGCCATCATCTTTCGTTTCCGATTCAGCCGAGTAAGGAAAGGGGCACTATTCCATTGCTGTAAAAACGTCTCCCAACTGGGCTCTGGCTTGCCCTCTTTTCGTGCTAACATACCGGCTCGGCTCCAATCACGGTTTATCAGACCTTGGAGAGGTGAGGAACTAACGGTAGACGTAGAGTGAAGCCGTTGTTTCATCAGAACCGCATCTTGGATAAGAATTAAATGCCCTTGCTCTGCCAAACGAGTCCATAAATCAAGGTCTTCTGCTACACGAAATTCACTACGATATCCCCCAATATCAAGAATGGTTTGGCGGTGCATCAGCACACCTGCTTGTAACAAGCCAATCGGCTGATTTTGCGTTAGTAAGCGATTTAAATCATCGGGCGTTTTGATATGGCACACCGAACTGCCCAACTCATGATCATCATTTTCGTCAATATAAATGGCACGACATGAGGCGACTCGGATACTGGTATGCTTTTCAATAAAGGCTAATTGTCGTTCCAAGCGTTCTGGTAA
>JBDLJY010000521.1:0-3849 GCA_039714115.1 Pseudomonadota bacterium | reverse complement strand
TAAGGAGCGGAGCGGATTTCCCGAAACCATCGACTGAGTTTCGGGCAACTCGTAGGGGCAATCCCTTGTGGTTGCCCTCGCTTGCGAGGTTCAATCCGCGTAGCTCCTTAAGCTCCACACAACGAAAAAAACCAGTCATGCATTTTTTGATTTAAAAATCAATCATTTATCCTTAGATCTCTCCTAACGTCGAGACAGGCTTAATGGCATTGACCTTGCACGTCCCATAAAACTACAAAATTTATCAATATTATTATGCAAGCACTGTGCCTAGAAAACAACCGATTAATCTTGAGAAATAATATCCCTATTCCTGAGCCCCAGGCTGGAGAAGCCCTCGTGCGCGTCCAGATGGCAGGGATTTGCGCGACGGATTTGGAATTGGTGAGAGGATATTACCCTTACACAGGCATTTTAGGCCATGAATTTGTTGGCGAAATTGTACAAGCGCCTGAGCGTGTCGGAGAGCGAGTCGTGGGGGAAATCAATGCTGCTTGTGGTAGCTGTGAGACTTGTTTGAGGGGACAAAGCACTCATTGTGAGCGGCGCACGGTGTTGGGCATTGTCAATCGAGATGGCGCGTTTGCCGAATATTTGCGCCTGCCTTTAAAAAATCTTATTCCCGTGCCAGCGTCTATCCCGGATGAAGCGGCGGTTTTCACTGAGCCCTTAGCCGCCGCTTTAGAAATTCAGGCGCAGGTGACAATCCGCCCAACTGATCAAGTTTTAGTTGTGGGGGCGGGGCGCTTGGGGCAATTGATTGCTCAGACTTTGGTACTGACGGGCTGTCATTTGCAAGTGGTTGCCCGTCACCATAAGCAGCGGCAATTACTCGCGGCTCGTCAAATTGCATGGATTGATGAAAATGCTGTCCAAGGGCGGGCTTTTGATATTGTCATTGAAGCAACGGGCTCAACGGGGGGCTTTACGCTGGCGCGTCAAGCAGTGCGCCCGCGTGGCACGATAGTCCTAAAAAGTACCTACAAGGGTGACAAATCGGTCAATTTTTCCGCCCTTGTGGTTGATGAAATCACTTTAGTGGGTTCACGTTGTGGCCCTTTTGCGCCCGCTTTGCGTCTACTCGAAAATCAATTAGTCGATCCTACTTTGTTGATTGATGACCGCTTTTCCCTTGATAAAGGCTTAGAAGCCTTTGAGCGCGTGGTGCAACCGGGGATTCTCAAGGTTTTATTTACTGAACTGTGAGGCGATAAATCGCCTACTACGAACCAATGCCATATCGTGCCTGGTTCGTAGTAGGCGATTTATCGCCTATTTTTTTTCAAAAAACCCTTTATTTTCTTAAAATAACCGACATTTTCTGGTTGTGACAAAGGCGACTCGTGGTGAGTGTTGGCGACTCTGTTTTCTTGCCCGTCAGCTTGCTTTATTGCGAAAGCGCGGATGTCGATAGTCATATCGGCATTGAAATAGTACTCCAAAATGTCTTGCAAAATTATCAGTTGGGCATCGTTCAAGTTGACCATATCATCTTGAAAATTGATACGGTCATTGGTTTTGAAGGTAAATAAAATGCCCAGTTTGCGGGCTATCAAGGCATTCTCAATTATCGTAAGTCCCTTGTTTTGTCTGTTGACATTTAGCGCATGGAATAATACATCAGTAGGAATGATATAGTCCATAAAAATATTGATAAATGTTGATATTGTTATTTAACATTAAGTTTGGTTTTCTAAGTTAAGGATAAATCCATACCTAGAGTGATATCCACCCTACATGGGCTTAGTGAGTGTCGTCTTTATGACTTATGAATATTATAAGACTTGTAAATAATAAAACCAATATTTCAAAGTTGAAAATCAGTTAATAGGCCCTACTTTTTGGACTGCCACTTACTTAACTTAGGAGAAATTATATGGGTTGGTTTACAAGCAGCAAAACACCTACTTCATCTGATGCCTTTACCAAACAAGAAGCTTTTTTAGGGATTGCGCTGGCAACCTCAGCGGCGGATGGGACAATTGACGAATCGGAAGCCAACGGCATTTTCGCCTATTTACTGCAAATGAAAATGTTCGACGGCTACACTAGCAGACAAATGTCTGATATTTTCAAAAAATTGGTCACGGTGCTAGAGAACGAAGGTGTAGGAGGCTTGGTGGCAATCGCTAAAAGCAGCCTACCCAGCGATTTACGGGAAACTGCTTTTACGTGCGCGGTTGACATTGCCCTTGCCGATGGCGTGATAGAGGACAGCGAAAAAGCTTTATTGGAAGAACTTCAACAAGTCATGGAAGTCTCAGACGAGATTGGCGGTAAGATTTTAGAAGTGATGATGATTAAAAATCGCGGTTAAACACAAGCCTCATCTCTAGCTTCTGCCTCAATCAAGGGAGGCGGGCTGGCGGCTGGAGTTATCGTAAAAAAATATCCCGCATTGCTATTAATTTCTGCAAGATGTTTTTCTAAACCTTGAGCTTGAGGAATCGGCTCATGGTTTTTCCAGTTGCAACGCATCCCAATACATCAAGGCATGTCAGTCATGGTATTCCTATCTTGTTGTAATATTTTCAATTTTTGTAATTTTATCTTGCCATCCTTTACTTCCATTAAAATGATACTGGGTTGATTTTCTTGAATCAGCACATTTAAAAGTCAAATCTACTAGAACATCGAGTCTAATGATAATCAGCGTGGGAATGAGAAAAACAGATTACGGAAAACGATAAATGAGGCATGTGGTACCAAAATATGAATATTCCTGAAATCGAAAATCAATACATAGAATTTAAAACAGAACAGGTTTCTGCCCGGGATTTGGCGGAAGAAATTGTCGCCTTTGCCAATTCCGAAGGAGGTGAAATCTGGTTAGGCGTTGAAGATGATCGATGTATAGCTGGATTATCACGTTCTTATGAAGAAGATGTGATGAATATTGGACGAACCGGTGTTATTCCGCCTCTTAACCTGAGCTATCATGAATACACTATTCGAGAACAGCGCGTTGCACGTATCACTGTTCCAAAAGGCGTAGATCGACCCTACTATACGTCCCGAAACCGCTACTACATTCGGGTGGGTTCCACAAAACGCATTGCTTCTCGGGAGGAACTGATTCGCCTTTTTCAGGCATCTGGCTTATTTCATTATGACTTGATTGAGTTGGAGACTGCCAGCGAAAAAGATTTGAACTATTCTGAAATTTCCGATTATTTTACCCGCTATCAAATTTATTTTACAGAGGAAAACGAATCTGAAAAGCGGCGTTTGATCCAAGCCAGCGATATTACGGGAACGCAAGCACATCCCACCGTGGGTGGACTGCTCATCTTTGGCATCGCGCCAGAACGCCACCTGCCACAGGCAGGTATCACCTTTGCTCATTTTAAGGGCTTAGAAATTAATTCCGATCTACTGGATAAAAAAAACTTCGGTGGCAACTTGGCAAGGCAGGTGGATAACGCACTAGCGGCGATCAAGGCCAATTTGCCAATCGCTTCAACTTTGCAGGGTGCGAAAAGGGTCGAATCAGCCCACTATTCAGATCAAGTCTTCCGCGAATTGCTAGTCAATGCCTGTGTGCATCGAAATTACAGTATTACGGGAGCGCAGATTCGCGTTTTCCTATTTCAAGATCGGATCGAGTTTATAAGTCCGGGGCGACTTCCCAATACCGTGAGTGTGGAAAAACTGATTGTAGGTACCAGTTATATACGCAACCCCATACTAGTGCGATTCATGGAAAACTTGGGTTATATGGATAAGCTAGGAAGAGGATTACCTATGGTTTATCGTGAGGCAAAAAATTTGAATAGATTCATTGAATTTATTGATGAAGGAGAAGAATTCAGGGTGATATTGGGATTATCTTGAGCAAGGATTTTGTTG
>JBDLJY010000520.1:0-3861 GCA_039714115.1 Pseudomonadota bacterium | reverse complement strand
CATCGCGGCAATAATTGGCATGTCATGCGCGAAAGGCTCAATGGCTCGTTTCCAATTGCGGTATTCTACCTTGGTTTGTTCAATACTATTGAGGTAGCCATTAATCATGTCTCCGGTGAATTGCATAAAAGCGGCCCCTTTGAATCTGACGAGTGCCTTGGGCAGAGCGCGAATCGCTGGCGTAGGCGAAAATAAAGGGTTTTCTGCGCCCAAGGGCGGGGGCGGTTTTAAAGGTGTAGCTTTCGCTGTAAAGATGATTGCCACTGTAGGTTTTGACCGTGTAGCTGTAATCGGTATCGGGCATGAGTCCGGTTAATGTGAATTCGTGATGGGTGGCGGGAGTAAGGTGGCTTTTCGACGTCTTGCGAGCGACAAGGGTAGCTGTCGTTTTTTTCAGGGTTTCAAAAGAAACGCGGAGAGTGTTATGGAAATGGCCATTTTCCGCCAGATTGATAAATGGACCTTCAATAATTGAGGCCGCGTTAATCTGAAAGGGACCTTTACCAGTAAAGGCCAGTTTGCCGTCATAGAGAATAGTGCCTTTTTTATTCACTACTCGATAACCCAGTGTACCCCGCCCGGTTTTTTTCCAAGCAATCATGTCGTACTTGCCTCCGAGATTGTTCAAAATGTCAATGTGGGCTTGCCCCTTTTTGATGTCGGAAGCGCGTTTGTAGAAAACGGGTTGCGGATAATGCCCATCTCCGGGATTGATAAAGCCGTAATAGAGTTTGCCATTGAGCTTGCCAAAATTGAATTGAATACCGCTGTTAGTGCTAATCGGATTGCCTACCAATTGTTTAAGCGTGTATTCTGTCTTGACAGGCTTTGAGAGACCAATTGCAAATACAAGACGACCGTTTATTTCAACGATGTTCGGATGCACGGCGGGTATGTCAATGGCGTGGCTGCTGGAAAATGCCAAAAGTCAAGTGATAGATAGTGTTGTGGTTTTCATGTTAACTCCAAAGTAATAAGTACAAGGATAAGTCAAAACTGAGCAAACCAGCTCAATTAGGGGGGGGTTAAAAACCCTTAATAATAAACTTTCATTTTCTCGTTCCCACGCAGAGCGTGGGAACGAGAAAAACTCACTCCAACCTACGAGCTAATTTGTTGTATTGCTATATGATTGGAGTAATCTGACTAATCATTCCAACCGACGAGATCTTACTTTTTCCAAACGTTCTGCAATCCATACTTTGATAATTGACTGTTGTGTCACTCCTAAACGTTTTGCCTCTTTATCTAGGGATTGGAACATCCAAATTGGAAAATCAATTTTAATTTTTTTATGCGCTTGGTTAGGCTTACGAGCTTTGGAGACATCCAAATACTGGCAGACATCTGAGCCTTCATCAAAGGCTTTGTCAAAATCTTCAGCTTTCATATATTTTGATCTCCTTTTTACGAGAACGTCGTACTGAAATAATGCGAATTATATCTCCACGATAGGTTATAATACCAGACCAATGTTTCGTTCCTATCATGGCTACAACCAAAAATCTAGGTTCATCTATTACCTGAGCTGGTATTTCAACTATATCAGGATCATCCCATAATGCTTGGGCTTCAATAAAATCAATACCATGCTTAATTTTGTTTGAATTACTTTTTTTTATCATCAAATTCAAATTTCAGAAATTTCATAATTAAATAGACATGCGTGAAAAATAAAGATGCCATACACAAGCACTAACAACAGACGGTGAGCACAATAGCAAAAAAGACGGTACAGTTCAACCCACACCGAAAACCTAAATCAGAGCTCGTCGGTTGGGTTTATGTAGGCGGGGGCGGTTTTAAAAGTGTAGCTTTCGCTGTAAAGATGATTGCCACTGTAGGTTTTGACCGTGTAGCTGTAATCGGTATCCGGCATGAGTCCGGTTAATGTGAATTCGTGATGGGTATGTCAATGGCGTGGCTGCTGGAAAATGCCAAAAGCGAGCGTAGGGTGCGTCCTACGCACCCTCTTTCCACGCCTAAACTACACGCTCGACCTAAAAATGTGCGTAGGACGCACCCTACACTTGCTAACTCTTATTATATATAATAGGAACCTGTTCATACAGGTTTGTTTTATCATTGCTTTGTCGGCGACAAATTATTCATTAAAAATAACACTTGATATGCGGTAAATTCAAAGTCGGCGAGTGTGGCTCAAACTTAGAAAGACGGGGCGTAGGGGCAATCCCTTGTGGTTGCCCGTGAGGGATTAGGTGCTCTTGAATGCCCCGTCTTTCTTAGTTTGAGACGCGCTTGCCGACTTTGAATCAGATTCACGGACGAATCTTTCTTCACAGTTTGCTCTCAATGCCAAGAAATAAATACTATATACAATAAGAGACAGAATTAACCTGATCCTCAAATAGCCCTCAAAACACTCTTGCCTCGTATAATATCGCCAAAACGGTAAAAGTTATGAATAATGGGTTCTTCGCACTGTACCTCTTCAGTCAGTTTAGCAAGTCTATCTTTCACAGGCTGCTCACAACAAGACGACACACAGCCAACCACAGCATCACCAGCACCAGACAACGGCACCCGCCTTGCCCTACTGATTGGCGGTGACTACTCGGTGCGATCCAAGACTTAGACTATCAAGTCATAATAAAAACCAATGTCAACAAAACCGCCTTCAATCTAGCAATGCGTACTCTTTCATTCCATTATTAACAAACAAATTTTGGCACAAATAATGCTATACAAAATGGGATATTTGTATTCTAATAAAAAAATTATTTAGTCTTTTAAAGAAAAGGAGCAACAGATGACAACTTTAAAAAATACTGGTTGGCTATCCTCAATAGTAGCCTCCGCCCTGTTAGCCGCTACACCGCTCGCTTATGCAGAACAAGCGACTCGTAAAGAAAAACACGAATTCTTTTTAACAGCTCAATCCATAAGTGGCGACACAAATCCCGCGAGTTCGTTTGAAGTTGAAATCGGCGATACCAACTTTTTTGGAATCGGAATCGGGCATAATTTCACAAGCAAGGTTAATGCCAATTTTGAATTGTTTATTGGAGACACGGAATTAGCGACAAAGCGCCTTGGTTTCGATACCAAAGACTCCGCAGATGCTTGGAGTCTAGGCGTGAATGTTGATTACAATATCTTGAATACCCGTTTGACACCAGTAATAACAGTAGGCGGAGGCTGGCTCAGTTTTTCTGGCGATTTCAGCAGCAATTCTGGTGCTGATTTTTCAGAAACCGACTTATACTACACAATAGGTGCAGGCGTTCGGTGGGATGTGACTAAAAACTGGTTTATTAAAGTATTGTATAAGACGACTTCGGCAGGGTTGGGAGGTATTGACGACAGATTCCAGTTGAATGGAATAAGTTTGAATTTAGGATATGCTTATTGAGTTTGGCGCTCTCGGGATAGAAATTCAGATATTTTGAGGTTATCTCATTATCCCTATCCTTATTCAGAATGGAACTTAACTAATCTTGAAAAAGTATTAGATTCGCATCAATATGTGCCATCAGATGCAACTCCGTCCGCAACGTTTAAGAAAAAGCGGGCGTTTGGAAACAAGGTGCGTAAGAGTTAAGTTTGAGAAAAATCATTTTAAATGAATTGCCCGCTCTTATGCAAAACGATCTGAGCATTCGGGAAGTGGTACTTGAAATCAGTCGTACCCAGTTTGCTGACAGATATGAAACAGATACTCGTTTTGAGCAGATGATGGCACGGTTAGACCGTTTGATGGATGAAGACCGCAAAAAGTGGGAGGAAAGCCAAAAGCGGTGGGAGTTAATTACTAGTCGTAAAAAATGTGCGCTTTTGTGTGAAAAAGTGAACACAAAGCACACATTTTTCGAGATACTTGACAATCATTTGAGTTTTGGT
>JBDLJY010000519.1:0-3863 GCA_039714115.1 Pseudomonadota bacterium | reverse complement strand
GGAGCAGGTTTGCTCCATAACGTTTAAGGATACAAACAATGATATACGATACCTATAAGAAAAGTCTAAACTGGGTAAATTTTCAGCCCAAAAGTATTTATGAAAAAGTCTTGGGCAGGGAGCATCCCTCAAAGGCGATTTATCTGAATAATTTGGCGGGCTTATATGACGCGAAAGGAGACTACGATTCCGCAGAACCGCTTTACAAACGCGCCTTAGAAATTTATGAAAAAGTCTTGGGCAAGGAGCATCCCGATACGGCGACTTCTCTGAATAATTTGGCGTTATTGTATCAAGCGAAAGGAGACTACGACTCAGCAGAACCGCTTTTCAAACGCGCCTTAGAAATCTTTGAAAAAAGATTAGGGAGTAATAATCCCAATACAGTAATAATCCGCAATAACCTAAATTACTTATTGGCTCAAAAAAAATCAAATTTTTAACGGAGCCAACGGAGTATAACTGACTGGGAAATAAACAAACCGTGTTCTTATCTGCTCGTTTATTTCTTAATCAGTTGTACTAACAAGTTGTGTAGGATATGCTCTCATCACACTCCGCCCATTAAACTATGATCCATTCTAACAATTAACAACAATTATCAATATAAAACAAAAACTTATTTTAAAATATCCATTAAGGCCGCTAATTTATTGCACTATCATCAGATGGCTAAATAATTTAGCTTATTAATGAATAACTTAGCGTAAGTTTAAGATAATATGGCACACAGTTTGCTTATTACATTCATAACAAAGGAGTAAACTAAACAAATGAAAATTTTCAAACAACGCCAAGTGCGCGTATTTATTTCCTCTGCCTTTCGAGGCATGTACAATGAGCGCGAAGTCTTAATCCGACAGGTATTTCCCGAAATCCGCCGTCGCTGCTTTGAGCGAGGTGTTGATTTTGTCGAAGTCGATTTACGTTGGGGAATTACTGAGCATCAAGTCAATCTTGGCAATGCCGTACCTATTTGTTTTCAGCAAATCGACTTATGTCATCCCTATTTTATAGGCTTATTAGGCGAATATCACGGCTCCACCATTTTGCCTGATCAAAAAAAGACAGCTTGTGCTAATTATCCTTGGATAGAAGAAGGCTATCTTGATCGTAGCATCACCGAGTTAGAAATTTTCTATGCCCTATTCGATGTTGATCCAAAACACGCTCCGCTGCAACGCCAAGCCTGAAAAAACCTTATTTTATTTTCGCGATCCAAACTATGCTAATACACTACCAGCTTCAAAGCATCGGGATTATATCGAATCCTCGCGCAAAAACCGTGCTAAACAGCGACAATTAAAACAGCGTCTGCGTGATCATCATTACCATATTACTGAATATAAGCAACCGACGGATTTAAAAACCTTAGTTTTAGAGGCACTCTGGGAACGGATTGAGCGAGAATTTCCAGACACACCAATGCCCCAACAGCGAGAAGATTTTGATCATGACGCTTTTGCCGCCAGTCGGCAAAAAGTCTATATCAAACGCCAAACCGATTTTGATCGCCTCAACCAACATGCCCTCAGCGATGCTCCTTTTCTGATTATTACCGGCGAATCTGGTAGTGGCAAAACCGCGTTATTAGCCAATTGGGCTGCTGAATATCGAGAAACACATCCTGATGAATTAGTATTTTGGCATTTTTGCGGCAGTTCACCAGCCAGCACTAATCCAATTGCCCTATTGCGGCGAATCATGGCAAGCTTGAAAAGCCATTTTAAGTTTAAAAAAGATTTACCCACGACGATTGAGGCGGTGAAGGAACAATTTCCACTCTGGTTAGCCAAAGCACAAGGGCGCGTCATTTTGATCATAGATGGCTTAAACCAATTGGAAGAGACGCAGGCGACACAGGGCTGGTTGCCTAATTTATTCCCAGACAATATTCGAGTATTTTTGTCCATGCTTTCCACGGAGCAACGGAACTGGCAATTGCCCTTACTGACTGATAAATCAGCGCGTCAAGCTTTAATCAGGGAATATTTTAAATCTTATAGTCAATCTAGCCCGCCGCCTGAAATGCAACGCTTATTGGATACTGAAAAAACAGCCAATCCGTTGTATTTAAAGCTTATCTTAGAAGAATTGCAAATATTTGGCAAGTTTGAGGAGTTGGGAGATCACCTTAAGGCGTATTTGCAAGCACCCAACATTGAGGCTTTATATCAAAAGCTGTTAGCGCGTTTAGAGAATGATTATCAACCGCCAGAAGCACCTTCCATGGTTGGGAAGGCTTTGAGTTTATTATGGGCTGCACGAGTCAGAATTATTAGAGATTTTGGAAATACCCCAAGCGATTTGGTCACCATTATATTTGGCATTGCAAAATGCTTTGGTGAGCCGTGCGGGATTGTTGAGTTTTTTCCATGACTACTTACAGCAAGCAGTTGAAGCACGGTATTTAAACACTCCAGAGAAAAAACGGAAGGTGCATCGCCAATTAGCAGATTATTTTGAGCAACAGGCGAAAAATAAAATTGATTCACGCCTAGCCAGTGAGCTACCTTATCAATTGGAACAAGCCGGAGAAAGAGAACGATACTAAAATGATGGTTTCGGGAAATCCGCTCCGCTCCATTCCCGAAACAACTGAATAAAATCAATATTTTAAGCTTAACTTAATGGCATTGGGCTATTGGTTGGGGCTTGAGCCTGATAAGACGATGGTTAGGGCTTATGATGAAAGTTTGGCGAGGTATGAAAAAAGAGAAAAGCCTGATGAAAAGCATCTAAGTTATGTGTTGAATGAGCTAGGGCTGCTTTTTGAAAAAGCGGGTTATTTTTCAGCAGCTATTCCCTTGTTGCGTCGCGCCTTATTTATTAATAAAAAAGTCTTGGGCAAGGAGCATCCCTCAACGGCGACTTCTCTGAATAATTTGGCGTTTTTGTATAAAACGAAAGGAGACTACGACTCCGCAGAACCGCATTACAAACGCGCCTTAGCCATCAGAGAAAAAGTCTTGGGCAAGGAGCATCCCTCAACGGTGGCTTCTCTGAATAATTTGGCGTTCTTGTATAAAACGAAAGGAGACTACGACTCAGCAGAATCGTTTTACAAACGCGCCTTAGCCATCAGAGAAAAAGTCTTGGGCAAGGAGCATCCTGATACAGTAATAGTCCGCGAGAATTTGGCTACACTTCAATGGTTCAAGCGAATAAAACCATTATTGGTAGTTTCAATAGTAGTTTTTGTTTTAGTAGTAGTTTAGTACCATTACCGGCTTTAATAGCATCATCGGTAGTTTTAGTATCTTTTTTTCTTTTCAATCTTTTATATAAAGCTATATATTATTTATCTAAGTATTTATTGCAACTAATTGACAAATAAAATAATTTAAAACCCCATTCAAACAATTCGTTTATTTATTAATTAGTTGTAAATTAGCTTGATGTTTGCCATTATCACTGTCATTATGATCATTCTTACAATTCTTCTAATCAAGGTTCAGAGGTTTTTTATCAAATGTCTAAACCTTGATTTTAAAAATTATAAAAATTAGCTTGATGTTTACTATCATCCTGATCATCTTTACAATCCTTTTAATCAAGGTTCAGACATCATGTAGGGTGGATTAAGCGATATAATAAGATCATATCATCACACCTCAGTCATTAAACCATGATCCATTATAACACCCAACCAAAATTACCCATATAAAACCCATATTTCCGAATACAAACAACCGGAGGATTTAAAACCCCAAAAGAAGACCTGCCATGTTTCCAAAACCCATGACGTTGTAAGTTAAGGTAAAAATTAACCTGACAGGTTTTTTACACCTGTCAGGTTTGTCGCCACGATATGGCATTGATTCAACGATGATCCCTCTCCCCTAACTATTACTGGCGAATCT
>JBDLJY010000518.1:0-3867 GCA_039714115.1 Pseudomonadota bacterium | reverse complement strand
GAGGCTTGTTTAGCTTGTTCAAATTCCATTAACTCATTTAATAATTCTTTGCTTATTTCTACACTATCTTCATAAGCTTCACAATCTATCAAAAAATTATACCGATATTCCTCAGCACATACGGTTATGACTTGTAAAGCCATTCTATATTTAGATTTGTCGGTTCTAAAAGAAGTATAGGCTATTAATTCTTCTAATAATTTAGCTAAGTTATGACGATGTGAATACGAGCCATATTGACTTTTAGTTTGCAATAAATGTTTAAATAACATCTCAAACATTTGTTGGTAATGAAAACAATGAAGAGAACAATCTTTGATTTTGGTTTGCTCTATCAAGTCTATATTGATGCTATGTTGCCAAGCTTTGCCAGCTAAGTTTTCAACATTTTCAAATTTTTGAAAAAGTTCTTGGTACATGGTTTTTTTTTTCCAATGAACAGGTTTGGGATGGGGCAATCCTTTGTCATTTTATGGGAACAAATGGACAACAATTCAAGCATTAACTAGCGAGCGTAGAGTTAAGACAAACCTGACAGGTGTCAAAAACCTGTCAGGTTAATCGGAGTTTACAATGACCTGCCAGGTTTTGGATACCTGGCAGGTCTGATTTGGGGGCTTAATAAATCGCCTACTACGAACGTTATTATTTATCGGATTATGGGGTGGTTGAGTTAAGTGCTCCAGATAACATGGTATCATAAGTGGTTTAGTTTAGCGTCAGAGGAATCTTAATGCCATACAGTAAGTTTAAATCCGTTGCCGAAGTAGCTAGAAAATTTCAGTTGCAAGTCACCGAAACATCCTTCATCAAGAGCCTTGAAGGGCAAATTTCCCCCACACACTTTGCCGAGATGAGGGCACGATTAAGTGATGGCATGAATTTTATTAATGAAGCCACTACTTGTGAGAGAATTATCCGACCGATCTTAGATTTAATTAAGGTACAATATGAATGGCTGCATATCTGGTCGCATGTACCGTATAATGTCGATGAGGCTAATGGTTTAGTTGGTGAACCAGATTATTTAATTGCACCTCGAACGCAATATGGTGATATGTCAATACCCCCTCTATGTGTGATTGAAGCCAAACAGGAAAAATTTGCGGAAGGATGGGCACAGGTGGTAGCAGAAATGGTGGCGGCCTCTTTTCAAGGCACCCAAATTTGTTATGGTGTAGTCACCACCGGCAAAATTTGGGAATTCGGTCAATTAACCGACCAGATTTTTACCAAAGATGTAGCTTCAGTATCAGCTACCGACGATTTACAGAAAGTCTTAAATATTTTGAACTGGTTATTTCAGGTAACTAACTCCAGTCTGGTGAATTTGGAAGGATTAGAGGTTGTGTAATGAATGGTGAATAATCACGAACACGGAAACGTTGCAGACGGGATTGCAAATCCCGTCCAGCTAAGAATCTTGCAGATCCGACTAACTAATACACAGCAGCCTTATCTTTTACCTTTTGCACATCTTATAAGTTGCGCTCCAATTACTATTGGTTTGAACGCCACTCACATTGTAACAATCATTTCCAAGATTGTCAGTTATAGTAAAAATTTGAGAACTAACAGTGGAACCATATAAGATAAAGTCTATATATAACTTCCCATTATTCACACGCCAATTATCATTGTCGCTTATTCCAGTTACATTGCCATCTATTTCGGTTATTGTAGTGTCACTATTAAATCTAACGCTACCATGATTAATAATTTTCCAAGTACCAAGCACCAACGAATTGGTAAATTTAGCAATTGATGCCGGAGGATCATTAGGCACTTGATTATCGTTGTCAGGCACTTGATTATCGTCGTCAGGTACTTGATTATCGTCGTCAGGTACTTGATTATCGTCGTCAGGTACTTGATTATCGTCGTCAGGCACTTGATTATCGTTCGCACTATCTTGAGCGATTTGTTCAAGCAATGCCTGCGAAGGATTGCCAACTAGGAGAGTTTCTCTAGCATCACTATTGGTTCTTGTAATGTATTGAATGTAATTATTACCATCCGTCGTCACGTCAAATTTAAACAATTCTCCATCATTGAATAAAATCCAGAATTCATCATTGTTGTCTCTCACATCCCAGTATCCATCCATGACAGAATGTCTCTGGTAAGTACCAGATGATAAAATATATGTCAGAACTTCTTTATTCTCTTTTAAGTAGGAGAATTTAGCATCGTTCCAATCCACAATTTGTTGTGAGAACAGTTTGTCTTCTTCATCCAAGGTTAATGGAATAGTTATTCCAGAAATAGTTACACTGTTAGATTCATTTGGTGAATCAGAATCACTATCATCGTCTCCATTACAGCCAACTATGAACACGGAAATCAAGCACATTGCATAAACAACTTGTTTTTGAAATGTTATTCTCATTTCATCTCCTTTCGAGGTTCTCGAATTAATTTTATATCGGTTAATAAAGGAGTCCAAGATTTATCTTGGACTCTATTCCACTACACCATAATCAGCCAACTCCCACAACAACTTACCCTCATCATCCTGACCAAAAAAGTTCAGATCAACCCACAACACCTGAGTATCCTCCGAAGTTTTGTATTCCGCTTTACCGACATGCAGCGACAAATCTTCTCCAATCACCGCCGCGACTTCATCATTGATGTCGATACCACAAGAAGTTGGATTAGTCTGACAAGCCTTCTTACCCTCCGCTTTACCTTCATTACGCGCCTTATCAAGATCGGCTTGGGTATAACCGCCAGTATCTGATGGCGGAGTAAAATCAGAGGGTTGTTTTATTTTTACTCCGACTGGTGGGGTGGCTCGGTCGTTGCGATTTTCTCCCCAGCAGGCTACTATGCCATTTTCTCTTATTCCACACGCGAAGCTATGGAATTCATAATGATATTCAGGACTATAATAACCGCAGTCATGGCATGGACGTGCAACATGTCCTCCAGTAGCCACATAGCTAAATACACCACTTGGAACAGAACTCATAGTAGGACAACTCAAACTACTATCTGCTTTTAAGCCACATATTGAAAATTCTTTAATGCTTTGATGTGCAGTACCATCAGGATCCCCATTAAGTGCAAAATCAATCTGAATCAAATAACCATAAGAATTGGTAGCAAATCCCCAACAAATCGCCGCACCATCAGTCTTGATTCCACAGCTGGTTTTGTACCCAGCCGCAATATAAGAAAAAGTCTCCGCTGCAACATTGGATTGCTCATGACTATTATTACCCCAGCACTCCGCACTACCATCCGCTTTTAAACCACAACTATGAGCATCACCTGAAGCCAGTTGCTGAAAAGGGCCCGGGGGTGGCGAAGATTGGCTATCAGCATTTGCACCCCAACAAATTGGCTCACCATTATCTGGCAAAGCACAGACGTGATTACCGCCTACAGCCACCTGAAGAAATTTACCCGGCGGAGGTGAAGTCTCACCCGCAGTATCTCGCCCCCAACAAGCAATCGTACTATCGGTTTTTAAGCCGCAACCAAAGTAAAATCCAACTTCGATTTCGCTAAATGTGCCACTGGGAGGATCAGCTTGATTATGATCATTGGCACCCCAGCAGATCAGCGTATCATCTTCTTGTATGCCACAAACATGATCTACACCAGCACTTAAAGTACTGCCGGCATGAGCATTAGATATTAAGGAAAACAGTAAGCACGGTGTTAGCCAGTTTAGGCTGTTTTGGTTTTTCATGGTCAAATTACCTCTTATATTGTTGACACATTCATTAGACGATGCTTTGAAAAAAATGTGAGGCTTATTTGAAAAAAATTTTAAACCTCTCTTATTCATTAGACGACGCTTTAAAAAAAATGTGAGGCTCAATTAAAAAATTTTTAAACATCGGCTCCGCTAATATT
>JBDLJY010000517.1:0-3912 GCA_039714115.1 Pseudomonadota bacterium | reverse complement strand
TTAATTCAATGGCTACCAATCTTTTGAGTTTTCGGTGATAAAAGAGCAAATCAAGATAAAAATCTTCATTATCAATAATCATCCTTTTTTGGCGTTCAACAAAGGTAAATCCTTTACCTAATTCGAGAATAAATTGCTCCAATTCTTTCAATATTGCTTTTTCAAGGTCTTTTTCCTGATAAACATCTTTGAGATTTCAAAAATCAAGGATGTATGGGTCTCTAAAAACCAAGTCGGGTGAAAGCTTGTCTTCGTCTTTTAGTTGTTGCAACTCTAATTTTGCCAATTCTTCGGGCTTTTTAGAAATGGCAGTGCGTTCAAATAGCATCGCATCAATTTTTTTGCGAAGAGTTCGCACACTCCAATTTTCGATGCGACACATTTGTGCATAAAAATCGCGCTGAAGTTCGTTTTTGATTGGGATAAGCAGTGTAAAATGTGTCCAACTCAATTGTCGCAGCAGTGATGCGACAATTTGCTTGTCTGAGAAAACCTCATAAAACTGCATCATTCTTCTAAGGTTTTGAACAGAAAAACCTTTACCATATTGTTCTTCTAACTGTTTGCCCAGTGTAGAAATAATTTTTTTGCCGTAATCAGCTCTTTTATTATTAAGAATTTCGTCATTAATTCTTTTACCTATATTCCAATATAGCATTGTTAAACCCACGTTTATGGTTTGACTTACACCAAGGCGGGTTTTATCAATCAACTGTTTTATATCTAAAAAGAGTTGATTATTAGTATTTGAGATTTCTTGATTCATTTTTCTATTAAAATTTGTGTCCATTACTTTTTAGCCACCGAGCCACCCAAAGCCCCGCCTGACAGTCCAGTCACTGCCGCCTTAGACAGTTCAATATGACCACGTTTCATCAATTCTGAAAATTGGAAGTGGTCATTATGTACGCCAATAATCGTGTCTTTGTGGGCGGCAACTCGATCTGAAGAGCATCATAACATACTCACCGGATTCAATGCTACGCGCTTTGGCATCATCTGGGTGAATTTCTACAAAGTTTTCTGGCCAGCGTTGGGTGATATAAGGGCGGCGTTCGGCGTCATCAAAGCCTGATTGCCATATTTCATTTATTCGCCCATTGCTCATCCAAAGTTCATCTTCTTTGGGTTTTAACCAGGTCCAGAAGTCTGAGAATAAGCTCCAGGGGTGCTTTTGCAGGTTTACTTTTCCCGTTTGGGTGTTGAAATGGGTCATCTTTTTATTGACCATGTTCGCCTCACCGGGACCATTTTCTCCATACCGTTCTGCCACCATGTCCGGTGTCATCGTGGTGTCGTGCAAACGTTTGGTGCCTTTCAACTCGCCTTGTTCATTTATAAATGTCGGGCCTTGAATACCATATGCTCCCAAGAGACGCAGTTGTTCATGTAAGGTTCGGCCATGACGGTGGGCATAAACCTTAATCATGTGATACGCCTTTCGCCCGCCACGGCTGAAGCGTGAGGATTCTTCTGCGACGTCGTTGGAATTTTTCCAGTCAAATCCATCAAAGCCCATTCTTTTCGCGGACTTGATGAGGATTGGTCACAACCAGTTCCTGAAATCGCTTTTGCAAGCCCTGCGATCCGCACATCGCTTGAATCCAAGTGGTGCCGACGACTTATGCCATGCGCGTATGACCCGAAACCAGCCAACGATCTGTATCCAATGCGCGACGACGACGACCTGGTACTTTTTCCGGTGACTTGTTACGGGGTAAGCCACCGCGTTGGTGTCCACCGAAGCGTCCGACAACTTGACCTGGACGACCTCCAGCACCGCAAATAGTTGCCCCATGTGGTACGCCATTGCCATGGGGTGTTGCGGGTTCATTTATTATTAACCCATTTTTTAAGCCATTCATCATCTTGCCATCCATCACGCAGCAATGTCGTTATTGCGTGTCATCACTTTGAGCATTCTCGCGGCGCATAAACATAATATTTTCACCTAATCTTTTGAGCACTCACTATATCATATCCACCCCTGCCCAACAAAAATCCACTAAGCCAAGTATGACAGTTTGTTGGTGTTCGCTAAACGATCTCCAAGCACATCTACACGGGCTAGTGTGCCTAATATCTCCGCTCCGTACTACTAACTTTTTTCAAAACATCTGAATTATTCAGGAAATACTTCATGGTTTCTATCTAAAGCAACTAGAAAAAAAACCGCTTGCGATTGAAAACCATGTACCCTAAGTTTTTTTTGATTTACTCTTAACTCGAAAAAATTAATATCTTCTGATATTTCTCTTTTTACCTCATTAAGTATTCCTTTGAATTTATCAGACTTAATATCGCTTATTTCATATTTTGTATATGCAAAACCATGTTTAGATTTCTTATTCCCAGTATTATAAACTTGCTCCCAAGTATAGCTTTGCAGTAGTTCAACAAATGAAGAAAACTCTTTAAGCTCCTGTGATTCCCATTCTGAAAAGCATTGCCAATCACTTTTATAATATTTTAATGCTACATAAGGCTTTAGTTTCAGTGCTGAAGAATGTTTTTTTATCTCAGGAGCAACTAAGCTAAGTATTTTTATTTCTTTTGGATTAGCTCTTATTGTAATTTTTTCAATCTCTTTATGAATCGGCTCTTTAGGTATTTTCCTATTTTTAGCCATACAATTTATCACCATATTTTTCATTGAAAAAAGATTTGAGGGATTGTTTGCTAATACTATTTGAACACTTAACTTCTGGTGACAAATCTCCCCGTGCTTCTTTCCAAGGAATGTCTTGGTGCGTTAAATGCTCCAGAGCCTTAGCTGAAACATTGCCGTATGTTTCCATGACTTGTAATAATACATCTTTAACTTCTGAATCAAATTCAATGACATCATCAGTAGCATCCAATGGATTCCAGCCAAAACTTTTAAATTGATTAAAAACTTCACGAACTACAGGACCATGTGACCATGCTTCCATATTTTCCGAGAAAAGTTCTCTATCAAGCAGAACTTGACACCAAGCTTCTGAAAAATATAGTAATTTTTGTAATTTTAAGTGAGTAATAACATCACCAGATTCTTTATCAAATTGATTGATAAACCAATTTGCGACATCAATTGCTTTGTAAATCATTAGTTCTCTCCGTAAAAAGGGGCTCGATTTTTTTGCTAACCTCATGCCATATTTTGAGCACCCACTTAATTCTCAAACAATATTCCGCGGCGCAAACGACATACTCCGAAATTCCGTCTTATACTTGGACTCTCCAAGCTCCTTAGATAACTCAATATGTCCACGTTTCATCAATTCTGAAAATTGGAAGTGGTCATTATGCACGCCAATAATCGTATCTTTGTGGGCGGCAACTCGATCAGAAAACATCATAACATAATCAGTTAATATTTATGCGGGCATTCGCTGCAAGTCAGCCGTGCGATATACGAGTACCCCGTACCCCAAAATCCTTCCCCGTCACACACCGATGACAATGAATACAATCCAATGCCATCTCGTGGCGGTTCGTAGTCGGCGATTTCTCGCCTTATTATTACACAAAGAGGCGATAAATCGCAGAGGAGTAGGCGATTTTTTCTGGTTCCCACGCGCCGGCGCAATGCCATCTCGTGCCGGTAAACCTGCGTCTATGTGCCCACACCCCGCAGGTTAGACTACGGACTCGACCTGCGGGGTATGCTTTAGGAGTCCAAGATTTATCTTGGACGGGCACTCAAATCCCCCCCCAAGATAAATCTTGGACTCCAAAATACCGGCACTCAAAACGTTTCGGACGGGGTTGCAAACCCCGTCCGGCGCAAAGCTTAACTTGTACCAGATATATGTGTTTACAAAGGCGGCACCCAGGCGCAAGACCAATGCCATCTCGTGCCGCACAAACACGTTTTCTTGTAGACCACCCAGAGCTACGCTGCACCGACCATTTTCAACGAGTTGGTGG
>JBDLJY010000516.1:0-3919 GCA_039714115.1 Pseudomonadota bacterium | reverse complement strand
GTTAACAGTGGATATGTATTATCCTGCGGATATGCATACGCCAAGACCTACGATTTTCTTTATATCGGGCTGGAAACTTTACCATTCAGAAGCATATTACAGTCTGTTGTATTTCATTGCTAGCCAGGGCTACAACGCCGTCTTTGTTTCCTATAAAGGGACAGATGCCGAACAAAACGGCTTCATTAAATCGATATTGCAAACGGTTGTTGCTGATCCACGTTTCAGCGATAAAATCGATACCTCAAAAGTCGGGTTTATGGGGCACTCGATGGGGGCAGGAATTCTGTTTCATCTGGCCCAAGGATTGAAGGGTTGGGGTACGAAAGGCCGTTTCCTTTTCCCCATGGCGGGGGCGACAGCCTATTTTCAGACTCAGCAACTGATCGAGCTGCCAGCGAATACCAAAATGATTGTTCAGACCTACAATGAGCGCGAAAATGACAGAGACATCAACTGGGATACAGATCCAAGATTCAGCATCGACTATCTGATAAACACCAATATCAGTGACGCCGACAAAACCTACCTGTATTTGCCGGGAGATACGCAACACATATCTAGTCACGACACACCCAAGAGCCGGTATGACAATGGCAACTTTTACTATGATGCATTGCAGCAAGTGGGTATTTTTCGTCCACTGGAATCGCTGATGCGCTATACCTTTGATAATGATACTGACTGGAAACATATCGGGTTGCCTGATAGTGATCCTGATATGCGGGAAACAAATGGTATCCAGTTTTATTCTGGTGACAATCCTTATGTTGATCTGGATATTGCCGATGATCCTTCCGGTGGCTATAAATTCGGCTTCAATGATGCAGAATATAACCCAGATAGGCAGGATTATTGTTGTCAGCCATAGGTAGCAAGCGTATTAATGACTTTGGCTTGGCCAAGCCACGTATTAAATATCAACCAACTCAACTTGGTTTCGGTTTCTAAAAATGTGTCGTGTGCTAAGGCGAGTAGCTTTGAAAAGCCCGATGCGGTAATGGGAGCGTGTAGGGTCAATGCCATTAAGTTAAGCCCAAAGACGTTCTTTTGTAGGGTGGGCAGTATGAACCGGGTTTTTTTTGCCCACCTGTCGGTGCTGGTGGGCAACAAAAAGACGTTGCCCAGCCTACAATATCTCGGCACGATATGGCATTGGCGTTGAAGTTAAGAAAAGTAATTTATCTGATGGTTTAGGTCAGTGCGATTCCATGAATGTATTTTTTTAGCTCGTTAACCTGCCTTAAATATCATCTTATTTTGAGTTATAATATGTTAAGTTTATAATTGTGGAGGTTAATATGTCTGGAAAACCCGCTGCCCGCCTTGCTGATCCGGTAAAACACCCATTACCGCCGGTTTTAACAGGTGTACCTACGAGTCCAAATATTCTGATTGGAGGTAAACCAGCTTGGAAGGGCGTACCTGCGGCTTCAGCCGCTGCGTTGAAAGCCGCCAAAAAGGTTTCTGATACGACAATTGAAGTGGCTAAGGCTGCCACGAAAGCTGCCTCCGGCACTCCAGCCTTTCCGGCGGTAAAAGCGGCTGAAGAAGCGACGAAAGCGGCTGCCTTGGCGAGTATGGGCAGTACAATTAGTAGCATGTCGATGGGCGCGGATATTCATCTGTGTGCCACGCCCTATCCGATTCCACCGCATGGTCCGGGTGTGGTCATTAATGGTAGCAAAACGGTATTAATTAATAATCTACCCGCCGCCCGTCAGGGAGATACGGTTTTAGAGGCGATTGGTGGCCCTAATAAAATTACTCAGGGCTGTGCGACGGTGAAAATCGGGGGATAGTTTCTGGTTCCCACGCAGGCGCATGGGAACCAGAGAATCCACTAAAGTTGTTACATTCATTCGCTTCACTTCAGTCGGCTTAATGTGACCTTTTAAATATTTTTGCACCCCATGGATAGCTCACTATTATATAATGTCGGAGCGATTAATAGATAGTTCAGTTGCCAAAAACCCCGCAGATATGTCATGAAGGCGATATCGCGGCGCGTACAGATATGCTAAAATTTATTTGTTTGGTTCGCGTGTGGATGAGGACTGATAACTTAATAGATGATGATATGATTATAAAAGCTAATGATTTATTTGGAAAAATTAATGTATATCACGCTGAGCAAGGCAAAAAACGAGTGGAAATATACATTCACCTTGATCAACGAGTAGAAAACATGCGCGTTGGCATTGCCATTGACGGATCGGCTTCTATGATGTCATTTTTTGCTGCCAACATACCTAAATTGTTTCGACAAGCCGACGCTAATGTGATGGAGCCTGTTGTACGGCATCTCAGTCGTTACATTTGTGACTATAGCGGTGATGGTACGGTTTCTTTGTTATACTGGGCTGTCGGTACGGGGGGCTCACAAATTGAGCCAGTCGATACTTTTAATAGTACACAATGTAGCCAAATTCCAGTTGATGGTCCTAGTCAACAAGTTTGGGGAACTGGTACCAAGTTGCTCCCGGCACTTAATTATTTTCTCTCTCAATTCAAAGAGGCTGGCTGGACGATCTTGTTGTTTATTAGTGATGGTGTCCTTGAAGATTTTGAGGCTGTTAAGAAACGCGCCATGGAGGTAGGGCATGAAATTGTGGCAGGTGCCCGCAAACATTGTAAATTTATTATGATTGGCATTGGCGATGCGGATGAAAACCAATTGCAAGAACTGGATGATATGTTTGATGGCACAGAATTAGGTTCTCTTCATGGCATTGATTTATGGGATTGCAAATTGGCTAGTAATATGGAGCAACTCAGTGATATTTGGAATGAAGTTGATTTTTGCATTACCTTGCCCGGCACCGCACGTATCCTCGATTCAAAGCATCAGCTTTTACAGAATTATGTTGATGGTATTCCACAACGTATGGAATTTTACGTGAGTGAACATGAGTCTGCTGTGACTATCGAAATTGCTGGACAGGTGATTGTACAACCGCTTGTTTGATCAAGGATAAAATGATGATAAATGATAGTCCAGTTCAGCCTGCGTTTGTTTGAAGAAAGGCTATTTGCATTATACAAATAAATTTTGGACGCTTATTTATCGTTTTTTTTGTGCCAAAAAACCTTTATCATGGTATATTGAAACCATGACTTACAATTTACAAAGATATATTCCAAGACGGCTTGCCACAGAACTCAGGGATTCATTGAATTCCTTTCCAATAACGGCGTTGCTCGGTCCCCGACAATGTGGTAAGTCCACTTTGGCAAAACACATAGTACGCGATTGCGAAAATACTGTCTATTTGGACCTTGAGAGACCATCTGACTTGCGTAAAATCGAAGATGCAGAATTTTTCTTTCACACTCAAAGAGATAAATTGATTTGCATTGACAAAGTACAAATGGGGCAACAACTATTTCCCGTGCTTCGCGTAGCCGTAGATGATAACCGCAAACCTGGCCGATTTTTAATTTTAGGCTCTGCATCCCAGGAATTAATTCGGCAAAGTTCTGAAACATTGGCTGGTCGCATCCATTTTATTGAGTTGGCACCCTTTAGTTCAATGCCAGTATGATAAACCCCTAAAATTCAGACCTGCCAGGTATCCAAAACCTGGCAGGTCGTTGTAAATTCAATGAAAAATTAACCTGACAGGTTTTTGACACCTGTCAGGTTTGTCTTAACTTAATGGCATTGACCCTTTGGCGGACGGATTTTATCCGTACTTTTTTGGAGCGCGATATTCCACAATTTGGTTTTTCCATTCCGGCTGTCACAATGCGGCGTTTTTGGACTATGTTGGCTCATTATCATGGACAATTGCTAAATCATTCAAAATTGGCCCAGTCTCTGGGAGTTAGTCATCCGACGATTCGTAAATATCTGGACATTATGGCGCAAACTTTCATGGTACGCATTTTGCCACCATTCATAGCAAATATTAAAAAG
>JBDLJY010000515.1:0-3926 GCA_039714115.1 Pseudomonadota bacterium | reverse complement strand
GTTTGGGTATTTCTAACTGATGTTACGCACCAGCGCGTGAGAACGATAAAAAAACTGAGAACAATTTATGATCAAAAGTATTGTAGGCATTTACCATTTCAATGGTGCCCCCGTTTCTCAAAAAAAACTTGTAGGCATGGCTGAAGCCTTGTTTTCATCAGAGAGGAGTCAGCTCGTCTCTGCACAAAGCAACTCTCCCTGCATCCGGCTTGGAGAAATCATAAGCGAGAAAAATCAAGGAGTGTACGAAACCGATTCAAACTGTGTTCTGGTTTCCGATGCGCGGATAGACAACCGGACTGAGCTGGGTCGTGCACTCAATATCCCTGCCTCGGAATACGAAACCGTACCAGACAGTGTCATAATTTTGAAAGCCTACCAAAAGTGGGGAAAAGACTGTTGCAAGCATCTCATTGGTGACTTTGTCTTTCTCTTATGGGATGGACACCAACTTTTCTGTGCCTGTGATCCCTTGGGCATGCGAGTTTTATATTATCACCAAACCCCACATTTTTTAGCTATCGCCTCAGCCCCCAAAGCCTTGTTAGCTTTGCCTGAAGTGCCTCGGCAGATTAATGAGACCACCTTGGCTGATTTTCTCGTTCTTCAGGGGGATCCCACGTCCACCTTTTATAAAAATATTGTCCGCCTACCGCCCGCGCATACGCTGACGGCGACCGATAAAGGCATCACACTCCGCCAATATTGGTCATTAGACCCCACTAAACGGATCATCTTCAAATCGGATGACGACTATGTTGAAGCCTTCCGCGAACTCTTTGAAGAGGCTGTGCGATGCCGTCTGCGGAGTGAGCATCCCATCGGTGCCTTTCTCAGCGGCGGACTGGATTCGCCCTCAGTCGCCTGTACGGCTGCCCGTCAACTTAAGGCCAAGGGGCAACGATTAACGACCTTCACCTCGGTTCCCCGTGAAGGTTTCGATGCCCCTGAACGCTCGGGTTGGCTTAACGACGAAACGCCCTACATTGAGGCCTTAAAACCGTGGCATGACAACCTAGAGGTCACGTATCTCCGCCCCGAAGGTCGCACCATGCTAGACAATATCGACCGCTTATTTGAACTGGCAGAAGGCCCCATGCGTAATCCTTGTAACCGGATATGGATGGAGGCTGTGTTAGAGGCGGCAGCGGCACGCGGAATACGTGTCATGTTAACGGGTCAAAATGGTAATAATTCAATCAGTTATAATGGTTCATCTCTGTTCACAGAACTGGCGCGAACCGGCCACTGGCTAACACTGATGCGAGAGATAAAGACCAAAGCGGCTATGAAAAAAATCTCACCACTGGCGGTGTTCAAGGGAGACGTGCTTCGGCCTTTTCTGCCAAATGCGCTTTGGGCGTGGCATTCTCGTCGGAAAGAGGGTGCAGAATTTCCTTGGGCCAAACACTCTGCCATAAACCCTGACTTTGCTAAGGCAATGGCCGTCGATGAGCGTGCGCGTGAGTTGGGCTTTGATCACCATTATCGCCCCCTAACCGATGGGCGAAAATGGCGAATACGCTGGGGAACGGGCTCTGGTGCGATGCATTATGGTCGGGATTTAAGCAATGGGTGGCGACATCATTTTGGAATTGAGATGCGCGATCCGACGGCGGACATACGCATACTTGAATTTTGTCTCGCCATTCCCGAAAACCAATATTTGCGAAAGGGTAAAGATCGCTATCTGATCCGCCGAGCGATGGATGGCGTTTTACCCCCAGAAGTATTATGGAAAACTAAGCGTGGGGAACAGCTACCGGATTGGTATGAACGGTTAATAGCGGTGCGTGGTGAAATTGCAGCAGAAATTGACCGATTAGAAAATTTAGATTTGGCTCGCCGCTGTTTAGATTTACCCCGAATGCGTCATTTGGTAGAGAACTGGCCCCAAAATTGGCATGATCCGAAAATAGTGAGGGAATATCGTTTATTGTTGCAACGTGGGATAATGGTAGGGCGGTTTATTCGGTGGTTTGAGGCATCTGTATAATAAAAAAGTCTCAAAATTTTATGACCCTAATCAACCAAATCGCCTCCGACACCGTGCTTGATCAAGCCTACGAGTGGCTTTGCAAACAGCGCCAAGATTATTCACCCAACAATGATGTTTGGGAATTGCGCCGGCGGTGGCATGAGTTCAAACCCTTATTGCAAGCAAAACTGGTTACTGGTGACTATGAATTTAGCCCATTAAATAGGATTCACACCACTATGGGTGAGATCATTGATTTGTGGCAGTCTGCGGATGCTTTGGTATTGAAAGCAATGAGCATTGTGTTAGGGCAACAGTTTGCGCCGGTGCTATCCCCCAATTGTTATCACATTGCAGGACGTGGTGGTTTGAAAGGGGCAGTGCGTGCGGCGATTGATGCACTTGAAGCAGGCTCTTATGTGATGAAATCCGATGTCAAAAGCTATTATGCCAGTATTGATCATTACATTTTATACGAGCAAGTTGAACAGCATGTTGATGATAAGGCGGTTTTACGTTTGGTTTGGGGATATCTTAAACATAACGTCGTCGATGGGGGTAATTATATCAACATTGAGCGGGGCATTTCCTTGGGTTGCTCTTTATCGCCCTTAATGGGGGCTTTATATCTTAAGCCTTTAGATGATGCTATGGCGGCACTTGATGTCACCTACATTAGATTTATGGATGATTGGTTGATTGTCGTTCCCAGCCGTTGGAAATTACGAGCGGCGGACAACCAACCAAATTTTAAACGCATTAAAAATTGAACAACACCCTGACAAGACTTTTATTGGAAAAGCCAGTCGGGGGATTGATTTTTTGGGTTACGCGCTTGGACCATTCCAACAAATATCCCCATCACCCGCTGCCATTCAGCGGTTTGTCGCAAAAGTTGCCCAGCTTTATGAGCAACCGCGGATTCCATCCGCATTGGGCAATATGTGCTGCGGTGGGTGCGTTGGGTTTGCGCGGGGTTATCTAGTTTCTTTGATCATCACAGTATTCCGCTGCCTACGCTCGGTGGTCCGCTGCCACCACTTGTATCTGTGTCACAGGGGGGATAACCATTGCTTGCAATATATCTACAATAGGTCAAGATACTGTGCTCGGCCCCATCCCATCGCTTTTGGTACCGAAATTATTGTCCGTGCTGTTGCTTGCAATAACACCGTATGTGGGAGGCTTCCATTCTACATCATTCTTTTCCTTTAATCGGTCCTCACCCTGACCTACAATGGCTTCTGGGGGCGTACATTCGGCTTCGGTTAATCTGGTCATCTCTTTGCCTTCCTTCTTTGTTGTTTGTGCACCTCTCGCCCGTCCTGAGTGTAGCTTATGCGGGCCGGTGCTCGTGGATTTTCTCTGTTGTCCGTAGTTTTCCCTCATCGTGATTTTTTGAGTGCGTGCAGGACCGACCGGCCCCCGCCGTGCATCTCAGTAAACGAATCGTGAATCACTTAGGCACTTATTGAACTAATCAAATTGCAATTTTTTCATAATCCAATTTATAAGTCAAGCGCATTTTCTGTCTTAATCATGATTCACTTGATTTTATGATTCTCAGGTTTAAAAATAATAGCGTAAATTAAAAAAAAACAACAATTGAACTATTGTGCGATTGACCGTGTATAGCAAAGTGTAACTACTCGAATTGAATTTTATATATTTATTCAAGCCTCTCTCAAATCTGATAACTGATTGCTGTGTGTCGGTTGCCCTTTTCAAGATTCCGGCTCCAATGCCACTTCTAAAAGTTTCAGTGCTTGTTTTAAAGCTAAAGTTCGTCCCTCAGTGGCTTTATAGGAAAAGTGGAATCTTAATCTCTCCAATCGCTCAAAGGTTTCTGGATCGAAAATTATATTGCGTTCCACCAAGCCTTCCGCCTTTTGACGTTCACGAAACGCCGCACGGGCGTCATTATTTGTTTTTTGATAGCGATTCATTG
>JBDLJY010000514.1:0-3932 GCA_039714115.1 Pseudomonadota bacterium | reverse complement strand
GCCATAATGATTGATTTGCTTATTTTTGACATGTTATCAGTTCTCATAAAGATGATTTTTGAGGGCATTAATCATACAAAAAAAATCCTATTTATTCAAGAAATAGGATTTCTATGCCGGACGGGGTTTGCAACCCAATGCCATTAAGCCTGTCTCGACGTTAGGAGAGATCTAAGGATAACTGATTTATTTTTAAATCAAAAAATCTGTGCAGGACGGGTTGTTTCGGGAATGGAGCGGAGCGGATTTCCTCCCGTAGGGAACTTAACTGAACCCCATAATATATAAAGCTGCTTAACTTAATGGATATGGTTTGCAACCCCGTCCGGCACAAGACGTCCAAGATAAATCTTGGACTCCTACAAGACGCTTGATGTTTTTAGTTAGCATATATATAATGAAAATTTTTTCACCCAGTCATCAGCTAGCCCGTGAGGATAAAACATGGCACTACTTGCAAGAACCATTGAAACAACCGGTTTTGTGAACGCTCAACATCAATTGTTGCTCAATGAATCACTTCCAATTGCTTCAACCCATGTGCGCGTGATTTTAATGCTTAGAGATGAAGCAGACATAACAGAACAAGAATGGCTTAAGGCAGCCGCCTCAAATTCTGCTTTTGACTTTCTGAAAGAGCCTGAGGAAGATATTTACACATTAGCTGATGGGAAACCGTTTCATGAATAAAGGCAAAGTTGTTTTAGTACCCTTTCCATTTGATGATTTGTCGACTACAAAAGTTCGCCCGGCTGTATGTTTAACGGAACCTATTGATATATATGGTCACATCATTCTCGCTTTTATTACTAGTCGAATATCGGCTAATGTGCTGGAAACAGATATCATTCTTGAACCAACTCATGTTGATTTTCTAGCCACGGGGTTGCAGAAACCGTCTATATTGAAACTTAATCGCCTTATGACGGTTAGGAAGACGCTTATTAGACGCGAAATAGGTAACATATCGCCGGCTTTACAGCTTTAAATTGATCAAAAATTACGCCAGCTTTTTGAATTGGATTAGTTTTTTTTCGTTCCCAACATCCGATTGTGAATGCCTATTAAGCTCCACGCAGGTTTTTTCAGGTTCTCACGCTGGCGCGTGGGAACCTGAAAAATTCAGGATTCTACATTCACCGTCAGCGTTCCCATTCCCCAAAACGCGACACCCTCTAAGCTTTTCTCAATATCAGTCACAGACACCCATCTTATCGGCTCAGAGGTGACTATCGCCTGAAAATTTTGCTCTCCAGCACTTAAACGCAATCGCGCATCCATGCCCACCCCACATTTTGCCCCGGCACAAGCACCTGTTCTCCTTTGGGCAACGAATAACGTTTATCCGCCTCGACTTTTTCGTTATTTAAAATCAGATGCCATTTATCAGACGATGATACTCTGAATAAACTAAAATAGGCACTTGAAAATTGTTTCTTGGCGGTACTGAACTGATAATAAAGTGTGACATCGTGTGTTAAAATGGATTTTGTCGGGAGAATCTAGCTTAGCGGCATCACTTGAGTGACAGGTATTGTTCCATTTCCGGTGTCTTCTGGCGTGGGTTGCTGTTCCCATGCTACAAAACTGGCAAGTCCCAAAATTTTCAGCTCCGCCGCTAAATCGGTGGCATCATTGACGGGATTGCTTAAAGAGGCATTGCCAATGACAAGCGCTAAGCGTGCTTGGACGATGGCAGGGAATAACAAGGCAGCCATAATGATTGAATTACTTATTTTTGACATGTTATCAGTAAACAGTTATCATAAATATGATTTATGAATAGTACTAAAAAAATCCTATTTATTCAAGAAATACTAGAGCAAAATGACGCGCCGCAACAACGAATACTCATCCCGGTTTTATTCGTTGTTTTGCTCCGTAGTAATCTGATTTTAGAGTCTAAGGATAGCATCTTTAAGCCGAGATCAAAATGACACGCAGTAACGGAGTAAGGATTAATCAGGTGGATACGCTATCGCTTAATCCACCCTACATGTATGGATTTTCCGGCACGATATGGCATTGAGTCTAAGGATATAGACGGCGTTTATAAGAGATGCCCTTTGAGCCAATAAAAACGGGGTTTGAGCATTTTGACAGCTATTTTAAAATCGGGGGTAAAATTTTTAATTATAATAAAAACAATGCTTTGCATAAATCATTTCGGCGATTTGGTTTTGACTTATCCTTTTTTAAATACAATCCTTGTAGTTATTTAGGTTTTTCGTGTAAGGATCGCTGCGCTTTTCACGATCAAGTCAAATCTCAGAAGCTACTGAAAATGGGGCTTGTGCCTTTTTAAGGAAAGGTTGAGTACAACTAATGTTCAACAACGAATATTCATCCTGGTTTTACCGAGGTGTTTAACATTAGTTGTACTCACCAGCTTTTTGTGTCAACTTGGCGGTTTAGCTCGTGCCCGCAAATCCTGATAAATTCCTTGTGCCTGATTCCTGATATTTTCATCTATACCATCGGCATCTTTTGTTGGTGGTGCATTAAACGTATCATTCAATCTATCCTCATCCAACGATAGTTCTGCTGAATCAAATAAACATCTGAGAGTCTCCACCGGAGATTCACATAAATCCTCAAAGCACACAAAAAGGCTATCCGATGGTGCATTATTGAGAAGATAAGAATAGGTATTTATCCAGATATTCAGCCAATAATTGATATTGTCCGCTTCTAAGGAAGAACGGGTTTCTTTTTCAAACTGAAAGGGTTTATGAGTCATTCCAAATTCATGGTGACCTAACCAACACATGTAATTATATGAAAATTTATCGATTGAATGCCTATCGCAGAATTTTTTATGCTGGTTTAACAAAGAAATGGCATGTTGAAGCGGCTCCCTGAAAGGAACGATTATAACTGAATCAGGGAATGCTTTTCGGATCGCCCCAAGACGCAGGATATTGTTATTGTTCTTTGACAAATAACGCTTGCTTGAACTGGCGATAATACGTCGAACATATAAACGGAACTGTTCGATGAGTTCATTGCTTACATGATGGGGCCGTAAACAATTATCAAAAATATAATCATCACCAGAAAACGTTCGCCAAAAAACCTCTTCAAATGCCTCAGGGCTATCAAAATCCACATAAATACCATCCCCGTGTGCCCGCTCTTTGGCGTCTTCATGCTTATGAAAAGATTTGGAAAGTTTTTTCCAGACGCCAGGCATCAGCACAAAAGGCATATCACGGTAAGTAAGGGAACGAAACTGGCCCGTCTTAAAAAAAGTACGCATCAATATCGTCGTACCAGCCCGGGCCAGCCCGCTAACGAATACATGTTTTTCGACCGGATAGTCTTCTCCCTTGTTAGGAAAAAGACCATCAAGCTCAAAAGATACCTTACTGATAAACGGCACTCCCAGCACCATAAGATGCAGAAGCCTATCGCCGAAACTGTAGTCAGATGTTTCCAAGACGCTTCCTTATAATTATGTAGAGGAAAGAAACTATAGTCATGCTAGACAGCCCTAACAGACTTGAAAAAGATTCAATAGTCGAAGGCTTAGGCACGAAAAGCCAGTCCAGAACAAGAGCCGGCAACACAAGCAGAAGAACACAACCGAAGAGCATTAAAGCAATAACGACTGTATGTATCGCCAGTTCTGTTGCATAACGCAGCAGAACAACTTCTTTCCAATGATCGGAGATATTTTTTGAGATAACGACACGACCTGATTTGTTTGCAACTCCAATCAGTGCGCTGGCACGCGAAACGAAAGGCAACCTGACAAAATATTCAACGGCCAGCAAGACAAGCAATGACGCAAACACTATGCCAATCATGACTGTTCCTTTTTCTTGAATAGGCGCTTGAACGGGTACCAGAGAATAGCGAACAGTGCCAAGAAAATTGACATAAGTATGCCCAGGATGACACCAATTGTGCCAGCCCCCATGCCAGGACCG
>JBDLJY010000513.1:0-3933 GCA_039714115.1 Pseudomonadota bacterium | reverse complement strand
AGTCTTTGATAAAGGCTTTGAGAATTTCTTCATCTGAGAGTAGTTTTTTAAAAACCACTTGGTTGTTTAAGGGTGCGATTGGCATGATTGAGCTCCTTGAAGGGCTAAACGTCATTTTTTCGATTGTCCAAAATAAATTTTGGACTCCGAGCCGAACTGCATGGACGCATATTAAAACATGTTTAAAAATAAATTGCAAAACATTAGACTTGTCCCTAAATAAACTGATGGCACAACATTTGACGATTGAGCAGCGCCCAGATGTGTTAATTCCAGTGCCATTGCATTCTAAACGATTACGCCAACGCGGTTATAATCAATCACTGGAACTGGCTAAACGCATTACAAAAGAGATGGGTATTCCTTTAAACAATAAGGCTTGTAAACGTATTAAAAATACATTGCCACAAACAAGCTTGTCTGCTGTACAACGTCAAAGCAATTTGGTGGGAGCTTTTTCTGTCATTCGGGTTAAACCAGAGTGGCAATATGTTGTTTTGATTGATGATGTGATGACGACGGGTGCGACTGTGAATGAGTTGGCAAGCGTCTGGCTTGAGGCGGGTGTGCAACGTGTCGATGTGTGGTGCTGTGCGCGTCGCTGTAGGCGATAAATCGCCTACTACGAGCGGTTTTATTCAGTCCATGTAGGAAAATCAGGCTGCCATTGCCAATCTGGGGCTGCCTCTTTGGCTTGATTGAGCAGGGCTTGGATGTCTTTGTTATCTTGCAGGGATTCATCCCCCCACAAGTTGTCAAGCAATTGATCCGCCAATGCTTGCTTATTCTTTAGCAAAGACAACGCGGCTTCAGATAAGACTTTTTTGATCCTCTCAATGTCTTTATCTTCCAACCATTCATAATCATTCAGCAGGGCTGGCACTGTTGTCGCTTTTAGTTTGTTTTGTATCCAATCGAAGTCAAGCAGTAGCTGTTTTAATTCATTATCGCGTCTGGCATAGTGCAAGTGCATACAGAGATATTTAAAAAAATATCCGTCGTTAGGGCCACTTACCCAACCATGTTGATTACATTGGCGACGATAAGCGGCTAATATATGTTCATGTAATTTATCTAACTCTGCTTCCGCCTCTAAATATTCGCGTTGAAAGGTATGCAAGCTTAAAGTTCTCTGTGAAGAGGATTCGTCGATCTGCAATAAACCCTTATCAGCTAATTGGTTGATAATTTTAATGGCTTCATTATCTCCGAGTTGGTATAAATAACGCCATAAGATGAGAACTACGATTTGAGGAATCTGCGAATAATCGCCAAACACTGCTAGTGCTAAGTAATAGTCTGCCGATTCTCCCAGTGCCTCCACATTGATATGCAGTGCAAGCATCAGGCTACGCGGATAATTGTCATGAAATTCATATTCTTTATCTTGTAAGCGTTCAATCAACTCTGAACTGTCCAGCTTAGATGCTACATTCGTTATCAATTTGAGTACGAAGGGTGAATAATCACAGGCGCGTACCATGTTGACTGGGATATCCTCTACATAATGGCTGACAAATTCTGCGGCTTGTTGTTCTGTGAACGGTTTTATTTTATAAGCTTCCGCCGGTGTCGTCAGAAAATATTGGGCAAATTCTAAGAAGTTGTTGTCAGGGGTGGTTATCAGGAGTTGGCAGTGTTGCCCTATGAGATTAAACGCTGTTAGTTCTTGGGCATCCAAAACGTCATCTAATATGATCAAACAGAATCGTGTGGCACATAATTTACGCAAACGCTCCGCGCCCCCTTTTATTTCGACAAAATCTATTGTTGATTTTTCATCTAGCGCATGGACAAGCGCGACTTGGCGTTCCAGTAAATCTGCTTCTGCACTTAAACGAAGCCAATATATGCCATCTGGGAAGGCGTGCTGAATATCGGTATCATGCCCCAAGGCGGCTGCCATCACTGATTTACCTATGCCGCTGTGCCCTTGAAGGACAATCGGCGATCTTTGTTTACTGCTGATCTCCGCGAGTAATTTGGTTTTAATCTCATTAAAAAGGGATTCATTTTTCACAAAAGGTGTCGGTAATGCCGGAACATGAGATAAGGTGACGTACTGGTTCAGTTTTTTGAGTTCTCCTAATTTGCGCCCAATCTCTTGTTGTTTGGTATCAATCATGTTGATGAATCGTAGTATCTGGAGTTTGTGCTCCATTTCCCTTTGAAGTGGTTCATACTTTCGCAATTCTGCCACTATTTTATTCAACCATTCATAGTGTTCTTTTAATAACAGGAGTTTTTCTTTTAGCTTGTCCGACTGTGGATGGGTGGTTTCGGCACGAGTCAACGCTGCCTGAAGTCCCTTTATCTCTTGATAAGAGGATTGGAGGGTTTTTTGAAGTTTTGTAGCTTGTTTTGCAAGTTGTGTCGTCTTGTCAATGAGTTCGTCAAACTTGCTCAGGCTCAAAATGACTGCGGTTTTTTTGCCTGATTCGTCTGTAATATATTGTAATTGCAGTTCTTTTTTATCAAGAATATTGTTTAAGGTCATATCGTTGTCGAAATCATACGGGAGACTAAATCCCCTCCGTTGTCGGTTAATTTTAATCGCTTAGACTCGTTGTCATTTGGGACAGACTCGAAATGACAAGCACTCAGGTTAATCCCTTTATTCCTTAAAACATAGTACCGGGATTGACGGAATAAGGGGATTGGGTTTTATTGAGGGTGTCCGTTTTAATCCCTTATTTCGTCAATTCCTGTGCTGGGTTGTGTGTTCCGGTTGTGCGCTTATGCTCCATTTCAAAAACTCGTAATTGTTCGGCTAATTGTTTAGCTCGTTGTTCTGCCAGAATACGTGCCTGTTTTTCCGCCTGATGCGCCTGTTTTTCCGCCTGATGCGCCAGTTTTTCCGCCTGATGCGCCAGTTTTTCTCTTAAATAACTAGGCATAACAAAATGTTGATAAACCTTATCATCAACCATTTCTTCAATAGACGGTTTATCAAATAAGTCTTTAATCCTAAATTGAAAACCTGGTAAGACTTTGGATTTTATAATGTCACCTTTTTGAGGTTTGATGGCTTTATAAGCGCTCCGCGTTTTGTTCAAACGGAAAAATTGTATACGTTCTCGCTGGGCATCCAAAATATAGTATTCTTTTACGCCAGCTTTAGCGTATTCGCCTTTTTTTATGACAGTATCCCGCTCCATGATTTTGGTTGTTGAATCGGAAAGGACTTCTATACACATGTCATAAGTGCCATGGTAACTTCTATCAGTTGGATAAAGGGGTATTGGATTGGTATTTAGTACTACTCCTATGTCAGGGCGACGCACTTCGTTGTTACCCGGCAATCGAAATCCCATTTCTAATACGACTGATTGTGCAATGGGATTGGTTTTTAAATACTGTTCGAGTAGTCCAAAAAACCATTTGTATATTGATATTGTTAAGACATCAGACACTGCTTTTTCCTCCAAGTAACCATTATTCCATTCATAAGTTTTGTCAGGAGCATTGTAGTATTTTTCCCAGTATTCGGCTTCAGAAATTTTTTTGTGGGTTTGTGGTGTTGTCATGTTGTCTCCTTTTGGGGTGTTGGTGTGAAAGCACACGATAACAAATGTGTGTTGAAAATGCAAGGTTGATGGCGTGGCACAGAACAGGGATTTACGATTCAATGCCAGTATGATAAACCCCTAAAATTCAGACCTGCCAGGTATCCAAAACATGGCACGTTGTAAATTCAATGAAAAATTAACCTGACAGGTTTTTGACACCTGTCAGGTTTGTCTTAACTTAATGGATTAATTAGTTGTTCTAATGTCTCTTAAAACGACTGGCATTGAGGCGTGTCTCAATGCTAAACTTTTAAATCGTAATTAGTATAGGAGAAAACGACATGTTGGCAAGTCTTAAAGCCCTACTATTAATATTATTAAGCCTTGGCATTTTATTGGCTTGTAATGAACAAGCTGATCGGCA
>JBDLJY010000512.1:0-3962 GCA_039714115.1 Pseudomonadota bacterium | reverse complement strand
TTCGGTGAGTGGTTTTGCTATAAGCCGTTATGAAATCACTTTTGCTGATTATGATCGTTTTGCTCAAGCGACTGGTAGAGATAAACCAGATGATGAGGGCTGGGGGCGCGGGAGTCGTCCTGTGATTAATGTTTCTTGGCATGAGGCTCAAGCTTATACTGAGTGGTTAAGTCAGGAAACGGGTGAGCAGTATCGTTTGCCGACTGAGGCTGAGTGGGAATATGCGGCGAGGGCGGGGACGAAAACGAGGTATTGGTGGGGTAATGAGCTTGGGGTTAGTCGGGCAAGTTGTGATGGTTGTGGTAGTGGATGGGATAGGAAGACGGCTCCGGTGGGTTCTTTTGCTCCTAATGCTTTTGGGTTATATGATACTTCGGGTAATGTTGAGGAGTGGACTTGTTCTCGGTATGAGGAGAATTATCGTGGCAATGAACAGCGTTGTGTGAAAGGTGCTGATGAGCTTGTCTTGCGGGGTGGTTCTGGGATTGATTTTATGGGGAGGTTGCGCTCTGCGTTTCGTAATAGTAGGAGTCCGTCGGAGCGCTTTAGATTTGTTGGTTTTCGGGTTGTTAGGGAGTAAGCCGTTGTCTTTACGTTATACTCGATGTTCAAGTTTTTTTGACTTGACGTTGTTGTTGGAGTCCAAAGCTCAATGCCATTAAGTTAAGACAAACCTGACAGGTGTCAAAAACCTGTCAGGTTAATTTTTACCTTAACTTACAACGACCTGCTGGGTATGGGTCTCCCAGCAGGTCTGATTTGGGGAGAGTTATCTTAATGGCATTGAGTCCAAAGCGAGCAGCGTTGTGGACTCCAAGTTCTAATGCCTCATCATCAGATTTTTAAAAGCTCTGGATTTTTTGTGAGCCAATGAAAACCGGTTGGCACCGGGCGATGGCGTACCTTGCACGTTTTTTTTAATGGTATTGACTCTGAAGACTGGTGTGTGTGTGTATTGTTCTACGCTCTGTAGCGAATCGGTGTTGTTGGTCACCCGTTCTTTGCAAATTAAGACTGATTTGTGGCGCATCCATAAATTTTAGATTGAGATGATCTGCGGTTATTTCAAACTACCAATACAAAAACGATGTCGTCCATTCCATCCTAAATGCGTCATGACTGAATAAAAATCAGTTGGCAGTTCGGCACTTTCGCCCAAGATCAAGCTGTTGGTTTCGCATTTTGATAAAACTTTCATCATGTCTGTTTGACTTTTATAAGATTGAAGTTCTATATAATGCTTTCCACAAGATAGGTACATTTTAATCTCCCCTTCCAGTCTTTAACACAATAGTGATCAGTAAAAAAGGATAAATAATGCTCTTATCCACCCCCTTTTTTGTATTAACGGCAGTGATGCATGCGCGTGGGAACGAGTGGAATTTATGCGATGATGTTGTCCCCAGACGGGCGGTCAATGCCAGTATGATAAACCCCTAAAATTCAGACCTGCCAGGTATCCAAAACATGGCAGGTCGTTGTAAATTAAAGGAAAAATTAACCTGACAGGTTTTTGACACCTGTCAGGTTTGTCTTAACTTAATGGCATTGACCGAGAGTGCGCGTTGTGGCGATTTCCGCAAGGGGCATTTAGTCGCACAAATAATTGATTTTATTTAAATATTACTGAGTCTCTATGTCAAAAAAATCCGATTTTTTTTTTTTGAAAAAATAGGATTTTTAACTGGTCCCATTAGGGTTGTTCTTTTACGCTGGCGCGTCGAGAAGGCATTCCCACGCAGGCGCGTGGGAACGAGTGGAAGTGGTTATCGGCCGCCGCCAAGTATGGTAGCCTTACCCTTAAGTTCATTCACGTCACAATAAACGCTTTATCTAATAAACTCCGCCGTCACCTTATCGGAGATAGAGCCCAATGCTTGATGAAATGCCGTAAAACTATTAGGGCATTTTTCTTCAATAATATTGATATCAGACAATTCAGCGATTTCCCAACGGGTATATTTATTATCTGGTATATTCGCTTTCTGACAAATACGTTTAAAATACTGATGAGGATGGTTAGCATTCGGATCGTTCCTTTTTCCCCATATTATTTCTGGCTCAGTCGGGAGTGCTTTTAAATCACTCAATCCCAGTGCTGCCCAAGCCTGACTATCACAGAGCAACCAACTTTCTGACGCACTTTTTGGAACGCAGGCAATACCTAAAGGAGCGCCTTCTACTGCGCTAAAGCCATCCAATATTTCCTGGTATTTGACTTTCCATTGTTTTAAATCTTTCGTATCAGCATCTACCATGAAAACCACAGCATCATAACCTTCACGTTTGGCAAGCATCATAGCAGAAAATGCTTTTTCTCCGTGCCCCTTTAAACCAAACCGCTTTTTTTTGCCACTAAAGGATATAAGTTCCTTTCTATGTCGTATCTCAAATACGATATCTAAGTTGGGCTTCATTTGACGGATGAATTTCTGTATCCAGCCTTCGTTAATTTCATAACTATTTTTGCGAGGACAATAGATTTTTCCTCCCATATCATGCTCACCTTCTCCACAAATGAGTATTTTCATCAAATTTATCCGCGCTTTGAACGACGATAAACCGCATCCCTAACCCATTGTTCTAGGGTGTTGCTTGATGTATGAAACCAAATTTCACCTGCCCCTTGATATTCAAAGTCTTTTTGTATCTCATTGATTTCATCAAATCCGACTGAAATAGCTGCACCATTTGTGTTGCGAGCGACAAAATGTATTTGCTCAGCTTGAAACCGATTCACTAAAACAGGGGAGTGTGATGTCATAATTAATTGGGCTAATTGTTCTTGATGAATATTTTCGATTAAGTCAGGTAAAATATGAGGTTCAAGCCCGTCTTCAATTTCATCAATCAATATCAGACTGATTTTATCGTCTAATTCGGGTAATGAAGCTAGGGTGATGAGACGCAAGTATCCATCACTGATATGTTCTGCCGGAATGTCATGGCTATTTGGAAAATTTTCGGCAATCTGCAAATTGATCCAACCGGCACTTTTTTGAATCGTGTGAAGTGCTTTGAGTGAGGGTATGTGCCTCAATCGTTTAACAATACGATCTTTTTGCGTCGGAGAAAGTGCAGCCAGAAAACCGCTTAAGCCTTTGCCTTGATACCCCATTTGCAAGGAAGCGCTTCTGGCTCCGTGACGCATAATCGCAGGATTCATCAATTCAAGAGAAAAAATGCCTTGTCCCCATTCTTGTACGGCTTTAGCAATTGCCCTGCTTTCTTCATTATTGATGATATTGGTATCCAATACTGAAAAAATTGAACCCGATAGGCGCAATCCTTCGATGAGGTTATGACCGACTTTGATGCCATTACCATTAGCGAACACTTCTACTTTTTTCTGCTTATTTTTAAATTTAAGACTTTCGCCTTTATTGAGATTTTCTTTAATGTCCCATTGAAAAGCCCAAATAATTTGAGTATCATCTTCTCTGCCAAAGGAGAGAACAATTTCAATCAAGTGAGATTTTTTAAAAACAGGCTTAATGGTTTCAACTAGCCATGCTCTTTCTTCAAAAAAACGCAAAGGTTCTCCTGACATAAACGCTTGAATAAAACTGAAAATTTGCAAAATAGTGGATTTTCCTGCTCCGTTTTGCCCAATGAATATAGTAAGAGTCGGCTCTAAATCGGAGTGAAAGTTATCAAGTGATTTAAAGCCATGCACTGATAATCGGCGCAAATGTATTCTGTTATTTAGCATCGTTTGTGATAAATCTTATTTTTTAGCCCAGTTTGCGAATAAATCTTTGCTTTAGTCTCCGAATGAAAAAGTCATAGAGGATACCAGCAATCTGATTATAACTGTTAACGGCTGCCACTGGTATTAATTATATAAAAAAATGTAATATAGTTAAAAAAATGTTATGTTAGGTGATTCCAGTCTAGTTGTCAATGCTATGGGTATCTCTGAGGTTTTGAGGTCTTTGTATGGAGGTAAGTTGTTAATTGAT
>JBDLJY010000511.1:0-3972 GCA_039714115.1 Pseudomonadota bacterium | reverse complement strand
CCAAAAGGTAGCCGAAATGCCGCGATAGTTAGGATTTTTAACCACTTGCGTTAATTCACCATTTTCAATCAATTGGCCCCATTCGCAACCAAATTGAAACTTATTACGCGAATCGTCAATTGACCAAGAAAGATTACTTCGCATAAAAATGCCCCGCTCAATCGTACTAATCATATCATCAAAATCGCTTTCCCCCGGCTCAACGTTGAGATTTGCCATGCGATCTATTGCAGGACGATTCCAATTAGTGGCTCGCGCATTGGCTACGCCAGATAAACCGGCGCGAGCTTGTGACACTACACCGCCCAACGGAGTCATCAAAATGCCGTCACGAATGATATACGTTTTTTTCGCCGGCAAGCCTTCATCATCAAAACCATAACTGGCAAATTGTTCAGAAAGCGTAGGATCAAAAGTGACATTTAGCAGCCCAGAGCCATATTGATAAGTGCCAAACATATCTAAGGTGACAAAACTGGTGCCGGCATAGTTGCGCTCATCCCCCAAAATCCGATCTAACTCCAAGGGATGCCCAATAGACTCATGGATTTGTAGCATCATCTGATCAGGGGCCAGCATTAAATCCATACAATCAGTAGGACAATTAGGAGCCGCTAACAATTGCAAAGCTTCATCAGCCAATTGTTGCCCTTTGCCGCCGAAGTGATCCAAAATTTCCAAGCCGCCTTGCCGTCCATAACCATAGCTACGATATTGGGTATCAACGCCTTGATTGGCTATCACGCGCAGAGAGGGGATCAGATATTTGTGACTTTGTCTCACCTCTCCGCCCTCATTGGTTAAATATAACTGTTCGGTTTGCACCGAATCCAAATCAACTTGCCAATTAACAATTTTGTCATTGATCTGACATTGAGCCGATTCACGCTGCAACAAGTCTAACTTATCCGCGATAGAGACACTACTCCAAGGTTTTTCAAGCGCCGAATGATATTCACCTTGCCCTTGTGGCATGATCAATTTGGAAAAATCTACTATCATATTTTCTCGGCACAGCGAAGCCCACTGTCGCGCCCGTGCGAGAGCCTCGCGCATCCCCGCCTCGCTCAAGTCGCTTGTTGCGGCATAACCCAATCCGCCTTTATCAATCACAGTCAATATCACACCGACATCATAGCGATGAATGGGCGGCTCGACGACGTTTTGGCGCACCCTGAGAGATTCAGTGCGTTCTTCTAAGTAGCGCAGAGAACAAAAGTCGATGTTGGGGATTATTTTGTGAAAGCGTTGTTTTATTGTGTCGGGCATGTATTTTTCCTTAACTTGCTTTGCTAAAATTTAGTATTGTATTCTAACAGACAATGCCATTAAGCTGCGGCTGGTGGATTACGCTATCTCTTAATTTAATGTAACGACTTGCGGGGTATTGGTCTCCCGTCTGAAACGCTTTTGTGGGTATGTTTTGAGGTGAATAAATTATGAAAAGCTTACTTGCAATCTACATGCTCTGTGCCAACGCGCCAATCATAATCCTTGATTATAGCGATTTTGGGCCCCAGGCAATGGCTTATGAATTAATTGGTTTCCAATGGTGGCAATGGGAAAAACCTTGTTGTTCCGAGCCTGACAGCATATACAATATTAAGGTTGTCGTCTATAAAGACATACCCTTGAATGAGGCTCAAGCGTTATTTCCCGTGAATCCAGAGCAACAACAAGATTATAGATATTTAGAATATTCAAAGGCACTCACCTATCTGAATCAGCATATTCAAGATGATGAAATGCCATCATTATTGACGACACTCAAAGAGACAAAGAGAAAAATTGTTGAGTCGCTGGTCCAAGATAAATCTTGGGCTCCTGAGCTACCAAGATTTAGGGATTAAATGTTAGCCACAAATTGTAGGAGAACAAAAAATGAATAAATTTCTTGCCATGTTGTTGACTGTTGCCAGGTTATTACGGTGGACACCACAGCCAGAGTTGAATACAATCATTGAGGCAGTAAGAGATAGAAGCTAACAATGCGCGTCATTAAACCTGCTCGGATTAACGAATTCGCCGAAAAGTATCATGAGACAAAAAGTGCTTTGGAGGCGTGGTACAAATTAATCAAAAACAACCATTATGATGATTTTAACCAATTGCGCCTGACTTTTCCAAGTGCCGATTTGGTAGGAAAATGTGTTGTATTTAATATCGGAGGCAATAAGGTTCGGTTAATTGCCGCAATCCATTACAACAAGCAAAGGTTGTATATCAGACACATACTGACACATTCAGAATATGATTTAGAACGGTGGAAAAATGGATGTCAAAAATAAACATAAATTGATTAAAAGATTGGGTAGTGTTCCAATAAATAGTGGCGATAAACCAAGTTTTTTGGAAACATTCGGTTTTTTTAAACCTCGACCACTTATGAGTAGTCCATTGCTTACAAAAACGATAACTCATTGGAAACCCATTGCAAATGTTTTGTCTGTTCCACATTCAGAGACCGAATATCAACGGATGGTTACTTTACTTGATGAGCTACTTAATAAGGTTGGTGATGATGAAACACATCCGTTGGCTGGTTTGTTGGAGACTCTGAGTACCTTAATTGAAGTTTATGAAGAGGAACACCATAATGTGGCAGATGCACCGCCTCATGAAGTTTTGCGGTTTTTGATGGAAGAGCATAGTTTAACAGCCAATGAATTACCTGAAATTGGTAATCAAGAAGAGGTGTTGAAGACGCTGAGTGGGCAGCGTAGCTTAAATAAAGATCAAATTCAAAATCTTAGTAGGCGTTTTCATGTGTCACCCGCTGTGTTTTTCTAATGTATTAAGCTCGTTCCCAAACTCAGGGTGCAATGTGGACGCTGCGAGGTTTTGAGGTGAATAAATTATGAAAAGCTTACTTGCAATCTACATGCTCTGTGCCAACGCGCCAATCATAATCCTTGATTATAGCGATTTTGGGCCCCAGGCAATGGGAAAAACCTTGCTGTTCCGAGCCTGACACCATATACAACATTAAGGTTGTCGTCTATAAAGACATACCCTTGAACGAGGCTCAAGCGTTATTTCCCGTGAATCCAGAGCAACAACAAGATTATAGGTATTTAGAATACTCAAAGGCACTCACCTATCTGAATCAGCATATTCAAGATGATGAAATGTTGACGACTCTCAAAGAGACAAAGAGAAAAATTGTTGAGTCGCTCGTGCAAGGTCAATGCCATGGTAGGCAACAACAATCACTACAAAGCATATGATTAATACTATCAAGAACATGGCACAGACAACGGGGATAGAAACCGGCAGACCCTCCTTTAATCAACGAGTTATGGATGTCATAGCCAAAGTCCCTCGCCACGAATTTGTCCCTGACAACCAAAATGCATATGCTTACGACAACCGCCCATTACCCATCGGTTACGGGCAAACCATTTCACAACCCTACATCGTAGCCTTGATGACAGATCTACTAGAAATCAAGCCCAGAGATATCGTATTAGAGATAGGCACCGGCTCTGGCTATCAAGCGGCTGTACTCGCGGGATTAGTGGATAAAATATACACCATTGAAATAATTGAAGAATTAGGAAATGAGGCCAAAGAACGCCTAACAAGACTCGGCTACAACAACATTGAAATCAAAATCAGCGATGGCTACCACGGTTGGGAAGAACACGCACCCTTTGATAGCATCATCGTCACAGCCGCAGCGAGCCATATTCCGCCGTCGCTGATTCAACAACTCAAACCCGGTGGACGGATGGTGATACCGGTAGGCGAGCGCTTTTTTGTTCAATATCTGATGCTAGTAGAAAAAAATGAGCAAGGCAAGCTCAAGACTCACAATATATTGCCGGTTGCTTTTGTGCCTTTCACGGGCGACGCGACTTTGGACAGTGCGGGAATGTCTTAGAGGGATAAGTCAAAACCTAACCAGAGATCAATGCCATTAAGTTAAGACAAACCTGACAGGTGTCAAAAACCTGTCAGGTCAATCGGAAT
>JBDLJY010000510.1:0-3982 GCA_039714115.1 Pseudomonadota bacterium | reverse complement strand
GTGGTTGAAGGTAAACAGGTTTGGGTTGAGAGTGTGCAACTAAGCCGTTCTGTCTGAGCACCTACACGGATTAGATTTAAGAAAGGATAAACCAAACAGCACCTAAATCATCTGTTTTTTTTTGGTTTTGACTTATCCATTCTTAAATGTAATCCCAATCCTTTTATTCCGTCAAACCCTGTACCAAAGATTGCGCTAAAGCGAGCGCCACGTCAATGCCATTACGACCGACACCTGATTAAATAAACACTCATGACACATTTTACATGACTGCACTTAAATCTTGCAACAGATTGCGAATTCGGTTGAGAACATTGACATTAACCTGTCCAAACTTTCTGAGCACAATAAATTGAGACAAAGTATAAACTTTATCGACGCGAACTTTACCGGATCTGTTCAACTGCCCTTGTACCAAGTCAGATGAAGTGATGGTGAAACTGTAGTCAACTTCAACAGGATTAGAAGTCATTGCTACAACGACGATATCTGTGGTTTTCTGATTATAGGTGTTATTGGAAATGACAATCACAGGCCGTCTTCTTTGCGAAGATAAATCAGTGAATGGAACTGGAATTAACACAATATCGCCTTGTTTATACATGATTCCAATCCTCATCATCAAAAGGATTATCCCAAAAATCAAGACTACTTTGGGAGGCTGCCAAAAGATCATCAAAGTTGTCGTTCGCTTGTTCTGAAATCACAAAAACCGTAATATGTGCCCCAACATGAAAAGGTACTGGCAATTCCACCCGCCCATTTTGGGTGACTTCAAGATCGTATTTCAATGCAGTTTGAGGCATAAACAGATTTTCTCCTATAGTTAGTACACTCCGACGTTTTCAAATCATTTTTCCTTAAAAATCCTTGTGATGAAACAAATTAGGCTTATAATTATAACATGGCTTGACAAAAATTTTTTAATATTTTGAAAATTCTGAGTATTCTTCGTGGCTTGAATAAAAATAGATAGTCATGGTATCAGTTATCAGTTATCAGTTATCAGTTTCTCCCGCCGGGAACTTTCAATTGGCGAAGGTATGATATATTACAACGATTTTTTGTCGGAGTCCAAGATTTAAAACCAGTTGTATCCGAAACCAAAAAAAGGTATTTCAACATGTTATTTCATATCACACTAGAAAAGGCAGAGGATGGTTGGATTGTTGCTGAATGTCCAGCATTACCGGGTTGTGTTTCGCAAGGGGAGAATGAAAAGGAGGCCATTGAAAATATCAAAGAGGCTATCACAGCATGGTTATGGGCTGAAGATCAGAAAGCCATCAAGAAATTACAATCTCATCCAAAAAGACAACAATCTTTTAAGCCGCTTATGGTGACGGTATAAAAAAATGAGTAGACTTTCTAATATTTCAGGTTATAAAGCCACTAAAGCTTTTGAAAAAGTGGGATGGCAAAAAATGGGACAAGTCGGTAGCCATCTCGTCATGGTAAAAACGGGAATCAATGTCAATCTGTCTATTCCACAACACAAGGAACTTTCAGTCGGTACACTTCGTGCCTTAATCCGAAATTCAGGTTTGACAGTTGACGAATTTTTAAGATTGCTTTAGCAGTGCAATGCCATTAAGTTTAATACCATATCGTGCAGGGCAACCACAAGGGATTGCCCCTACATAATATGTAGGTTTTGTCCAAAAACTCATTCGTCGAAAAATATATTAATATGATCTTCACAAACATTGAAAAAATAGATTTACCCAAAATCGCAGAAGTCGGCAAAGGCTTTACCGTCATCATAACGGCTAACGGTAAAGTACCATTCGCACAAGTCATTGTACGCCACAATGATAACTGGGAATGGATTGTTAAAGAACAGCATGTCATTGACAAAGGCAAAGGCAATTATCATATCCAAGTACCGCCCGAAGCCTATCACGCTGGCATTGCCTATCTACAAATCGAAGCTTGTCGTCTCGCTGATCTTGCCACCGCCAGTCCCGACGATTGGCACACTCACCACCGCGAACTCCAAATCACCGATAGCGACACGCCCCAAGCAACGCAATCGCAGCAAGTAGAAAAAATCCCGCCCATTACCTTGGGAATCTCTAATCAGCCCGTCATCTACTTTGGCATCCACAAGCACATGCACCAGCCCTATTATAATGTGACGGATTTAGACTATTGGGATGGAGAAAAAGATGAAATTTTTGGCAGTCGTGGTGGTCCCTATACGCACTTCATTCCCGCCGCCGTATGGCAATACATCAACGGAGGCTTGTCTCATGCCGGCTTATCAACCAGTTGGTCTGGTTCACTGATTGAACAGCTTCATCGTTGCGCCGAAACCGGGCGCGGACACGGCGCCTTTGCTAATTGGAATCATGAACTCCGTACCCTCGCCCAAGCTAAAACTGCCTTTGGCAATCCTCGCGTCGATTTTAGCGCCTTTGGCTTTTTTCATCCCCTGATGTCACTGATTCCAGCCCGCGACATCGTGGGACAAATCGAATGGCATCGAAAAATCATCCGCGACACCTTTGGCGTAGAAGCCAGTGATGTCATGTTCCCGCCCGAAACCGCCTTTCATCCACACATGATTCCAGCACTCAAACAGGCGGGCGTGAAAGCCATTCTCTACGACTCCATTCACCACTTCCGCGCTTGCAAAGATTATCCTTACGGTGGCACCGGCGAAGGCATGTTGCCCCCCAACCCCGCCGATCAAGAAAATGCTCCAGTCACTGACTGGCTACAACTTCAAAATATTTGGGCAGCGAGCCAGATTTCGCCGCAACTCTTAAAGCCTTGTATTCTCTACTATAAGGATCACCAAGGACAACGCCATGAAATCATCGGAGTTCCCGCAGAGCGTTATCTGGGCAATGAAGATGCTCGTGGTGGCTATGGTGCTTTACAGTATGAAATGGTGATGGGGCAGATTTATGATAAAATTTGTCAAAGTAAGACTTTTGATCCCAAACATCCGCCCTTTTTTGTGCTACATTCTGATGGCGACAATTACGGTGGTGGCGCGGATAGTTATTATACTGCTAATACCGGGCGTCTGGTTAAAATGTGCCAAACGGATCCTCGCTTTCAATTGATAACTATTAAAGATTATCTCCATCAATTTTCGGTTGATCCTAAGAATACTGTCCATGTTGAACCCGGCTCGTGGGCGGGCGCGGATAATGGCGATCCGCAATTTACTAAATGGTTTTCATGGCAGGAAAAAGACTATTCGCCTGATCTCAACAGTTGGGCGATATTAACCGCTTTTCAGAATGTGGTACATTCCCTTGAAGATACCGGGCAGGATGGGGGACTGATGGAGGCTTTAAAACGTCTTCTTTATGCCGCCGAAACCAGTTGCTATTGGTATTGGACAGGACAAGACGTTTGGGATGCACAAGTGACTAACGCGGCTAATAAAGCTATGGCAATGGCCGATAAGTTATTGAAATCAAATAATGATTTTACAGGCCCCACGATTTTCGTACCTTGGGTGCGCCCAGCTAATCCGGGTGGCAAGGATTGGGGACAAGGCGGATTGATTCAAGCCGCCTCTGAAGCCATAGTCCGTACTTTTGTGTACGATATATCGGGTGTAAAAAGGGTGACACTCCATTATCACAGCGGCACTTCAAAGAGGCAGATTGAAATGAGAAGTTGTGGCGCCTATCCCTCGCGGACAAATCCCGCAATAATTGCGACAGAATATAAGACGGTACTCCCAGCAGGTACGGGTGATATTCGGTATTTTGTTGAAGCGGTTGATAATCGTGGTAATATTTCTTATAGCCCGGTTGGACGGATTTTTATTGGATAGATAACTGTTCGTAGTAGGCGATTTATCGCCTACCGATTTAAGAGGTTTAAATGCTCACCAAATATTTTTACGACATTATTGACAAACAATTAATCGAGATCATCGAAAAATATAAAAATGATCCGGAAATAAAAAACCGAGAAAACTCAAAAACTGGGCAAAAAGCTTATGCCTTTCTTATCT
>JBDLJY010000509.1:0-3987 GCA_039714115.1 Pseudomonadota bacterium | reverse complement strand
ATGTAATAAGGGCATTGCTTACGGCATGTTATACTATAAATCGCTCCAAGTTTAAGTGAGGTAATATTTCCAATGAGTCCTGAATTAGAGACTAAAATCAATGAGTATTTGTCAGATGAAACTAAGTTGTATCAAGATTGGTACACGGGATTAATCCAAACCGAGGATTCTCAATATACTAAAGAAGTTGGGGTTATGCCGAAATTGCCTGAACTCAAGGAAATGTGTGAAGGCTGGCTTAACCAACAAACGCCTATTCTCAAAGAGAAATTATGCCCGCGGTATTGTCAAAAACGGCAAGAATATCAAGAGCAAGAAACTTTGTTAATTGCAGTTGTGGCCGATCTTTTGACTATCACGTTTACCGGGGTGCCAATCAATTTTGTGGCAGTGGCGGTGATATTGGTGACGGCAAAACGCTTGGATAAGTTGTGTGATTGTTGAAAATCCTTAATTTTTTTGTATTTTGGAGTCCAAGATTTGTCTTGGGCTCAACACAAAAGGTAAAAATGAGCTCAGACATCCAAAAAAACCACACCCGCCTAACCCTAGAACAAGCCACTGTCAAAATCTCGACAAGCTCCGGCTTTAAGGGTTCCGGCTTTTTTATTAGTCCTGATGGTTATATTTTAACGGCGTGGCATTGTATTGCTGAAATTATCCCCATGCCGTTTTCTCTAATTAAGGTAGAAACAATTGACGGTAACACCTTTGAGGCGCAATTGGATAAAGAAAAATCTCTCCAAGCCAATGATATTGCTGTCCTCAAAATCGACTATACCACCGAACATTGTGTCCCATTAGGTTTAATTACCGAGAAAAATCGTGGCGATGAAGTCATTGCCATTGGCTATCCGGCTGGCTATATCGAAGGGCGGAGTATTGGCGTTTATGATGGCACCATTAATCAATTGCTAAAAGTTGAGCAAACTGATATTGATGCGTTTGAAACCACTGCTATTGAAGGACAAGGACAAAGCGGTGGTTTGATTTATCATTTTGCGACACGACGCTTGATTGGTTTGGCAAAAGAAATTTATCACAACGAAGTGACCAAAACCACCGGGCTTGCGGTGCGTTTTGATGCCTTATTTGAAAAATGGCCAGATTGTACCTCTCAGCAAGTTGACGAGGCTTGGGATGAATATTTGCAAAAAGGACCTAAACCACTTACCCCGGCCCAATTGCAGCGTTTATTGACGCAAGTTAATAAAATTCAAGGGGATTTAACGAGAACTCAAAGAACCAATTGGCCTTTTCCAGTACATAAAGCTCTAACACGTTTAAGGCAATCCTCCCGTACTGTCCAAGATTACCTCAATGTGTTTGAGGCGTTGGTGCATTTACATTTTGTCACGCTCGCGAGTCAATTTTATTGGATCTTTACCCAGCAAAAGTTAACCGCCACTACAGATGAATTACAAGCCGGTTTAGCAGTGCTCCATGAATCCTTAGTGGATCCCGCCTGTGGGGGTGCGACGACTTGGTTACGGCGGAGTGCGATATTATCGTTGGCTTGTCATAGCCAATCCTTAACCGAGCCATTGCCTTTTCCTGAATTAGTGGAGATTTTAGAACCGGCTACCTTGACTTTAGCCAAAAACCCGAATACCAATCCCGATAAAACGCAGCCCGATTTTTGGTTGATTGAGCAAGGCGGGGAACGCTGGACATTTTTAACCGCCTTGGTTCAATTGCGCCGCATGATTAAATTTTATGAACCGCTTGATCTTGATGAAATTGATGAGACTCAAATTGATGAGGATGAGATTGAGAAGTTAGAGGAACAACTGAAAACATTATTAAGTACCCTCACCACCATTTTTCAACCCTATCGCGGTACCCAACTCGCCCTCGTTTCAGAAACCCTGTTGGATGATAACCAACAACGGCAAGTCGGTATTCATTGTTATTGGCAGGATGAGGCTTTTTTATGTGCAACCAATCGGGAAAACCGGGAGGATATGGCTGACATTTGGGAGCATCTTAAAAAAGTCAGAAAAGATTTATTCCGTGCCCCAACGACACCGCGCCCCGATTGGCAATGGGATGAGTCGCTTTTATTATATCAACCCGAACAACCTTACAAAAAGGCCGTTTATTTAATGCCATTGGGTTTTCGCTATCGTGATGTGAGTAAACCCTTGCCCGGTTTATTAGACAGTGTACGCTGGAAAGACAATCAAGTCGCCAGTGTTTTACAACGGACTTATCAAGAATCGGCAGCACCCGATTGGCACTTCGCGGCGGCGCATTTTCGCCAAAATATTGAACGCTTAGTGCAAGAACTCTGTGAAAACTTTGCTTTTAAAGCCCCCCTCACTGATACGCAACAGGTTTATATTCCGCCCCAATTTGATTTACAACATGATCGGCTGGCGACACAAATTGCTGCCAATACCGTAGAACGTCCACAAGAAATTGCCCGGGTATTATCGCTATTAAAAAATAGTCCGGCACACCGTTTATTATTAGAAGGCGGATCGGGTAGTGGTAAAAGTGTCTTATTGGCACAAATTTATCAAAGCGAACCCGCGCATACGGTATTTGTCAGTATGGATTTAAAACCGGAGGCGTTGGCAGCACCCCAAGATGAAAAAACTATGACGACACCGAGTCCCGAAAAAGCCAATGTTGCTTTACGAGTGGGCATGTATTGTTTAACGGTTCTCAATCGCTTAATGGATTTACCGCCACCCAATGAAGTTTTAACTTTGCCCAAAGTCCAAGCCGCCATCCGGGATAATTTGAATTATTTTGCTGATCAACATCCGCAAGTGGATTTTATGATTGTGCTTGATGGTGCCAATCAAGCCCCTGATCCCGGTGGTTTATTAAGCGGATTGCCCGGTGAAATCCTGAACAATTTATATATTTTAGTCAGTAGCCAAGTCCAAGAGCGGGTGCGGCAACCATTGAATATTTATACTGATAAAGTTTGGGAGCTTGCCGATATCAGTGTCTTGGCGCAAGCGAAAGCTGAGGCGGTGGTTTGGCATTACTGGACGCAAAAAGTTTCCGATCAAAAAACTCCCCAACGTGCGGATTTACCGGATAGATTTTTACAAAATCTGTGTCAAACCAGTCACAATGTGCCTATTTTCTTAGAAGATGGGACTCGACGCTTACGGGCAATGTGGGCAGATGATCCGCACCACTTTGTTCAACACGCTAATCATTATTTTCAACAAGCTCACGCCACTGCTTTGCCTAAATTTTTGAAAACTCGTTTGGAGGAAATTAAGCAAGCCTTTGAGCCGGTACGTTTATTAGATGCATTATTATGGTGTTTGAGTTTAATTCAGAAATCATTAAGTATTAGGGAGTTACAGCAAGCCCTTCAAGCACTCCGTCGGCATAAGTTGTTTGCGGATTTACCAGCAGTGTCTAACCAACAAATTGAGGATGGTTTGTCGTGCCTCGGTGGATTTTTGCGTATCTTAATGAAGCAGGGTGAGGACTCTTGGCAGTTGAGCTATGAAATGTTGGGGCAGTGGTTTTGTGAACAGCACGGGCAAGCAACAGATTTGCCGAGTTTGCGGTTGGCTTTGGTGCCTTATGGGGCAGTTCCTTTGCCGGAGAAAGCGAGTGAAGCCGAGTTTGGACAATGGCTTGAATGGGTGAGAGCAGAAGACTATGAACATTACGAGAGTCTTGCGTCTGAATTGCAAGTGAGTGTACTTGATAGTTTGTTAGCACATTTGTCTGAAAAAGAGGCTGATCATGCTTTGGTATTGGCACACTTAGGTTTTGTGTTTTTGTTTGGTACAGGCGAACAACAGCGTGGATTTGCTTTGGAATCCGCTTTACAGCAAGCATCACAACAACATCATTTTCCGGCTAGAATACGGGCATATATATTACAAATTTTAGGCGATATTCAGAACGAACAAAACCAACTCGACAAGGCATTAGAATACTTTGAGCGTTCGCTATCGTTGAGCGAACAACTGCTTAAAGAGTCCGCCACGCCGCAAAACCGTCGAG
>JBDLJY010000508.1:0-4002 GCA_039714115.1 Pseudomonadota bacterium | reverse complement strand
ACCTGACATGTTTTTGACACCTGTCAGGTTTGTCTTAACTTAATGGCATTGAGTCGCAGAATCCCCTCCCGGTATTGCGGTTGATGTCGTGATTCACGAGGGGCGGTTTGTGATTTTTGTGCTGAAAAATTACGAAGACAGAAATTTCGTCTGTACTTTTATTCAGGCAACAGCCACCGTTAAAAATCACCAAGGCAAAGGTGAGGTGATTACACGACGTAGTATTGTAGCTGAAAATGTCATATTACCTGCTGGTTCCCGTGAAAAACAAGTATAAGTTGGCAAAGAGATTATTAAAGAACTTGAAAACCAGTTTAATCAGCCACGGATTGTAGATGTGACTGTTCCCAATTACTATTGTGATTCTACTGTTTACGTAACTGCCAATAAAAAAGTCTTTCGTGACCGTTTAAAAGACGGCAGCCTGGGCCCAGAAATGGTCTGGATTCCCGCAGGAACCTTTCGGATGGGTGATATTCAAGGCGGTGGACATGATAATGAAAAGCCCGTTCACCAGGTATCTGTCAGTCGTTTTGCGATAGGCAAATATGAAGTGACGTTTGCGGAATATGACAAATTTGCTCAAGCGACTGGTAGAAAAAAACCAAATGATAGAGGCTGGGGGCGTGGCAATCGACCAGTGATTAATGTCTCTTGGCATGATGCCACCGCTTATGCCGAGTGGTTAAGTCAGCAAACCGGCCAAAAATATCGCCTGCCCACTGAAGCCGAGTGGGAATATGCCGCTCGTGCTGGGACAACAACTAAATATTGGTGGGGAAACCAAATGGGTTTTTGGAGTCCAAGATTTATCTTGGACCAGCCTGTAAACAACGGTCAATAAATGATGTGGAGAATTCGTGTCCGCATTGATAGGCTTAAACGAGGCAGATGGTAATAGTAAGTCAGTAGGAGAAGGTGTTTATGAGCTTCGTATTGATTATGGACCCGGTTATCGAGTATATTGTTGTACTGTGCCGTGCGAGCACCGGGTATACGATTTTTTTTAAAAATATAATGATTTTTATAGTTTGTATAAATATAAGTAATGATTATGGCACGAGTCTTTTAAGCTGATAGCGACGAATAACATAAAAAGACGACATTAATAAAAACATGCGAATTATCTCTCGGAAAACACTTAAAGCCTTTTGGGAACAGCATCCCGATGCAAAAACAAATATAGAAGCTTGGTTAGAAGATGCCAAAAAAGTGATTTGGAAAACACCAAATGATATAAAAAATGTTTATCGGAACGCCAGTATTGTAGCTAATAACCGAGTTGTCTTTAATATTAAAGGGAATGATTACCGTTTGGTGGTGGCTATCAATTATGATTGTGCTATTGTCTATATCCGCTTTATTGGTACTCATAAAGAATATGACCAAATAGATGTCACGATAATTTGATTGGAGCTTCATTATGAAAATCAAACCCATTAAAACTGAAGCTGATTATGAAGCCGCACTTAAAGAGATAGAAGCCCTTTTTGAAGCCAAGGCTAATACAGCAGAAGGTGATCGTTTAGAAGTATTGGCTCTCCTTGTTGAGGAATATGAAAAGAAACATTACAGTATTCCACAACCCGATCCTATTGAAGCGATTAAGTATTACATGGAAAGCCGTGGATTAACCAACGCCGAGTTAGAACCTTATATCGGGAACAGTGTCGAAGTTACAGAAGTCTTGGGCAAAAAACGTTTTCTATCAATAGAAATGATACGTTCATTACATGCGGAACTTGGGATTTTAGCAGAAACGCTTATACAACCTTACGCTTTAATCCGTCCGTAACGTTTTCTTCTGTTCTTTACGCTCTGAAACGGACGGGGTTGCAAACTCAATGCCATATCGTGCCGCAGCTTTATATATTATGGGATTTAGTTGTTTCGTTCATTACGCGGAGCGGATTTCCCGAAACAAAACTTCAAAATCAATAATTTAGTCTTAACTTAATGGCATTGGGTTGCAAACTGGGGTGTTAAATTTGAAGTAATAAAAATTCTCGGATTTCTTTAATCTCATCACGGTGAGGCTTCCCACAGCGGAAAGCTATACAGTTGAGATTTTATATTGTTATCGTAATAAATGTAATCCGTTGAAGATGGAACGTAACCTCAGAACAACAAGCTATACTTTTAATTTCGTTTGGACTCCAGAATACCGTCACAATTCTTTTGCCACCGAGATTAAAGAAATCCTATTTTTTGGAAAAATAGGATTTCTCACCACGAGGAAAGAAATCCTATTTTTGGGAAAAATAGGATTTCTAGCGACACCCCAGGTTCAATACAATAGAGGAAAAAAACAGATGAAGAAGAAAGCCAATTTCGCAAAATGGACGGGATTATGGCTATTAGTTGCCATTCTGATAATGCCACAAGCAGGAGTCGCAGAATCCCCTCCCGGTATTGCGGTTGATGTCGTGATTCACGAGGGGCGGTTTGTGATTTTTTCTCTGACAAATTTTTACAAAAACCAAGCGTTTCAATGCCCTTTTATTTGGGTTGATGCTAAGGTGGAAGATCGTCATGGTGATGTCGTTGGACACCGTAAGATCATGGCGTTGGATGTCGCATTGCCAGCCGGTTCCCGGAAGAAACAGAAAGAAGCCGGCAAAGAGATTATTCAAGAACTGGAGATGATTTTTGATCAGCCGCGTATTATGGAGGTAAGCCGTCCCTTCCACAATTGTCAAAGTATCCAGACGTTCAATGTCAACAATAATAGCTTAGCTGCTGGTGAAGTTTTTCAGGATTATTTAAAGGATGGCAGCAAAGGGCCATCCATGGTATGGATTCCCGCCGGAACCTTTCGGATGGGTGATATTCAAGGCGGTGGAGAGGATGATGAAAAGCCCGTTCACCGGGTATCTGTCAGTCGCTTTGCAATGGGACGCTATGAAGTGACGTTTGCGGAATATGACAAATTTGCCCAAGCGACTGGTAGAAAAAAACCCTCAGATTCCGGTTGGGGACGTGGTAATCGACCGGTGATTAATGTCTCTTGGCATGATGCAATGGCTTATGCCGAGTGGTTAAGTCAGCAAACTGGCAAACAATATCGTCTGCCCACTGAAGCCGAGTGGGAATACGCCGCTCGTGCTGGGACGGAGACAAAGTATTGGTGGGGGAATTCGATTGGCTCTAATAAAGCTAATTGTGATGGTTGCGGTAGCCGTTGGGATGAGAAACAAACGGCACCCGTTGGTTCTTTCGCAGCGAATGCCTTCGGTATATATGACACCGTAGGCAATGTCTGGGAATGGACTTGCTCCCTATACGAAAATAAATATAGTGGCAAAGAACAACAGTGTTTAATAAAAAGTCCATCAGAATCAAGCATTTTCGTCCAGCGCGGCGGCTCCTGGGGCAACGTCGCGTCGAGGGTGCGCTCGGCGAACCGCGACGACTGGCAGCCGTCTGTGCGCTTCGGGCTCGTCGGTTTCCGGCTCGCCAGGCTCCCCTAACCCTTGGGTTTTGGTGCTTTTACCCTTGGGGGCTTTGATTTTTTGTTTTTGGGTTTTTGATCTTTTGATTTTTTGATCTTTAAAAGGGAAAGGGATAAAAATTTGACGATTGTTGTGTTAGGACAGACGCACTGAGTACAACGGATTAACGGAATAAACGGATTAAAAATCCATTTTATCGTTCCCACGCGGAGCAAAAATGCCATTGAAGTGTTGTTTCGGGAATGGAGCGGATTTCCCGAAACAACTGAATCCCTTTTTATCGTTCCCACGCTCTGCGTCAATGCCAGTATGATAAACCCCCCAAAATCAGACCTGCCAGGTATCCAAAACCTGGCAGGTCGTTGTAAATTAAATAAAAAATTAACCTGACAGGTTTTTGACACCTGTCAGGTTTGTCTTAACTTAATGGCATTGACGCTCTGCGTGGGAATGCCTGCTCGGACGCGGAGCGTCCTGCAATCGAAATACCGATTAATTAATAAAATAAGGAGACACCCAACATGAAGAAACTTACACCAGCCGCATTAGC
>JBDLJY010000507.1:0-4003 GCA_039714115.1 Pseudomonadota bacterium | reverse complement strand
TTGACTACAAAAACGATAAATCATGTAGGGGCAAATCCCTTGTGGTTGCCCGCCACGATATGGCATTGTCCCTCCGCGTGGGAACGATAAAAACGGAGCATCCAATGAGACAAAAAAAATCAGATTTTTTCAAAAAATCGGATTTTTAACCACGGCGATTGTGTGTTTACTCCGCGGTTGTTATGACTCTCAAGTCACCTCCGTTCAATATATAAGATAAAAAAAATCCGATTTTTTGAAAAAATCGGATTTTTAACCTACGGAGCACGATCATTGTCTCACAAAATAAAACGGAGTATCCAAATTGTCATCATAAACCAGAAGCAAATCCCTTTACCCCCCGTGAAGAATTACGCTCCGCTTGTTACTTCATTTTTTTATTAGCTAAAGCAATCGCTCGTTCTGCGTCTCCAAGTTGCCATGCAAGTTTGAGAATATCAGGGCGGTGGTAGAATTTTTTATATTTTTCATGTCCTTCAATGCCTTCCGCTCTATTACCAAAACTAACATTAACATATTTTTCTCCGTTTGGAGAGGCGACATAGTAACCATGTTGAGGCATTATAGCAACGCCTTCTCCATCGTCAAATCCTACTAAACGAATAATTTCTTCACCAGTTTCTAGGTTCCATAAGCGGGTGGTTGTATCAGATGAACCCGACAAGGCGGTTTTGCCATCGGGGGAAAACGCGATGGACCAAACTGAGTCGGAATGTCCAAGCTGTAATACTATTTTATCTACCTCCGGTGGTGATGCTCCGGCAAGGGAGGTTTGTATTAGCAAGGTGATCAGGATAAGAGATTTTATATACATAGTTGTTTCTCCTAAAGATGACGGGATTTTATCGTACCTCAATTGTTAATTTAAAGCAATCGCTTGCTCCGCGTAAATTTATGATAAACCGGCAACCATAAAGGATTGCCCCTACAAAAACGACAAATCATGTAGGTAGCTAAGCCCCCTATGTCGCCATAGGGGACTCGCCTCCAGAACCGTGCGTGATAGTAGGGGCAATCCTTTATGGTTGCCCAGCTCACACGGCTCCTCCGGTGAATGCTACATCCACGCATCCCGCCCGCCCAGGCCCCCATAGTTTCCGTTATGGATGTATTCGTAGGGGTAATCCTTTATGGTTGCCCTTTCATCGGCGATAATTCTTCCTCAAGCCCCTTACGGGCTACGGCGCACTCGATGTCTTTACGCTTTGATTTTTGTTTTTGTCGTACCCAAGACGTGATTCCCGTCGGGAATACCTTTTATGAGGGCAACCATAAAGGATTGCCCCTACGAGTCTAACTCAAGAACTATCCGGGTGATTAATCGGCATATCCGCCTTCCCCCTTTTCAGGTTTCTGGCGGCATTGGCCATCCACCACTACCTACACTACATTGACGCTAGTTAGCAGCAACTAACCCTCTAGCAATCCAGCTAGTGTCTGTGTTTTCTCGGCAATGTAGGGGCAATCCTTTATGGTTGCCCGAGCGGAGCGAAAACTTTTGCCTCGAAAGTCGTTTTTACTCGTTCCCGCATCATGTCTTATGAGCCGGACAGGTTTGCCCTTTGTTCCGGGGGGCAACCATAAAGGATTGCCCCTACGCTCGTTTGGATTAAGGGCAACCATAAAGGATTGCCCCTACTGCCTAACCCCTTACCCCATCGTGTCCTTCAAGGTATCGAAACTTACAGACAAACCATGCGGCTTACGCTTGCCTTTCATCCATATATGGCTTTTCACCCTTGCACTGGACAGTAATCGCTACTTTTACCATCCGGGTGCTGCTTTCATCCCAAACGTCACGGATGGCTGTTTTGCCTGATGGTGATTTCCTGCACCATGATACGAGTTTTACCTTCAGGCTTTATTTCTTCAGTACCTCAGCTAAACTGTATTAGTTGAGGTTACGTCTAATTAGGCCAAAACGAGTCGCACGGGGCAATCCCTTGTGGTTGCCCTTGACTAAATGAGACAAAAAAAATCCGATTTTTTGAAAAAATCGGATTTTTAACCACAATGATGCTACCGATACTTTTTTATTAACAAATGTTACCATTTGCTCACATGCCCCGAAGGGGAGGTATCTCTCAAAGCTTGCAAACATCACAAGCGCATGTAGGGGCAATCCTTTATGGTTGCCCCATCAAAGCCGGTGAATCAACCAATGATCGTAGAAAAATGCCTCTAGCACCATTCAAATCACGATCCATTTTTATGCCACCAGCTTCGATTATTCTTGACCCGCTTACCTTTTTGACCTTGCCAGTCCAACTAACTGTCTTGCTTGTAAAAGCCTCGCAAACGTCGATCACCTTTTTGCCGAACTCAAGGGCTTTATTCTTTAAGCGCACTTGAAATTGGTAGTGTGCCCAAGTCAACATAGCTCTAACAGTTTTAGAGCGTAGCTTGCGATTCTTTTTCCCAGCCAACTGGCTTGTTGTACTCAAAAGTAGGTAACAAAATCACGTCGAAGTTATCCACTAAAAAACGTGCGGTTTTAAAGTGAATCTCTTTGACCAAATTCTGAATCTTCTTTCTCATCCGGGCTTGGGCTATCTTCATGCGTCTTTTGGCGCGACTTTTGGCCTTGCTTGTACGTGAGATCAAATCATCCAAGTAAAAGCAGAGACGTTGAATGCGCCCAAAGTCGTCATACCCAATCTGTCCGGCTGCAAATTCAGAATAATATGATTGCGTTGGATTTTTCCGGCTTCTAAATTTAGGATGCCCTTTTGCCTTCCAATAGGCTTGATGTGCTTCTTTGACTGCAATCGCCTTAATCTGAAAAGGTGTGTCATCACACCATTTGGGCAATTGCTTTAACAGGTCCTTTTTGATATCCATCCATGAGGGCGAAAAGTTGATGCAAGAGCGAATATAATCAATCGTCTGGTTAAACACATAGCGGGCACACTGCAATCGTTCCATTTATTGAATATCTGCCTTTGCGCCGCGGTTGGTTTAAGTTTGATAGTTTTAGCTCTTGTCGCTGGCTCGGCTTCAACCAGCTTGAACGCCTGATGAGCGTCCTTGACGGCTTTCACCTTTATTTTAAGCGGCGCATCATCGCACCTTTTTGGTAGTTGTCCTAACAAGTCATTTTTTATTTCCGTCACCGTAGGAAAGAAATTCACACAAGAGCGGATATATTTAATGGTCTCATTGAACACATACCAGCTACAATCATTTCGCCTTTGTTTCCGACTGAGCTTATGGGTTGGATAAGGCATTGCGGACTTGGGTTCTATAGTTTCTGAGTCCGTGCATCCGACAACTGAAGACGTGGAGGATGCTAAGCAAGTCGTTTGTGATCTCCTGTTCTGGGGAAAGATTAGTTCGCTTGAGAACCACGATTTTTCCACCGTTTTTTTGGACAATCCACTTGATAAGCTCGAAACGAAGTAACGAGCGTCAGCGAGATCATCCAAATCTTGCGAGTCTGTCTTTATGGGCAACCACAATTTGGAGCTGTTCTCCGCGCATTGTTCGTTCCAGTAGGGATTTAAGCCCACGACGCTTATAGTTGAGTCCGCTTCCAACGTCTTTGACGATTTCGGCTCCTGGGTATTGTTCTCGCATGAATTTGACTTGTCTTTCAAGGTCGTCGCGCTGCTTTGGACTTGAAACCCTACAGTAGCAGATGGTGGTGCTTTGTTGTTGTTGACCAAGATAGGACGCGACGTTGTATCGTCTGTGGCCTGCTTTGGTTTTGTATGATTCGATTGTGCCATTGTCTGCATAAGCTCTCAATGTATTTGGATGCAATCCTAATAATTGGCTTGCTTGTTTTCCAGTAACATAACTCATTTGTTTGGTTGCTGTTTTGGGTTCAGTGCTAGTAATAAGGACTCAATCAAAATTTACCCATAAAATATAAAATTTTGTGAAATTTTCTTAAATAATAAGGCACTATGTTGCAACCCTCATGGGGATGCGTAACTAGCCCAACGTTAAAAATAACTAAGGCCACAACAGATCTCATAACCCCTCATGGGGATGCGTAACA
>JBDLJY010000506.1:0-4013 GCA_039714115.1 Pseudomonadota bacterium | reverse complement strand
AGCAAAGTTTTTTACTTGATGGTTATTGTAAAGTCTGTGACAAGCCCACCACATTTTTAGTAGATCGCTTGTATGGTGCCCAAGAAAGTGTGGAAGCTTGGATGCCTAATTGGCGTGAGCGTTTAGTTTGTGCCCATTGTCAATTAACCAATCGCCAACGCGCCATCTTACATGTCATCAAAGAGGCAGTGGCAACACGCACCGGGCAGACAGTTTCTTTATATACAATGGAACAAATTACGCCGCTATTTACATGGTTAAGTCACAATTTTGAGAATGTGACGGGCAGTGAATATTTAGGTGAAGGGATTGAGGGAGGAACGATTGTTGATGGAATGCGTCATGAAAATGTCGAAGCGTTCAGCTTTTCTGATCAGAGTTTTGATATAATTACCTCAAATGATGTGTTAGAACATGTCAATTTACCAGAACAAGCTTTTGGCGAAATGTATCGCGTATTAAAACCGGGGGGAGAAATTTTTGTCACCATTCCTTTCCATATTAATGCCATCCAAACAGTACGCCGCGCCAAGTTAGTAAACGGCGAAGTCAAGCATTTGTTGCCGCCTATCTATCATGGTAATCCGCTGTCTGAAAAAGGCTCACTGGTATTTAATGATTTTGGCTGGGATTTTGTTGAGCAACTCAAAGCAGTCGGTTTTCAAGAAGTCTCTCTGTGTCACTACTGGTCTTATTTATATGGGTATTTGGGCGATCCACAATATTATTTTTGGGCCTATAAACGGTAGAAGTCCACTGAGCGACAAAAACTCAAGGCAAAAAGCTTAAATCAGTTTAGAGGAGTCCAAGATAAATCTCCTACCAGATTAATCTACATACAAATATGATTAAGAGTTTTAAGCATAAAGGATTACAAAAGTTCTATAAAACTGGTAGCACAGCCGGTATTTTAAGTAGCCATAAGCAAAAATTACGAATAAGGCTAACGGCATTAAATACTGCAACCTGCATTGAAGATATGGATTTGCCAGGTTTTAGACTCCATCCCCTAAAAGGAGATAGAAAAGGATTGTGGGCCATTGATGTTAGCAAAAATTGGCGTGTTGTTTTCAAATTTTAAACTGGAAATGCCTATCTTGTTGATTATGAGGACTATCACTAATGAATATGTATAATCCACCACACCCCGGCGAATTTATTCGAGACGTTTATCTTAAACCTTATGGTATTAGTCGCCGGATAGTTTCTGAAAAACTGAAAGTTTCATACTCCACATTTAATAGACTCATTAAAGGACAAAGCAACATCAGTCCTGAAATGGCATTGCGCCTGTCCAAAACATTAGGACGAACACCAGAAAGTTGGTTAATTATGCAAGATAATTACAATCTCTGGCAAGCTAGACAGAAAATTAATCTTGATAATATAGAAATATTGGCATTGCCGGCTTTCTGAATACTCACTTTTTAGGAATCAAAGAAAGTGTGGAAGCTTGGATGCCCAATTGGCGCGAGCCAGTGGCAACACGCACCGGGCAGACAGTTTCTTTATATACAATGGAACAATTTTTGTCACCATTCATTTTCATATTAACGCTACCCAAACAGTCAATGCCATTAAGTTAAGGATTTTATGTAGGGTGGGTAACGTGTTTTTGTTGCCCACCAGCCCCGACAGGTGGGCAAAAAAAACACTTTGCCCACCCTACAAAAGAACGTCTTTGGGCTTAACTTAATGGCATTGACCCAAACAGTACGCCGCGCCAAGTTAGTAAACGGCGAAGTCAAGCATTTGTTGCCGCCTATCTATCATGGTAATCCGCTGTCTGAAAAAGGCTCACTGGTATTTAATGATTTTGGCTGGGATTTTGTTGAGCAACTCAAAGCAGTCGGTTTTCAAGAAGTCTCTCTGTGTCACTACTGGTCTTATTTATATGGGTATTTGGGCGAACCGCAATATTATTTTTGGACCTATAAACGGTAGAAGTCCAAGCAACGGACGGGGGCTTTTTTCATTATGAGCTTTTGCTCCGCAAACTGCAAAACTGATAAGTGCTAAGAACAAGCACAAAGAAACTTGAAATTGACTTAGTAATAATGCAATAATCAAACGTTCATGGCAACTGCTCGCCAATTCAAATACAACTAAACCCAATAACTGATATGTTAACTTGTCATGATGTTGCTCGCTATTTCCTCACTTTAATGAGTGAAGAAAATGGTGATTTAATTTCAAACCTGAAGTTACAAAAGTTGGTCTATTATGCACAAGGCTCAAGTCTCGCTTTATTGAAGCGGCCCTTATTTCCTGAGCCTATTGAGGCATGGCTACATGGGCCAGTTGTACCGGTATTGTATGATGAATATAAAAAATATGATTCTGGGCCTCTCCCCCGTCCTCAAGATGTTGATTTTGAACGGTATGATGAGGAAAGCCAAGCACTTTTAAATGATGTTTATTCGGTTTTTGGACAATACTCAGCGTGGAAACTGGCTAATATGACGCACGAAGAGGCACCGTGGAAAGATGTTTATGAATCCTCCCCCGGTGGCACGATTCCCCTAGAGGCTATGAAAAAATATTTTGAGGCGAATCTTGTCCACTGACTCAAGGCGACAAAAACTCAAGGCAAAAAGCTTAAGTCTCATGCCGCGAGCAATGTTTCGCCGGAACAACAATATCCTGCTTTTTCTCTCCGTTACCTCGATAAAAAACACGGACTTGAGCAATGCAACCAAGAACAAAAAGCTGCTCTGATTGAAACTATTCATAAACTGAGCCAATTGACATGGAATCAGATTTATTCCTCAAACCGTCATGCGAGTGGCTGTGAGAAAATTGCTAGGATGAGCATCAAAGTCCCGATCCCCAAGCATATTCCTAAAGATGCCAACTTCATTGCTTTTCGATTTTATGGTATGGCACCAATGATTGGATACCGAGATGGGACTATTTTTTATATTTTATGGCTTGATATTCATTTTTCTGTGTACTCTCACTAACAGGGTGAACACAAATCACCAACCGCACTTTTTAGGAATCATTTTAATATGCCTTTACCCGCTCGCAAAGCAATCCGTCGCCATAGAACCTTACCCTCCGCCCTGCGGATTGCAATTATTGTTCTCGCTTGTATGGTGCCCAAGAAAGTGTGGAAGCTTGGATGCCCAATTGAAACAAGCCTTTGGCGAAATGTATCGCGTATTAAAACCGGGGGATAAATGGTAATCCACGTTTCCCACGGGGTTGCAAACCCCGTCCGGCACAAGATCGAGTATTAGGAAGGATAAATGTATGGACAAAGAAAAATGTTCACTCAGTGAAGCCAAAAAGTTAATGAAAAGATGGGATAAAGGCAATCACAAGACGAACAGTGACAGTATTCGCTATCATGTCAATAAGCATGGTGAGGGTAATACATTAAAATACCTAAGAAAAGCCTACAATTTCAAGAAAAAAGGGGCTCATAAAGTCACTCGAATTGATGGAACTACGATTTATAAAAGAAAAAGTGGTGAATATCTGATTGAACGTGATGGTAAAATAGTTTCCTATAGTCCCTCTTATAAATAACGCCAACGGGTGCTCAATATGAGAATAGAACCGCAACATCAGCGACTAGATGCTAAGGCAACTTATGCTCATCAAATCAGGTTTCTTTATAGAGACGAAAAACAAAAGCCGAGTGATGTTGAAGAACAACTCAGAAGTATTATTTCAAGCAACTTACAGCAGTTGGTTTGTTTTTACCAACAGATTAAAGACGAGCGACAACGCCTTTATGAGGCTGAATATGAACTGGAAGGAAAGGTTTTTTCAGCGTTTTTTGAAATCGAAATGTTTTTTGAATTGGTAGAAGGATATGCCAATGCCATCAGTCAATATGGTAGTGTCAAACAACGTGACAGTGCCATTAAGGAACTTGAACATGGTAACATTTTCAACAATAATGTTTTTACTGAATGGTTATCCGCCCATGCCAGTGAATATCCTAATATTTTGACTTATGTCGCTCTAGTGAATTACTTTCGGATACAAATCATTGAGTATCT
>JBDLJY010000505.1:0-4030 GCA_039714115.1 Pseudomonadota bacterium | reverse complement strand
TGACGGCCATTATGCGTACCGCATGGCTAACTCCGGCTACGCCAGTGCTGTTGTTGCCCACTGCGCCAATGGTGCCAGAACAGTGGGTTCCATGCGAATCACCGTCCATCACGCTACTACCACCACCATTTCCGCCACCAACCATAAGATCATCTGATCGATATGGGCGATCAAGGCGATTGATCGATAAGGGCGATCAAGGGGACTGATCGTCTGTTGTTGTCGTCGCGGTTGTCGTAGTTCGTTGATATCGGATCCGCTTACGCCTCCGGGTCTAGGACAAATTTAACCCACGGATTAGGGCGATCTTTGTGGATTCGTCGCGGCTATTTCCATAAAAAGTGTAAGTGTGTTATGTGAAAAAGAGGTTGACATCTTAAATGGGAATGTGTAGAATTCGTCCACTTTTTTTATTAGGAGAAATGTCATGACACGATTGACTATTCGTGAAGCATCTGAGAAGTTTGGGTTGTCACGGGCGCGATTGTATAAGTTGTTGGCTCAAAATTCTGTGGCAGGTTTTCGCTCTTTGAAACAGGGGAAAAATGCTACTCCTTCGTGGATTGATGCTAATAGCCTTGTGCGTCACATGGAAACAAGGAGGGAAAAACAAAGAAGGGGACCAATGATAATAGGGGATGATATGTATGTTCCTGTTCGTGTAGCTGTTCAAAAAACGGGATATTCTCGTTCATATATTTACCGTTTAGCACAGCAAGGCAGTATAGGTGTTAAGCGGTCTGAAAAAAGAACAGGTTTGCTTATTTATTTAAATGATTTAGAAAATTTTAGAATAAAGCTGTAAGTATTTGATTTTTTTTTAATAAAAGAGGACAAACATATTGACTTTCTAAAAATGAGTTGATATAATATGTTTCAATAATTTAAGTGGACAAACATATTGACGATAAAGCTGTAAGTATTTGATTTTTTTTTTAAATAAAAGTGGACAAACCTATTGACTTTATAAAAATGAGTTGATATAATATGTTTCAATAATTTAAGTGGACAAACATATTGACGATAAAGCTGTAAGTATTTGATTTTATTTTAAATAACAGATGACAAACTTATTTACTTTATAAAAATGAGTTGATATAATATATTTCAATAATTTGAAAAAATTTTAAAAAAAAAATAGACAAAGTTATTTACAATTAGGTGAACGCACCCAAACGGATCGACAACAAGAATAAATCCGAATGGTACAAGTGAAGCTCGGACTCCCCCAGAAAACATGGGAACAGAGGGTCGTAGGAGTTGGTTGAGTTAGAAATTATTAGCGCACTCATTGAGTACGCTAATAGCTTACAATTCAATAATCACTATAGGCATTGATCGTAACTCAATGCCTAGAGCGAGGTATATATTATGACTTCTTCAGTTTTAAGTCAAGGCCAAACTTCGTTAGCTCCCACGGCAAACAGGGACAAAATTATCCCTGCTTTTTTTAAAGCTAAATCTATTTTTGAGCCAGTCGTTAGAAATAGGACTAACCCGTCTTACAAATCCGCTTATGCTGATCTGAGTGCAATTGAGGAAGCGATTACGCTAGGCTTGACAAAGTATGGCTTATTTTATCAGCAGCTATTTCAAATCGAGCCCGGAGTGGATGACGGACAATTTGTACTCAATGTTGAGGTGATACTGTGGCATCGTTCAGGGCAAGCTTTGTCTAATATTTTTACGGTACCTTATAAGGGCGGTGAAATTGATCTTCATTCAATGGGCAGCTTCATTACATACTTTAGACGTTATTCGTTGCTTTCTTTTTTGGGTCTCGCAACTTATGACAATAGTGATGATGATGGAAATCGGGGGCGAGAAGGTGATCGACATAATGTCGGTGGCCGAAAAAATGGTTTACCTTCGGTTAAACAGACTCTTGAGAGAATGCAGCAAAATAGAGGTTTGACCTCGCCGACTGGTGTTGATGTTGAGCCGGATGTTGAGCTGGCAGTTGAGTCGGTAGTTGAGCAGGCAGTTGAGCCGGATAATGATGAAAGTCAGACCGCATCACCTGAAAAGATAGCCGTTTTAAGTAGCTTATTTGGGCAATTGCCAAGTGAAAGACGCGATCAATTCATCGTGTGGTGCCTTGAAAAAGGATATTACTCAGAAGGGACGAACAGTTTTAATTTCGATTTGATTGAACCTGAAACTTTAGAGAGGGTTATCGAAAATTGCAACGAAGTGATCGCCGAAAATCACGAATTAGATGGTTTGAAACAAGATATCTTGAGTTTCCTTGAAACTCATAAGGATATAGATATTTTGGCACTTGGAAGAGAGATCGGGGTTGAATCTGTAGAAAGTGTTCAGGACTTTAGTCTTGAACAGCTCAGAGAGTTGAGAGAACTTTGTCGCCAAAAGTTAGCGACAGCTTGGGATGCGGCAAAGGCCAAAGCTAACAGTGGGGTTGATGAGACTATAAGCCAAAGTCAAAAGGAAGAAATCCAACGACTTTGGAATGAAAGCTTGCTTGGAACAGACGCACTTTTTGAATATCTTTCAACTACTTATAAGTTTAAAATTCAAAGTTGGGAGGATATTCCCACTGAACGCTTTGATGAGATTTGTAACGCTTTGCCTGATATTTCGGAAGAATTTACCCAACGTTTTAGTCAGGCACAGGATAAAGATGGTGAGTTGGGAGAGTCAGAACTTGCGATATTGAATAGGGCGATTTCAATGTCAGATGAAATTCGTCATTTCGTTTTAAATTATTTGGGACAAGAAGGTTGCAAAGGAATTGAAGAACTTTCTTCCGAACAACTTTGCTATCTTCTGGAGGAAATGGTAAAGGTCAAGGCGGATGAACACAATATTCCGTCAGCCTTTTTAGGTTTTTACCTAGACGGGCGAATGATGATTTCGGTGTCGGATTTGTCTGACTCGGATTGTCGAAAATTACTTGGGGACTGGCCAACGGTTATTTCTGAATGGGAAAAGGTACGTTCCTTAAATACAGGTCAAGTAGCACAACTTCGGGCAAAACTAGAAAGATTTTCTCTTTCTGAGAAATTTTTTATGGAGTGGCTTGCAAGTAACTGGGATTTGCCGAAATATATTGTTAGGAATGGGCAATGTTCTCTTGAACTTGAAGAACTCCCGGAGCAACTTTTTCGGAGGGCATTGGAGTCAATTTCCAATTTGAAGACTGATGACCAGGACTGACGATAGAGGGCCCACTTCTTGACGGCGCAACGGCGCTTCGTACTGCATGGCTAACACCGGCTACGCCAATGCTGTTGTTGCCTACTCCGCCAATGTCCGCGCCTTCGGCTATTCCGATGATCAGTTCATTAGATCGGTATCCTACACCGTCGGGAATCTCTGTTAATATGGGATACTCAGAGGGTGCCGTACTCGTTTGAGTTAGCGACAAATTATAGGTCAGATAACCTTCGCCAGTATTGCTCAGCGTCAAGGTATGAGCAGAACTTTCTCCCTCGCGTAGAGTCTCTTCAATGGCACTAAGCGACGGAACCATCACCCCTGGCAGTCTAGGCTCCACATGCAGCGTAGCAGGCACTGTGACTTCTGGATTCTCAGGATCGTTGGAAGTCAGGATAATGTTCGCATCGTAATCGCCTACAGCTTGCTCTCTCGCATCGTAGGTCAAAGTGATCTCCTGCGAGCCGCCGGCTGGGATGGCGCCTGAGATAGGTTTAGGCGTTAGCCAAGAGGCATTAAGAGTGAACAGAATTGCCTTCTCATTGCGGAGATACGAGACATTAAAGGCAGTCTGCAATCCATCCGTTCCATCTTGGTTTTCGATGCCGATGGTGGATTCATTCAAATCCATACCATTTCTGAATTCCAAGTACTGAATCCGAATGTTTCCGTTGCGGTAGATAATAACTTGAGCATCTACCTGCCCGTCGTTATAAGATTCACCATAGTTCTGAAACTGGATCACCAGCTTGTTACCATCCACGACTTCATAGTAAACACTGCTGTCGCTGTTGTGATACAGATTATCCCACATCCAAGCAATCAGGTTATTATAGTCATCCGCCTTGGGGAT
>JBDLJY010000504.1:0-4043 GCA_039714115.1 Pseudomonadota bacterium | reverse complement strand
TCTAAAACATGAGAACTGACAATGATGTCGAATTGCTCCGGTTTGAATAGGCGATTTACGTCTTCAAAGGTACCTTGAAAACAGGTGCCATATTGAGAACCTAAGCGCACACATTCTTTTTCTGGATCAATGCCAGTCACTTTGTGTCCTTTTTCTGCTAACAAACGTAGCAGTTCTCCTCGCCCAAAACCTATATCAAGTATGCGTAAAACGGTTTTGTCTGCTATAGAATTCACCGCTTTTAGTAGTGCTTCATAAAGGCTTATTCTCAGCAAACGTTCATGGGGGGCAATGTTTATACTAATGTCTTTAGGTTTGTCCTGTGAGTCATTCATGATCTATTTTTCGTTGTTTCGGGAATGGAGCGGAGCGGATTTCCCGAAACAAAATTTCAGGTTTTATAAACTGAAGAGGTTGGCTTATCCTCAGCAAACGTTCATGGGGGGCAATGTTTATAGCAGGTTTGCCTTAACTTAATGTGGTTGCCCGCCGTTATATTAATTCTTGTGACATAAGTTCCGACGGTGTGACAATTTCAGGGACGTAAATACCTGCTGAGGTATTGAATAGTCTGATTCGTTTACGTTGGTGGCCTTCTGCAAGCCATGTATTATCCCATGTGACCAAAAAATCAATTTTATGAAATGAGGCAATTGCAAGATAATATGCCACTCTGGCGGCGTTTTGCGGAAATATTTCTTGCTCCAAATATCCTCGTGCAATTTGCCCAATTTCTGGCGAAGAGTGACATTCTAAAAAGTTGGATATGAGTTTGTGCAATTTTTTCCGCTTTTTGCCGTCGTAGACATCGCTAATATCATCTGCTAAGTTTGGCGCGATGAATACTTGATATTTTGGTAGCTCATTATGCCACCATTTTTGTGTTTCTTCCATTTGCCATTGCGCTCGCTTGTCAAAATAGGCGATTAGGATAGTTAAGTCGATATAAAGGGTTTCTTTTTTCATGTTGTTCGTTTCTAGAAAAGATAAGGAACGTGCATAAAATAATTTAGTCAACTTCAAAACCAGACCTGGCAGGCTGATCATAACAAAACCTGCCAGGTCAAATACATACCTGGTTACGCTTTTGACCTGCCAGGTTTGGTTTTAACCTGGCAGGTCTGGTTTTGACTTTGGTTTTGACTTGAAGAAGTTATTTCATGCGCGGTCCTAAGTCAAATGTAGTACAGCATATTAACGAAAATAACGGATAAACACAACACTAAAATGGACAGACACAATTCAATCAACATCCCAATCCGTTCTTTCCGTCAATCCGCTGTACTAATTTTATCATAAAGCCTCAAATAATCCCCAACCATACGCTCTACAGAAAATCGCTCTTGGACACGGAGACTAGCACGGGCTACACGCGCTGCCGCTTCATCACTTTGGGCAAACACTTGGCAAATAGCATCAGCAAGTGAGTCTGGATTATTCTTATCGAAAAACCACCCACAACTATCATCTGCTCCCAATACTTCTTCAAACACTTGAATCCGGCTGGCAACAATTGGAGTATTGGCAGCCATGCCCTCTGCGACTACTAATCCAAAACCTTCCTCACCCGTATTCGGTACCACTAACACCTCAGCCGTCGCCATTTCTTTTATCGTCTCTTCAGAACAAAGCCAACCCCGGAATTGGACACTATCGGCTATCCCCAAATTGTCAACTTGTCTCTTGAGTGCCACCTCATCTCGTCCAGCACCAATCAGCACCAACTTTGTCTCTGGAAAGTGGAGCAATATTTCCATATTGATGATTCGCGTTTGCGATCTGTGAAGCAATATTTCATTTAATGTTGTTATCTAATAAAGAAATCAATGCCATTAAGTTAAGCCAAAATGATTGATTTTATTAAAAAATATGATTTATAGGTTATAATAAATATTCCTGCCGGAGCATGTTTGCAACTTGTCAGCGCGATTAGGGAGTCCAAGATTTATCTTGGGACTAAGTCGAGATTTCTCCTTGCGTCGAAACAACAAGCTTTTTTAAAACTCCAAAATTTTCTCCGCAATCCCAATACCATATTTGACACACAAATCACGCGCCGGTTTGGTAAAACCGCCTAATGATAAATAGGCTGGCAATACACTCACCCCGGGAAACTGATTTTGATAAATTTCAACTTTCTCTTGAAAATCAGTAACTAATTGCGGTCCAGTGGGGCTTTTAGTTTTTTTGACTTCCACCAAAACGACTCGTCCATCCTCAGAAGTCGCCACTATATCCAATTCCATATCCTTGCCGTCTTCACGTTGCAAATGAACTCGTTCCCTAACCTGTTGCAAATTCAAAGGTTTAGTGTCAGTGACATTGGAGAAAAACTGAGATAACGCTAAGCGTTTTTTACTCCTCAATGCGACAGCTAAAATGTGTTCAGCAAACCTGCCCACATAATAATTGAGTTTGCCTTGTAATTGTTTATTCTTTCGGCTTAATTGGGCAATTTCCTCCGTCAATTCTTGCTTGAAATTGGGCGCGGCTCCTTTGATTTCCTCTTCAAAGCGATTACGTAACACTAAATTGAGCGTGCCATCCTGTAATCCTCTAAATTGAGGATCAGAAAAACCCTGCTGAATTAAATCCGCTTCTTTGAGAATTATTAACTGCCGGCGAATTTCATTCACGTCTAAATCCAGCTTTAATTCCTGTTGCAATTGTGTAGGTGTAAAATAACGCTCATTATGTTTACTCAAATATAACAAAATGTTTTTAGCATTGAGATTATTTACTTCGGCAACTGTATCTTCAATATATTCTGCCCAAGTTAAAGACATTTCTGCCGTCTTAGTGGAAATTTCATAATTGACGGCATTAATCACTCCCTCAGTAGTGGTTAAATCTTTATCTTCACAATCACTGAGTATGACGCAAGAAATAAAAAAAGGATCAGCCATACATAACTGATTAATTTGCAAAGCTGATTCGTTTGTAATCGCTTGTTCATAAAACTGAGCATACTGATAAACCGCTTGCAAGCCTTCATCCTCAGTTAAATAAGGAGAAAAGCGGACTTGTTTTAAGCGCCCGCCTTTTAAATAGCGGCTCATAAGCTTGAGTAACCAGTTAGGATAAGAGCCTGTCACCAGCATCGGAGCGATTTTGGACTCGGATAAGGAATTATAGCTGCCCGGTAGGCTACCGTCTAGTTGCTGTTCAGAATTTCGATAAACATTAGTAATATATTGAAATTCGTCTAAAATCACTACAATCCGTCGATCATAAAAATTAGCAAAACGATGAGGTGCGGAACAAGCCGTTTTCCATAGAGAATCATATAACAGATTCTCCTTGTCAAACGACATTGAATCTATATCGTTAACTAAGAGTTGAAGTGAGTTTTTCAGACCATATTCTCGAATATGGGTTAACGACAATCGTCCGTTAACCATTTTATTATCTCGTTCTAGAAAAGAAATATATTGTGAAGCAAAAGCACGATAATAATCAATCGCTAAATCGGGATACCACATTTTATTCTCATCAAACTCGAAATAAAATGGAATCACTATGCCATTCTCACTCCACAACTGATTAAAAATCCGTTGTACAAAGGCCGTTTTGCCGCTTTTGCGTCTGGCGATAATGACTCTGGATTTAGATAGCCTTTTCGGTATATTCGCTAGCCATTTGTCGAAGTAGTTAAATTCCTGTTCCCGCCCGACAAGTAATGCAGGATCGCCGATTTTTTCGGATAGGGGATATTGCATGTTTTTTTTACCTCTCAAGATAAATCTTCCTTAAGACAAACCTGTCAGCGACTAAAGAAATCATATTTTTTAAAAAAATAGGATTTCTAGGTTATAAGAAATCTTTCTGCCGGAGCATGTTTGCAACTTGTCAGCGCGATTAAGGAGTCCAAGATTTATCTTGGGACTAAGTCGAGATTTCTCCTTGCGTCGAAATGACAGAAAATCAGTAACTAATTGCGGTTCCGTGGGGCTTTGAGTTTTTTTGACATGCGGCGGTGGTAGTAACAATAGGTGACTTTGTCTCCACGTTTTATAAGTGCTTTTGCAATGGCATTAATTAAA
>JBDLJY010000503.1:0-4051 GCA_039714115.1 Pseudomonadota bacterium | reverse complement strand
CGTACCCTATCTAACTTCCTAGCGTCTGGGAGAGAAGTGGGCATATCAAAACCACCGTAGCAGTTGAGCATTAGCTTTTTCTCTCATCCTACTTCAATGTTGTCGCTAAATAGTTTACTTTTCCTACCCCTCTAGCTATCCAGCTAGTGACATACACCATTGCGTTTACTCGTTCCTATGCCATGTTATTGCACACTTAGACATCCTCCTCTAGACGAGGTCAGCATTGAGTGATTGCGTGACAGGCCCAGTACAACCCGTCCGCCCTGACCAGTGTGTCCTTCGAGATAACCGCCCGTGCGGAAGTTGTCATATATGCTATACTAGCCCATCCTCCTTGCTTTGGCATTGATACCCTTGCACTGGCCCCCCTTTAGTCTCAGACAAGCCGGGTATAGTTTTCTATCCCACGGGAAATATTGTGGAACGGTTTCACGTCACTTATACCCCCCGATGGGGAGCCGGGCTGTATTCTCGTCCTCACAATATTTCCAATCACCACGATAGACGATTTTGTAATCGCACCATGACATAAGTTCTATAAATCGGCTTTATTTTCAACCACAGTATTAATCAAAGATTAACTTATGGTTATCATTAGGCCAAACGAGCCGCACCACTGAATTCTCACCTTGGTTCTCGGTTTATTGAATTCAATAGGCAATCTTTTCACAATCCAATTAATAAGTCAAGCGTTTTTTGTTTTGTCTCAAAAAATGTGATTGTTGTACCAATTTCTACGCATACGTCAAAAAATTAAAAATACCACTTCCGAGGCAAAAGTTTTCGCATAAGTACCGCGAAAACTTTTGCCTCGGAACCTGCTGTCGTGTCAACTCAACGGCACAGATGGACAACATCCCCCCCAATGGCAAGTGCTAACCACTGTGCGGTTTATCTGAGTTCAAACTTTTGCTAATTGTGATGGTTTGTGAATTTTTATTAATAAATTTTGTACTATGCATTAACCGCTTTCTTGTGCAATCCGATCTGCCAATTCTTTGGTATCCAAGGTGCCATAAGCTTTGTAAGTTTTGACGACTAAGGCGAGCGCTAAGGCTTGGATACCTACGCCAATGACAATAGCGGTTAACACCAAAGCCTGTGGAATGGGATCGACCATAGCAGCGGCAGGGATTTGACCCTCTACTAAAATGGGTGCCACTGCATTGGGGCGGTAGCCGATGCTTATCAAAAATAGGTTAACTCCGGCTTCTAATAGTATTAAGCCGAATATTATGCGTATCAAATGCCGATATGTCACCATGGCGAAGATGCCTAATAGTATTAAGCCGATGGCTCCGCAATATGAGAATATATATATATAGGCTGCTTGTTCTACTGTCATTATTAATCACTCACTTCAGTTTCTTGCAGACGCGCTAATAGCCCCGCCAATTCTGCCCCGACTTTCAGTCCGACGGCTAGATAGAGCAAAGGCAAGCTGCCGGCTGAAAATAATTGGCCTACTTCACCAGTTCCAAACAGGGGTGCCAGAAAGTCACCTTTATCAAAGAGTGCCACTAAACCGATGATAATAAAAGCAACCCCTGCTAAACCTTCAATCGTGCTGCTCATTTTATGGTTTAGTCGGCTCGCCGGTGAAGCTAAAATGGGGACAAAAAAGGCAGCCGCTAAAATCGCGCCGCCTTGAAATCCACCACCGGGAGTGAGATGTCCATGTAATATAATATAAACGCCCAAAATAATCATAAATGGAAATAACAGATCGGCGGCAGTACGCAGGATAAATCCCGCATCCGGCTCAAACGGTGCATCAGGACGACGTTGCCCTAAAACCATACCGGCTGCCGTTGCCGCGACAAATAAAATCGTTAACTCGCCCAATGTATCCAAACCACGATAAGCGAGTAATACAGAAGTCACGATATTAGCAGTTCCGACTTCCGTTGGGGCAATATCAAGAATGGTCATGCCCACTGTGATGTCATAAGCCAAGGTTTTTAGGACAGCACCTAATAGTAAGCCAAGGCCAATTATAAAAATCAAGCTAGTTATTTGACGTAGATTCATTATCTGTCCTGTCCTTTGTTTCAATCTTCCAAAGTCCGACGCGGCGCAACGTCAATGCCAAGATAACACTACTGATGCCGGCACCTACGGCGGCTTCGGCTAATGCGACATCGGGGGCTTGTAAGACAACGAATAAGACTGATAGTGCCAAGGAAACAACGGAGACTGCGGCTGTTGCGGCTAAATAGTGCTGCAAGAAGAGTACAGCAAAAGCGGCCCCTAGCATGACTATAAGACTGATTAAAGCAATCCAAAATAACATTAGATATTTTCCTCTCGCTTCAATGCCAGGTTCGTAGTAGGCGATTTATCGCCTATTTAATGGCATTGCCCTTTAGTGTGAAAGGTTGCAAACCTGCCAAATAGGCGGCGCGGGCAATGGTAGATGAGCCAACGGGCGAGGTTAGCAAAACAAATAGTGCAATCAATAACAATTTGGGCAACCATGCCGGATGATGAAATGCTACGCCGGCTAGTAAAGCCAAAGTGCCAAGCGTGGTGGCTTTGGTGCCGGCTTGAATGCGGTTATAGACATCGGGCATTCGTACCAGTCCTAAGGCACCTAAAAATAAAAAGCTGGCACCTATGAGTATTAGAATATTTCCTGTTATTATCATATAGTTGATGATTTCCTAAAATCGTTGTGTTCAAATCGAAGCTGATTATATCATAGATAAACCTCAATAACTACAGGGATTAAAATAGGAGTCCAAGATAAATCTTGGACTTCTAGCAAACTTTTCTCCTAGCAAAAATCCTGAACTATGCAGGACGGGGTTTGCAACCCGTTTGACAAGATACTAGAAAAGGTTTTTATAGCGATAAAATTATTGTTTAAGTAATAGGGGAAAAACTTATAGAACGTAAATACAAACTCTTAATTGTGGATGATAACCCAGAGATTGTCTCTGAATACCAAAATCATATTGCTAAACAAGGTTTTATTGTCGAAGTGGCCCATGATGGTACTGAAGGGCTTTCCAAACGGCGTGGTGTGTTGAGATGATTCATCAAGCGTATGAGGCGGGAGTCGAAAAAATGGGGCAGCTCCGTTTTAAGGATAACGGCAAGGGGATCGCACCCAATCAATTATCGTGTGACTAATTGCCTCATCTAAGCTGAATATCACTGCCATTGATGGACTTGGAAACCCCATTGAGGCGGACTTATGCCGATTTTACGATGATCATCCGTCCAGATATGCGTCAATATCGGTTGTTAGATTTCCTGATTGAGTTCAAATACGTGCGTTTAAAAAAAGTGGGCTTAAACGGTGAACAGGTAAAACAGAAAACGGATAAGGAGTTGAAAGCCCTGGAGGCGGTTAAAGCGCAATTAACCGAGTCAAAAAAGCAGGTGAATAATTATCGCCAAAAGTTATTGAAGCATTATGAGAACAAGCTGCGTTTGCATATCTATACGGTAGTGGCGATTGGCTATGAACGGTTGCTGAGTTGGGAATGGTGAGTCTTTCTCTGGTGGGTGTTGCTCCGTAGTCAGAATCCAATGCCATTAAGTTAAGCTTATAACGCCATAAAGACAGCAAACTAAGAATTTTATGTAGGGTGGGCAACGTCTTTTTGTTGCCCACCAGCCCCGACTTGATTCGTTATGGTCATGCCAAGTGGTGAAGTGGCCTACTATAACTGATAACTGACTTGATTTTATTATACTTGCCCCTAAATAACTTACTTAAAGCGTATGTGGTATGTAGGGTGGATAGAGCGGAGCGCAACCCTAGTCGGTTTACCGCTGAATACCCAACCGGAAAATTAATAATTCAGTACTTAATACAAAATATTATGGATATCAGTTTGACAGAAAAAAAAAAAAGCCAATAGGCTAGGTAAAGACATTTCTTCTCTTTATCTTGATGATAATCTTGATATAGGACTTAAACCCTTGTTGACATCAGCCAAACAGCAGCAAATTTTGATTGACTGGAACAAAACTGAACAAAACTATCCACATAAATGTTTCCATCAATTATTTGAAGAGCAAGTAAAACGTACCCCAG
>JBDLJY010000502.1:0-4057 GCA_039714115.1 Pseudomonadota bacterium | reverse complement strand
GCATGGAAACGAGAAACTCCCTTTATCAGGATGCCAATTCCATATTTCCGCTTTACCGGTTTTTTCAGTTAAATAACACCCGTCTACTTTATCTGGCCAAATATATTTAGCTTTAAAAGCAATTTTATTATTACGCTCTAAGCGCCATATTAATCCTTCGGGTTTATCTATTACAGTGCCATGATGACCTTTTCCTAAAACATTTAGAGCCTGTTCTAACGAACAAACTTCACCATAATGGATTAAAAAAGGCGAAGTAAAGCCCGATATTTTAATACGCTTGATAAAAGTATTATAATTTATCTCCTTGTTTTTTTTATCAAAAATATCAAAAGCAACAAAAGGCTCATGCAGAAGCTGGTAATGCGTTCCATGCACCATTGCCAGCCATTCACCACAAATGCGTTCGCCTTCTTGTAAGATAGCCATAAAACGGTGCTGATTTGCCTTAACCCAGCTTCCCCATAATCGGAGCGATTCATTCAGAGAACTGTTTGCAAGAGCGCCAGTACGCCCTAAAGCATAGATTTCATTATTCTGGCGAAAAGCGCAAACGCAAGAGCCATCAAGCTTTTCCTGCACAATGACAATTTCGTTATCCAAATAAGCCTGCCTGGTTAGCATTTCATATTGTTTATCTGTTATACAACGTTCTGACGAACCTAGCCGAGAAGCTGGAATATGATTGATCTTGTAATAAGCCTTATGCTTTAAAATTTGATGCTTTTGAGCGAGGGTTTGGAGCTTTTTCCTGGCATCATGCGTGTTCATCTCGCGCAATAATGTCACTCGATATTGAATAATATCAGTCTGTTTCAGCAAGGGAGCGGTTTCAAGCTTAAAAATAGTGTTTAAATATGCCTTTAACCACACTATAACGTTCGATAGCGGAATAAACTCTGCGTTAGTAAATTCCTTAAAATCTTTTTTCCAGCCTTTTTTAGATTTGGCACTCTGGCCAAAATCTCCGAACAATAGGCGGTTAAGAATATTAATTGGATCAAGGCGACTGGAAAAAGCCAGTTCAGTAGCGGTTTTAAAGCGCGTTATATCAAGAGCATTATAGCGGCAAAATAAATATAAATCCCACAAAGTTTTAGATTGCCAGTAACCGTTTAAATGCTCAAATAATCCATGTAATTTCCAAGCAGCAAGCGTTTCAACGCATACCAGTCGCAAAGAAACCCGTTTGGTTTGATCTCTCAAAATAAAGATTTTTTGTTCTTGTGGCTCAGCAATCAGTGGATCGTTACAGGCAATATCAATTTGGAGAACATGTTCTTCATTTTGATAAAGAAAACCCAAGTAAAAGCGCATGCCTTCTGAAATTGAATTCTCCCAAATTCTTTTAAACGAAATGTTTTGGGTTTGAAATGTTACCAAAGGATGCGGAAGTTGATTGGCTTTTTGTACCAAAATCTTAATATGTTTAATAAAATTTTCCGGTTTGTAATCTTTTAAATAGAGAAGATCCAAATCCATACAGGCTCTAGGATATGGCCCCATAAACTGGCGCGATATAAAGCTGCCCCGCACAACATACTCTTCGTAAAACGGTGCCAGTGAAAGAGCTTCAATAATGGATTCGATTGCGAATTCTATCTTAGTTTTCATAACTCCACCCAGCATCCAAATCCGAATGACTATCAAAAATATTAAATTCCCGAATCACTTTTTTCACTTTAATATTTTGTGTTTTTAGAAAAACCAGAAGCTCAGACAAATGTTCTTCAGCGGTTTTGTTGCTTAAGCGAAAACGCTGTGTGACAAAGCGATATTCCCAGCGGCTATCTTCTTCAAGAGTATTTTGTGAGACATAGCCGTGATAGGGGGCAAACAATGCTCTCAATTTCTCCAGATCACGGCCTTTTTCTAGCTGCATTTTGACATGATACTCAAAATAACAACTGGAAGGTAAAAGCTCAGCTTCTTCTGTTGTCTCAGGTAAGGCGGTGTTAGAAATGCCAGCTTTTATTTTTACTTCTATTTTTAACCGAAGAACGGAAAAGTAGCTCGATAATCCTTCCGTCAATGCGTTGACTTGAGACAAAACCGTATTTGCATCACCGATCAAAATTTTGCTCATCATGGGCTGAGTAGGCGTTTTCCCATTAGCAAGTTGAATAACAATTGTCTTAGCACCAAGTTTTTTGCAAACCTGATCAAACTGCACGAATTTTTCGGGTTGGTTTGGTGGTAATGCGATAGTGATATGGCATTCAAATACACCAGGATAGTTTTTTAGACGCTGAAGTAATGTATTGTTTTGCTTCATGATTGCTACTTTACCTTTTAAATATTTTAGGTTTTATTCGGTTTAAAAATAGGGGACAGAGCACCTTTTATTTTCTATCCATATTTTCAACGCTTACTCTACCACACCCCACCCATACAACCAACTTTTTTTCAACCCCTACACACAAACGCCCACCCATCCCCCACAAACACGCACCAACAACTCCCCCCCATATATCACCACATCCGCCAGATGGCAAAGCGACACCACAAAACGCGCAAACAAATCGCCAAAACCCCGCCACCCACGATCCCCCGTAATTCCAGAATCCACACTAATAACAACAACCCTAGCCCCAGACATCAACTCACCAACAACGCAAAACTGTTTTAGCGATTTGTGTGATTTCACGCGCTCGTAGGCTGCGTACTCCGCACAAATAAACGATACACCTTATATAATAAATGGTGCGTGGGAGCACCCTACACGATCTTGAGAAAAAACGTGGATGATAGGTGGCTCGATAAAAAATCTTGTTATTTTGATGCTATTGAAGTAATATGACTAAACTAACCTGCGAGAGAAACAATAATGCCAGCAAAAGATATTTTCCACGACGGAATGCGCTTCAAAAAGATGGATGGACAATTACATAGCTCCTTTGTTTATTCGCTTTGATGAGAGTAAATTATATATTGATTTAGGCGCGGAAAAGATAATAGCGGCTGAAAAAAAGGGGCAAAAAATAGCTGTTGAACGTCATCAAATGTTTTATGAACGACTCACCCATGTCTGAGTTTCATATAGCGGTGGGAAAATTTATTAATTATCATGTCGCCTTAGAAGAAGTTAAACCAAGTCGTACCTTATATTTAGCTGTCCCTTTGCAAACCTACAATTCATTTTTACAACGCCCATTAGCTCAAAGAGTTATTCAAGACAATAAAATTAAACTCATCGTTTATGATCCAGATTCAGAGGAGATTGTAAAATGGAGAAATTAGAGAAATATCGCACTTATATTAAACAAATGATCATGGAACATGCTAAATTTTGTTCATCAGAGGATGATATAGATGTTCAATTGATTTTTGACACCGAACATGATCATTACCAGCTACTTGATGTCGGTTGGCAAAACAAAAAACGGATTCATAGCTGTTTTTTACATTTTGATATCAAGGACGGCAAAATCTGGATTCAGCACAATGGCACCGAAGATCATATTGCTTATGATTTAATTGCCAAAGGTGTACCAAAAGAGGATATTGTTCTAGGGTTTCACGCCCCCAATCTGCGTCAATATACTGATTTTGCAGTGGGATAGCAAGCGTAGTGTGCGTCCTATGCACCGTCAATCTATATACCTTATATAATAAATGGTGCGTGGGACGCACCCTACACTGACTCATCTCATGTTTCTTTTTCAAATTCAATCAGTTCTTTGATTAATTCATCGCAGATAGCAACGCTATCAAGATATCCTTGACAATCAATATCAAAATTATATCTGTATTCTTCAGCACAGACACTAATGATAATTAAATCACTTCGATATTTGGATTTGTTCGTTTTAAATGTGGTAGCAGAAATCACTTCCTCTAATAATTTATTGAGTTTATGTGAATAGGCTCCAAACTGGCTGTTCGTCTCCAAAATATGTTGAAAAAAACATTCAAACATTTGTTGATAATGGAAACAGTGAATAGAACAATCTTGAATGTTGCTACTGTTTAACAAATCAATTGCCACCGCATGTTCCCAAGCTTTACCGCCTAGATTGTTCACATTTTCAAAAGCTTTAAAATGTTCTTGATACAT
>JBDLJY010000501.1:0-4070 GCA_039714115.1 Pseudomonadota bacterium | reverse complement strand
GGGTTCTGGTGGCATGGGTTGCGTGTTTTTGTGCCATGATCAATGGGATGAAAAACAAGTGGTGGTTAAGTCGAGGCGATGTTGATGCGTAAAATAGCGGGAGCGTATGTGCCAGAACCTTTGGATTGTAATTATGTCGATGCCCACCGAGAAGAACGCCCTTATTTTGTGAGTGAATATATTGAGGGTGCTTTAGATGGTGAAAATTGGTTAGCTGAGCATGGCGCATTGGATGTCTCAAGGGGTATTGCGGTAGGGCTACAAGTGGCGCATGAAAACTGCATTTTTCATTTAGATTTAAAACCGGCTAATTTGTTATTTAAACAAACGGATACGAGTTTAGAGGTGAAGATTATTGATTTTGGGCTGGCACGGGTGGCGACTTCGTTGCGACAAGAAGCGATGTCGCGTGGTAGTGCGAATGGGATGACTATGTTTGGACAGACAGTGATGGGGACTTTATTGTATGCGCCGCCCGAACAATTGGGAGAGAGAGGTTATGGGTATGGAAAAGATTTTGACGACAATTGCTATAGTGGTTTCTCCAACGGGAGACTGCCAAAGCATCAGTGCTGCTATCGAAAAAGCTAAAGCGGGTGATCGTATTTTAGTTAAACCGGGCGTTTACGAAGAGGATTTAGTCATAGATAAGCCGTTAGAGATTATCGGTGATGGGGAAGTGGCGGAGATTGTGGTTGAAAGTAAAAATGCAGATTGTATTTTTATGAAGACTGATAATGCTTTGGTACGTGGACTGAGTTTGCGGAATCGTGCTGAAGGGTATTATGCCGTAGATATTTCACAGGGAAAATTAAGATTGGAATATTGTGATATTTCTTCGGAGACGTTAAGTTGTGTCGGAATTCATGGTGCGGAGGGGATTATTAGTTATTGCCAAATTCACGATAGTAAACAAAGCGGTGTTTATATTTATAAAAACGGCACCGGGCGGATAGAAAATTGTGATATTGTAGGGATACAAATTAGAGACGGAGGCAATCCCGTTGTCCAGCATTGCCAAATTCACGATAGCAAACAAAGCGGTGTTATGGTTTGGGAAAACGGCACTGGGCGGATAGAAAATTGTAATATTTTTGGGAATGCTTTCGCAGGGATAGCAATTAGTGAAGGTGGCAACCCCGTTGTCCAGAAATGTACCATTAAAGAGAATAAACATTGGGCTGTGTATGTGTATAATGGCGGAGCAGGTACGATAGAAAACTGCGACTTACGAGATAACGCCAAAAGTACTTGGCATATTCAATCTGCTTGTCAAGTGCATCGTAGTGGAAATAAGGAAGGTACTTATACTATAGAAGTATCACCAACGGGTAAATGTAAAACCATCAGTGCTGCTATCAAAAAAGCTAAAGCTGGTAATCGTATATCAGTAAAACCGGGCAATTACCAAGAAGAATTAGTCATAGATAAGCCGCTAGAGATTATCGGTGAAGGGAAAGTAGCGGATATTATTATTGAAAGTAAAAATGCCAGTTGTATTTCTATGGAAACTGATCATGCTTTAGTACGTGGGCTAAGTTTGCGGAATCGTGCTGAAGGGTATTTTGCAGTATATATTCCACAGGGAAAATTAACCTTGGAAAATTGTGATATTTCTTCGGAGACGTTGAGTTGTGTCGGAATTCATGGTGCGGAGGGGATTATTAGCTATTGCCAAATTCACGATAGTAAACAAAGCGGTGTTATGGTTTGGGAAAACGGCACTGGGCAGATAGAAAATTGTGAGATTTTTAGAAATGCTTTATCAGGGATAACAATTACTGAAGGAGGCAATCCCGTTGTCCATAAATGTAGCATTAAACAGAATAAACATTGGGCTGTGTATGTATATAAAGACGGAGCAGCTACGATAGAAAACTGCGACTTACGAGATAACGCCAAAGGTGCTTGGCATATTCAATCTGGCTGTCAGGTACACGATAGTGGGAATAAGGAATAAAAACTTTGAATCACAGATTAAACACAACTCACTTATAATGATTTACTCAACTTTTTCCGATTAACGAATAAATACATTAACAATGAAAATGATAAATTCTCTATACATCAAAAACTATAAACTGTTTAAAGAACTCCGTATTGATAGCTTAGCTCAAGTGAATTTAATCATTGGCAAAAATAATGTGGGTAAAACCTCTTTATTAGAAGCTTTAATGCTTTTTTCTGATGACAAAAATATTGTTCGCAATATATTCAAAGTATTACGTATTATAAAACTAAATGCTAATCTATCAAGCCAACAATATTTAGAAATCTTGACGACCATTTTCCATACCCTTGATGAAGCAATTTTTATCGGTGCTAATGAAGAAACCGGGAATTTGATTTCTTTAAAGCAGGCGACGATGCCGAATTTGGTGATTAAACATGCCGATGACACCGTAGAAGAAATATTGCTGTCCACTTTTCAGCAAACACTTGAAGGGATAATAAGCCATCATCAATTTGTCAGTGGCAATTACTCAGAACCCGATAATTTATTGGCTCAAAGATGGGGTCAGATCGCATTATCCGAAAAAGAACAGTATCTTATTGATGCGCTTAAAATTATTGATAACAATATAGAAAGATTGGCTTTTATTGATGACACAGCTAATACGAAAAAAGCTATTGTCAAACTGCGTGATATTAAGCAACCCGTTTCACTGAATACGATGGGAGACGGTATCAATCACATTTTAAGAACGCTATTAGCGTTGGTACATTGTGAAAACGGATATTTGTTCATTGACGAATTTGCCACTGGGCTACATTGGTCTGTACAAACCGCACTTTGGAAGATGATTTTCCAACTATCGCTTAAGCTCAATATCCAGATTTTTGCGACCACCCATAGTTTAGACACACTTTGGGCTTTCCAAGAAATCGCAAAAAATGATGACACCAATGTTGCTGTCATCAAATTACAGTCATTTCCTAAAAAAAATAAGATCAAAGCGGTTCACTTTAAAACCGAAGAGATTATGATTGCTGTTGAGCAAAATATTGAAGTGAGATAAATCATGGCATTAATTCAAAAACTGTTAATTGTCGAAGGGATTGATGATAAATATGTGATTTCAAGATTGTTGCAAAGGCGCAAGATTACTTATGAGGATTTTGGAATACATGATGCTAATGGCATTAAACAATCACTCAATACGTTATCTTGTGCGATCAAAAGCGGTAATTATGAAATCATTGGTATTGTGGTTGATGCGGATAGTGATTTGTTAGAACGATGGCAAGAATTGAAGAATCGGTTGATAAAAGCGGGGTATCAACAAATTCCTGAAAATCCTCATCCAAAAGGAATAATTATCACCGATCCAGAAGAAGAATTGCCCACCGTCGGTATTTGGATTATGCCTAACAATCAAAAAACAGGCATGTTAGAAGACTTCATTCGTTTTTTAGTTCCAGAAGGCGATGAACTATTATCTATTGCCCAAAAACAGGTTAACGACATTATCAAGGCAGGGCAAAATAGATTTACCCAAACCCATAAATCCAAAGCTATTATTCATACTTGGCTCGCTTGGCAAGAAAGGCCAGGTACCCAACTTGGTAAAGCGATTACCTATAGATTTATCAAAAACCAACAGTACATTCTTAATGATGGAAAGGCTAGTGACTTTATTAATTGGTTGCAGATTTTGTTTAAACAATAAATAGCTTGCTGTTTAATATTTAAAGGAACTCAAAAAAAAATGTTATCCAACACCATAATAAACACAGCTTTAAGTACCCTATTAAAAGAGGGTGCTCTCGCTGATTTTGTAGTAGATAAAGCGAGCAATAAAGCCATCACCATTTTCCAAAACCATTTTACTTTTAGTGCTTTTGAAATCGCTAAAAGTTATCAAGATAGCTACACTTACGCCATCGCTGCTATTGGTGCTGGTTTGGCTACGCCTGAGCAAAAATTTAGTTTTTTGCAAAAATTGACGCATTCTAAGCCGCTCATCACGGTGCTGAGCTAGATCAAAAAGCGTTGCGTAATCAACTCATTGATAATATTAAACTCTTATCTAAATTACCGCCTATTTTTACTGCGGATAAACGCAAAT
>JBDLJY010000500.1:0-4070 GCA_039714115.1 Pseudomonadota bacterium | reverse complement strand
ATCCACCCTACTTATGTTTAAGTTATTTAGGGACAAGTCTACTGATTACTGATAACTGATAGGCTTTACAATGAAACAGCTTGATGCAGTTTTGCACGTCAAAGGCGAATCACAATTTGTGGATGACAGAGCAGTGCCAGAAGGTTTGCTTTATGCCGCCGTCTTGTCGTCTCCGATAGCGCATGGCAAAATCTCCCATATTGCACCTGCCAAAAATCTTGAAGGTGCCGTTTTTACCGCCGATCACATTCCTGGTGAGAAATCGGCAATATTATTGCCGATGAGCCACTACTCGCAGCCGGGCAAGTGCATTATATTGGGCAACCGATTGCCATCGTTGTCAGTCAAAGTGCTGAACTGGCGCGTGCCGCGACATCGGCGATTGAGATAAAATTTGAAACGCTGCCCGCCATTTTTGATGCCCGCCAAGCCTACGGACAATTGATTGTCCCACCCCGCAGCTTTGCTTTAGGGGATATTGAAGCGGCGTGGCAACAATGTGATGTGATTGTTGAAGGACAAGCAGAATCGGGCGGACAAGAACATCTTTATTTAGAAGGGCAAGGCGCCTTTGCTTATCCCACCGAAAATGGAGGCTTGAAAGTCGTCTCAGCAACCCAGTCTCCAACGATTGTACAGCGGATGATTGCCAGAGTTTTGGGTTTGCCGTGGCACAAAATTGAAGTCGATGTATTGCGCTTAGGGGGCGGCGTCAATGTACCCACGCCGCCTTTAAGCTCAAAAAGCCAGTGAAACTCACTTTGCGCCGCGATGAAGATATCCGAATGACTGGCAAGCGGCATCCCTATTCTTCCGATTTTAAGATCGGCTTAAGCAAAGACGGGCAAATTCTCGCTTACCAAGTCACTTTTTATCAAAATGCTGGTGCTGCCGCTGATTTGTCGCCCGCCGTTTTAGAGCGCAGCCTTTTTCACACAACCAATAGTTATTTTGTGCCCAATGTCAAAGCCACCGCCCTTTGTTGCCGTACCAACTTGCCACCTTATACCGCTTTTCGTGGATTTGGAGCGCCCCAAGCGATGTTTGTTTTTGAATCGGCGATTTTCAAGGCAGCGGAACAAATGGGTATTGATCCTTGGAGCATCCAAAAACAGAATCTGTTGAGAGAGGGAGATTCTTTTCCTTATGGCATGAAGCTTGAGAACAGTCAGGCGCGTCGATGTTGGGCTATCATAGAAGTGACGGTGGATTGCTTACGTGGGACTTATCAAATTGATACAGTTAAAGTGGTACACGATGTTGGCAAAAGTTTAAATCCGCTGATTGATCGTGGACAAGTAGAAGGCGGGCTGGTACAAGGGATTGGTTGGATGACGATTGAAGAATTGAAATATGCTGACAATGGGCAACTCTTAACAGACACACTGAGCACTTATAAAGTGCCCGACATTTATTTTGCGCCGCAAACCATCTCGGTGCATTTTCTGGAAAATTCCGACAATCCGCCGGGACTATTTGATTCTAAAGCGATTGGAGAGCCACCGTTTATGTATGGTATCGGAGCTTATTTTGCCATTTGGCAAGCCATGAAAGCTTTCCGCCCAGACTTACCATTGAAATTAAGTGCCCCTCTTACGCCTGAAAAACTGTTACTTTCTTTCTATACCGAAGCCAACTAAATGTTATACTGAACAGACGACAGGAGGGCTCTTGAGAAATCTTATTGGTGTGCCGCTAAAGATTTCTCCGCACAAAGAAACCGAAACCGAAATGACAAAAGCTATGTGTGAAGGTGCTAAGTATAACACAAAGGAGTGCAAGGTTTAGCTCAAGATTTCTCCCGCTGGCATGCCTGACAAGAGGCTGTAACTACTCAGTCTCTCTCTTGCTTGTCAGGCATGCCAAAGGGAGAAATCTACTTGGACGGGGTTGCAAACCCATAGGTGTTATGCTAATAAAAAATAAAGTAAAAACAATAAGATATATAAATTATTTAATAATTTATATTCAAATAAAAAAGTATTGGATGAATATAACATGTTGAAATCATTTACTATTAAAAATTTTACCGTTTTTACAGAGGTGAGAATTGAATTTTCACCGGGACTTAATGTTGTGATTGGAGACAATGCCACAGGAAAAACGCATTTGCTCAAACTAGGGTATAGTGTGATGCACGTATTGTCTCGAAAAAAGAAACTTATCAATGCTAAAAAGACTTTGGCTGATAAACTTTATCAGGTTTTCAAAACCAAGAGTTTAGGTCATTTAACTCGTCATGGCAGTGGTCGTCAACGCACTCAAGTGACGGCAGAAATGGGACTAGCTAACCGTCACACTGAAACTCTAAAATTTTCATTAGCGAAAAATAGTCGCACTGAAGTGACGCTGGACCAAACCATTACAGCTACTTTGCCAAACCATGCCGCTGTATTTATTCCAACACGAGAAGTATTCAGCTTGCATCCAGAAATAACGGCTTTGTATGAAGAACGCTACATGTCTCTTGATGAAACCAACTATGATTTATGCAAAGCCCTCAACTTACCTTTGCTCAAACAACTGCCTCCAGAACTCAACGACATCATCAAACCCTTAGAGGCAGAACTAGGCGGTAAAGTGAAAATGGACCAAATGGGTCATTTTTACCTTGACATACCCAAACGCGGCAAAGTCGAAATGTCTTTAATCGCCGAAGGGTTAAGAAAAATTGCCATGCTAGTTTATCTGATTCAAAATGGCTCACTAGGCAAAGGCAGTACCCTATTTTGGGATGAGACTGAGGCAAATCTCAATCCAAGAATGATGGTCAAAGTGGCTACGGCATTGAGCCAACTGGTTCAATATGGGGTACAAGTTATTTTGGCTACCCATGAATTATTTTTGATGAAAGAATTATCGTTACTGGTAGAATCGAAACCAACTGAAATTCCAGCACATTTTTTTAGTTTTCGGATGGATGAAGGTAGTGTAGTTGTTGAACAAGGCAAGATATTGGAAGATTTGCAAACTATCATCACATTAGATGAAGAATTAGCACTGTATGATCGGGAACAGTCCGCTTACTATGCAAAAAAGGCCATGAACCCATGACGATTTTACAAGAAGGTAGCCATGCTAAAGCATTACGTTTTTAATTTTCAGAAGAGTGGACAGTTTGCAAATATGATGATCGCAGCAGGTTTTATCATAAAGTTCAACAGTGTCAAGGCATGAAAGCAGTAGATTTTCTAGCAACCAGCAACCATGAAATTCTCTGGATAGAAGTTAAAAACTTTCGTGGTGATAGTGCCGCAAATAGTCCTAGATTATCAGCCGCAGAACCACCAGAAGTTGAAGCATGTCGTAATCAATGCAGTTCTAAGGTTAAAGTAACCCGTAAAAAGCCTTTTTTAGCTGATGAGATTGTAAAGAAAGTCTGCGATACTTTTGTTGGGTTGGCGGGTGCGTTTCGCCATGATGATGATACGCTACGTTCTCATATTAAGGTTTTAGAGCAAAAATTACCTATTACAATTGTATTATTTTTGCATCAAGATGAACACTTGGATGCCGAAGAGCATTTTAAGCCGCTTGCCTTACGGTTAAAAACTAGAATTAAACAACAGTTACGTTTTTTGAATGTTGAGGTTGAGATTGTAAATGAATTAACTTTGCTTGAAGGAGTAGGCTGGAAACTCTTGCCATAATAAATACTTGTTTGTTTACTAATTTTCAATGGAGCGAATATAAAATGACCTTAAAACCTTGGCGCGACAACCCCCCCCACAACGACGTACTACGCGCCTCGCGCCCACATTGCCATGATTGATTGTAACGCGCTGAGCCCCTCTCTAAAGCGATTGGAGAGCCACCGTTTATGTATGGGTGCTTATTTTGCCATTTGGCAAGCGATGAAAGCTTTCCGCCCAGACTTGCCATTGAAATTAAGTGCCCCTCTTACGCCTGAAAAAGTGTTACTTTCTCTCTATACTGAACCCAGCTAACACAAAGGAGTGCAAAGATAGTATATGTAGGGTCAATGCCATTAAGTTAAGCCCCCAAAAGAAGACCTGCCAGGTTTCCAAAACCTGGCAGGTCGTTGTAAGTTAAGGTAAAAATTAACCTGA
>JBDLJY010000499.1:0-4097 GCA_039714115.1 Pseudomonadota bacterium | reverse complement strand
ATCTAGGGCGCTGGTGGCTTCATCAAGAATTAATAATGATGGCTTGTATAACAGTGCCCGCGCTAGTGCAATGCGTTGACGTTCTCCCCCAGACAGTCGCACTCCTCGATCTCCCACCACTGTATCAAGGCTGTCTGGCAATTGGGCTATAAATTGATCTGCCGCTGCCAGCCGTAAAATTTGCCATAGTTCTTCATCGCTGGCTTGTGGGCGTGTCCACAGCAGATTGGCTCGCACTGTGTCATGGAATAAAAAAGTTTCTTGTGGCACGTAGGCAACGCTTTGTCGCCAGCTATGTATTTGTTGGGCTTGAAGTGGCTGTCCATCAATTAAAATTTCACCCGCATCTGGCGTTAATAAACCCATTAATAAATCAGCCAGCGTACTTTTACCCGCCCCCGATGAGCCAACGATAGCCGTTGTTTGTTGAGCCGAAATAACTAAATTGAAATCAGATATAATTTTTTTCTCTTTCTGTTTATCATAGCGGAAATGTACATTTTGTAGCTTAATTTCCTGACGCAGAGTGGGTGTCCAATTTTTATCTATCAAAATAGGTTCTGCCTCAGCATCGCAACGCGCCTGCATTTCCATCGCCGAGACAAAGGCAGGTAGCATGTGGACAAGGTGTTGATAGCTCCGTTGCAAGTTTGATAACATTGGTAATAAACGGGCGAAAACCAATATTAAAACTAGCAGTTCTGCAACAGGAAGACGGAGTATCACTGCTGCAATATAGAGCAAGCCGCTGAGTGCTATCGCGGCACCAATCTGATAAATCATACCAACCCAAGCATTGCTGCGGGTAAAGTCCAGCATTTGCCGACGTAACAAGAAAATAGTATCGGTAAAAGTCTGGCTATAACGTTCTTCAGCCCCATAGCTTTTCGCCAGTTTAAGGCCATCTAAAAATTCAGAAACTGTTCCAAATACTTTCCGATTGGCACTAGTCAACTGTTCACCCAAAACTTTGGCTCGTCGTACTTGAGGCCATAAAATTAACAACAGCAAACCACCCGTTATCAAGGCGATAAGGGTCATCAGTGCTGATAGTTGGAAAGCAACTACAATATGAACTGAAGCCACAAATCCTGAGACAATAATAGTCAGGAAAAAGTAGGTTCCTTGACCAACTCGATTGATGTCCGAAGTTAAGACATGGGTGATATCGGAGCTACGCTTCCTTAATAAAAATAACCAGTTGGCTTGTCCTATTGCCTTATAGAGTCGGATTCGCAAATGATCGACAAAACCGAGGCGTATCTCACTGAGCAGTACCTCGCGCCAACGTACTAAAAAGGCTCGGAAAGAAATTAGCCCGATATAAAGGCATAAAACCGTTGGCAAAGTCATAGATAAGTTAATCGTTGCAAATAGTTGATTTGCTATTGCGATAATGCCGGTGGGGGTACTACCTTGTTGTACAAAACCAACTAAATGTAGGAAAGGCACTAACATCAATAGCCCAATGCCTTCTGTTAGCCCTACCAAAATTAATAAACCAAGTGCCAGTGCCATTTGCCAACGGGCGTAGCCTATTAATACTTTGAGGTAGCTCAGCAACAGATTTTGACTGGTTTTGAGTTTTTTATCTATAGTTGTTATCGGATAAGCCATAGAATTTATTTTGTACAGATAATTTCAAGGGTAAGCAGTTTGCCTATTTGAAATAAAGGAGTAAATTAGTAGGAAACGGGTCAATGCCAGTATGATAAACCCCTTAAAATCAGACCAGCTGGGAGACCCATACCCAGCAGGTCGTTGTAAGCGCCGTCCCGACGTAAGGAGGGAGCTTAGGTAAAAATTAACCTGTCAGGTTTGTCTTAACTCAATGCCATTAAGTTAAGACAAACCTGCGGGGAGACTCATACCCAGCAGGTTAATTTTTAGTATAATTTACAACGGAATATGTATGGGTATCCTCGTAGGTCTGAATTTTGGGCTTAACTTAATGGCATTGAACCTATAACTACAAGGATTGGTGCGGCTCGTTTGGCCTAATGCGCTAATTTGATTTCATGGTTTAAGTAAACCTTTTGCCACACCACACGCTCAAAACCCACCGCCACCACGCTAATCAGTTGCAAGCGTAGCAAGGAATCGCCATATTTAGACTCCAAACGAGTTTGATAATCAAGTAATTGTTTTTCAGATTCCGCCAATTTATCTTCTACGGCACTTAAAGCCATGAGTTCCTCAATACTTTTTTCGCGAACTTCCGCACCACTTAAGCCCACTTCAGATAACTTTAAATACTTAAATTCCAAAATAAAATCATAAAGCGGATATTTGCGCTGCTCTGGACGCATAATCATCGTCAAATCCGCATATCTGCGTTCTAGCGGAAATTCAGAGTCCATCACATAAAACACATCATCAAAGAGCACCGTTAAAAAAGCTGTCTTAATCACCAACTCATTTGCTGAGCTATAATCGCGATTATCAAACACCCTAAAATAACGCTGCTCCATAAAATCACACAAGGCTTGTAAATCGCCGGTTTTATAAAACTGCTTAGCGAATTGGCGAGCTTCTGAGCGTTCAGTGTCAATAGGGAGAAACAATTCAAAAAGCTGTTCCACATAAAGCTTTCGTACTACCAAATTTGGAATTTTGAAACGCCAATCCCCAAACTCAGTTTCCCCATTAAAAGTCAAAATGCCTAAATAATAAAGCAAAGATACGATAAAGGTGGTGTCTTTAGTAGCATTTAACATGTTATCAACACCAAAACGATTCGATAATTCTGAGATGCTCAAAGGTGGAGTCTCATTCAGAGCTTGAAAAATAATGGGTTCCCCATTGGGTAAACCGGTGATATAAGTGAGTTTACCCCGATCTATCGCCAAATTGTTATCCAGCATTTGACGCGGAAATTTACACTGACGTTGAAAACGTTTTAGAAAATAAAGAACTAATGTCGGGTTATAAATCAATTCATTCTCTTGCTCGCTAAAACTGTAGCCATCATAAAACTGTTGCATCAGGGCTAAGGCATCTTCCCCCTTTTGAGGAGAAAGTTTACATTCTTCAACGATTTGAGTCACAACAGCTCTGATTTCTGATTCTCGAAAGCCACATAAATCATTAAATTCAGGCTCCAAATAAATGTCTTCTGCCACATTATAAGCACTGGTGATATCAGTCATGAGCACTGGAGAAACGCCAGTGATAAAAACCCGCTCTAAACCTTGCCCACTACTGGCTGATTTAACGGTTCTAAAAAAGGTTTTCAGCGTTCCTTCACTTGATAGCAGAGTCTTGTAGCGGCTTGGGCTGATTTCGCCACGCCCCATCAAGACTTCATTTGCAAAATTGTCGTATTCGTCAATTAACAAATAAAGGCGATAAGGGCTTTGTTGAATAGCGGTTAAAGCGGATTCAAATGATGAAACCGCATCTTGTGGATCAATCTTTATGTCATATTGTAAAATATTTTGATAACGAATGGCAAAACTTTGAATCCGATTATTCAGGTGATTGTATAGTTTCCTTTCTACGTCCTTTCCTTGGGCATTGATGACGGAAAAATCCCATTTCATTATCAAGTACTGATTATGCTTGGGGGTGGGATTTTGCCCAATCGCTAAATCCCCAAACAAGCGTTCAAATTCATCCGCTTTTGCCACATCATAATAATTTTCCAGCATGGACAAAAGCAGACTTTTTCCAAATCGCCGTGGGCGTAGGAAGAGTAGTTGTCGCCCTGCTTTTTCAATTAATGAAATATGTGACGTCCGATCCACATAAAACAAATTGTCCGTTTTCAGTTGATAAAAATCACTGACGCCATACGAAAATTCTTGCATGTTGTTTTTCTCCTTTCAAGTCGGATGATGGGGATCATGGTAAGTTTGTTCTTGTGTTGAGTATACTACATTTGGCTCAAGAATAAAGCTGCCCATAGCCATGATTTACAAGCATACAAAGGCAATGCTACTTCGGACTCTCCTGTTGGTCATCTGTTGGGAAACTTTACCGCTGTGAAGAAAAAAAACTAACTGTTATTTGTACAGATAATTTCAAGGGCAAGCAGTTTGCCTATTTGAGCGTTTTGTCTAGGCTTCTCTTTTTGAGAGGCGAGCCGTTGACGAAGA
>JBDLJY010000498.1:0-4115 GCA_039714115.1 Pseudomonadota bacterium | reverse complement strand
AACAGAGGTTGGTTTCGAGAATGGAACGGATTTCCTCCCGTAGGGATCTTGAAGTCAGCGTAAATCATTCGTTGTTTCGGGAATGGAGCTACGCGGATTTCCCGAAACCCTTAATAATCAGGAGAACAACATGTTAACTCGACACACAATCACACAACTCATTATCTGTCTCACGACACTACACCTCCCCGTCATGGCATACCAAGACTGTCAGCGTGCCAGTCTATTAAACAACCAAGCCCTTGATTTACCAGATGAAAGGCAATACTATCCCCAACAAAAGAGGATACTCAACCAAGCCATACAATTCTGTCCTAAGCATCCCCAAGCCCACAACAATTTGGCGCATATTTTTGAACAAGAACAAAATTATACGCAAGCCATTGAGCACTACCGTCGAGCTATCCAAGCGCAGCCCAAATACTCAAATGCGTGGTATGGCTTGGGCGAAGTTTATTACAAACAGGGACGTTTTCCACTCAGCTTGGAAGCGCACCTTCATGCCTGTCAAAACGATCCCGATTCCAAGGCGCGGGTAATAGCGTTTTTGAACACAAACCGTTATGCCGTCACCGAAGAGGGAGAAATTATAGATCGGGAAAGTCTGCTCGTACTGTACGCGCGGCGGCAAAACCTTGAGCGTATGATTAGTGATTGTGGATTGAAAGCAAGCCCGGCAATGCAAAAACATATTTTTCGCAATTTTCAATTTGACAGCGGCAAGCCAAGCTTACAATCGGGATCAGATCGTCAAATGGAAGAAATCGCGGCGGCATTGCGAAATCTCTATAATCGCGTGGTTCATATACATGGACATACCGACAAACAACTGTTCAAAAATGTCAGCGTAGCAGAAAGCGAGAGACTCAATTGGAAATTGTCACAAGAACGCGCTACCACCGTTGCCCATGCCTTAGATGAGCTAGGCGTTTCAATTACACGTATAAAAATACACGCTCATGGACACCGCGAGCCACTCGTATCAGGAGATAATTCAGGGGCATGGGCACAAAATCGGCGTGTGGAAATTGAGGTGGATTGATGGCAGAACAAACGAAATTAAAAAAATGGATTTTGGGTATCATATCAGCACTCATAGTGGGAATTCTGTTGATAATGATAGAACTATTTTTGACAGACTGGTGGGAATCGCAACAGCAGTTTCCTGACAACAAGCCGGCAAAAATCAATGATATTGTGTCTCAATTGAAACGTCTGCATAATCCTGATGGCACAATCACAATCGACTTGTGGTTTGATGAGCGCAGAAAAACACGGTTTATTAGCGGTGAACCTATCAATATTTATTATGAAATCAAAGGATTAAATAAAGGGAGCAGCGCCTATTTAACTTTGCTCAATGTGTCGCCAGCTGGGAAATTGTCTCAGATATTCAGAGAATATGTAGAAGTGGATAAAGAATATGGCAGATTACAGGCACAAGAAAATGTCACGACAGTGAAGCAAATAGCTTTAGAAAGGGGACAAGAATATTTTAAAGCGATAGTGACATCAGAGCCGATAGAATGGAAAGCATTTATAGCGGCGGCAACCAAGGGAAAGCCGGGTGTGACATTTTGGGGAACGAAAGAATTGATAGTGGATGTTGAATAAAGAGCCTTGTCATTTAGCGGAGCTGACCAGAGGTGCGACGAAAGCGAATAAGATTTCTCCTAGCAGCCTGTCGGATTAATCAAAGTCAAAACCAGACCTGCCAGGTTAAAACCAAACCTGGCAGGTCAAAAGCGTAAGCAGGTATGTTTTTGACTTTGGTTTTGACCTGGCAGGTTTTGTTATGATCAGCCTGCCAGGTCTGGTTTTGACTTTGATTAAGGAGTCCAAGATTTATCTTGGCTGAGCCAAACTACCCGTCTGCACAAACAAAGGATGTACCACAACTCCCGTTTTCTGATCCGTATAAACCACTTCAAACAATTGACGATTTTTATCATCAACAACTTCAACAAATAAAACCAACCAAACCGCAGACACTCCTAATTTGTTCCCATATTTTGCAGCCTGTTTGAGGGCTTGCTGATAGCTCCGTTGATTAGCAAAACTTTTCAACTCCAATCCAAACAATTGCCCCGCATAACGAATCAACAAATCAATCTCACCATTACCAGTCGGAAACTCAGGCAAAACTCGTACATCATAACCACGGAAAAAACTAACCAAATAGAGATAAAGATGAAAATGAAATACTGCCTCCGGTATTCTTAGATCATTTTTACGACGTGGCGCATCTTTCAACACAATTTCTCGATTGGCTTGCAAATACTGCTCATATCGTTGTAACAAACGATGGATATCTATACTATTATCAGTAATGGTATCCGACAAATCCTCAAACGGTGAGTATAACTCGTCCATTTCCTGATACAACTCTCTGGCAAAATAATTGAACAATTGCTTTTGTATGTATGGACAAGGAAATTTGACATACATCACTCCCAAGCTGACTTGATCAGGCTCAACGACTCCATTCATATAGAGAAAATTGATAATGGAATCATGGTAGGTAAATTTTATTTTCTTTTTAGTTTGGAACAAATCCAAAACATAAGGTTTGTAAGGCTCTTGTTTAGCCTTACTGATGATGTTCAGGATATTATTATTGGGCAACAAATTTAAGGCAACCGCATAAACACCCTCAAAAAGTGCCATCGTAATCGGTTGTGAGGTAGCTTGATTATAAGTTTCTGTCAACAATTCTCCAAACCAGCAAGTAAGCCCCGGCTGCCCTTTGAATTCATACCATATCCGTTCTACAACTTCGGGCTCAATTTTTTGACTCCGATCCCGTTGATACCAATCAAATAGATAAACGACTTCATCATGAGTCAGATTGGGAATATGCACACTACGCTGGACATTAAATGGCGAACCTTTGACATTTTCTACTCCCAAGACGGCACGTACTCCGATCAATGCGAGGCTATGTAATAAATAGTCCTTTTCAGCAGTTGATTTGTTTGTCTGGTTTCGGCGAGTCATATAAATATGACGAAAAACGGCGACTAACTTGGCGATTACAGCTTGATCAAGGGCATCAAACTCATCCAAAATCAAAATCAAAGGCTTTGTGAGGGTTCCCGTTCAAACAAACGCTCAAAATCCTTTAACGAGTTTATGGTTAAGTTCTCCAAGTTCAACTTTTTGATCAATTTACGGGCAAAGAGTTGAGCCACTATGTCGGCATCATTCTCTTCATAAAGAAATTGCAAGCTGAGAAAAACGACATCAAATTGATCGTCTTGCTCAATGGTTTCGACAACTTCTTGCATTACCCAAGTTTTGCCAGTTTGACGAGGCGCCCAGACTGTGATGTAATGTCCACCTTTGTCTGGATTCTTTCCCAACAATTCTTGATATGCGCCTTCTATCAATTTTTTACGGGGTACGTAATAATCTAATTCTCGATCAATCGATCCATAAGATGAAAAATTTCGCATATTTTTTTTGACTCCTCGTCCAAGATAAGATCCCTCCTATCGTCGGGACAAGCCTTGGACTCCTACTACTATAAGTGGTATGAATGATAGATTGTTTAATTTTATTAGTCAAGCGTTCCACTAAGTAGCTCAACAAAAGTATTTTAACATTTAAAACTTTCAAAGAAATCCGATTTTTTTAAAAAATCGGATGAGATTCTATAAATGTTAAAATATTTTTGTTGAGCTACTTAAACTAAACTATTTCTCGGAGCAAAGTCGAAATGACAGTGTTAAAGTTGTTGCTCGTTCCCACGCTCTGCACACTCTCTTATACATAAGTTTTTAAATAATTGATTTAATTGTTTTAATCATTAAACGCGCCAAAGGGCAACCACAAGGGATTGCCCCTACAAACCGTCGGATTCTGTAGGGGCAATCCTTTATGGTTGCCCTTGTGTATAAGAGAGTGCGCTCTGCGTGGGAACGAGAAATCCCTGTTAAAAAATTGGCTATCGTTATGTTAAAATTATTCGTTGTTGAACATTAGCTGTACTATAACATTGGCTCAATCAATTTTTCATAAGGCTCACACACACACATAATAAATTACCAAGAGCATTCAACTATGCCAACTATAGAATTTACTTATATATATAAATAAGGAAATTATCATGCACC
>JBDLJY010000497.1:0-4116 GCA_039714115.1 Pseudomonadota bacterium | reverse complement strand
AATATAATCCTTGTAGTTATTGTTGTTTCCTCGTTCCTACGCGGGGCAAAGGAATGCCTGACAGGACGAGCCCAGGCTCTTCCAAGATAAATCTTGGACTCCTTTTATAGCTTACCGAAAATCCCTTAAAACAAGTTGTAGAAAAAATGACAGTCATTATTAAAATATTGTTTTTATTAAATTAGTCAGTTTCGGGAAATCCGCTTCGCTCCATTCCCGAAACATCAATTTAACTTAATTTACAACGACCTGCGGGGTATCGCAGGTCTTAATTAAACAGAGAACACCATGAAATTAGGAATCGACAAACTTCTTGAAAATAGAACACTTAGAATACCCCTCAAAAACCGTCGTATAGCCTTGCTAGGGCATCCAGCCTCCCTAACGAGTCAATGTCGCCACAGCCTCGATGCCTTAATCGAATGCCTCCCCATCGTAGCCGCGTTCGGCCCACAGCACGGAATGCGAGGAGACAAGCAAGACAACATGATCGAAACAGACGACTACACCGATCCACAACACAGAATACCAATCTTCAGCTTATACGGCAAAGTCAGATACCCCACCAAAGAAATGATGGAAACCTTCGACGTACTCCTCGTAGATATTCAAGACATTGGAACCCGAATCTACACCTATCTAACAACACTTTTCTACATCCTAGAAGCCTGTACCGAACAAGCCAAAAGCGTCTGGATTCTCGAACGTCCGAATCCAGTCGGACGACCAATCGAAGGCACCATACTTGAAAAAGGCTGGGAAAGTTTCGTCGGAGCAGCCCCCCTTATCATGAGACACGGCCTCACATTTGGAGAACTTGCCAAATGGTTCATCGACCTAAAAAATCTCGATTTAGACTTAAAAGTGATCCCAATGGCCAACTACAACCCAGAAGCAGCCCCCGGATATGGCTGGCCCCTCCATGAACTCTCCTGGATCAACCCAAGTCCAAATGCCTCAAGTCTCAACATGGCCCGATGCTTCCCCGGCACCGTCCTCTTTGAAGGGACAACACTATCGGAAGGCCGAGGCACAACCACTTCACTTGAAGTCATCGGAGCCCCCGATATTGACTTCAACTTGATACTCAATCGAATGAAAGCATTGCAGCCCCAATGGTTAAAAGGCTGTTTCCTCAGACAATGCAATTTTGAGCCGACTTTTCACAAGCACATCGGAAAAATGTGTTCAGGCATACAAATCCACACCGATAATACAAACTACCGACACGAACAATTCCAACCCTATCGACTAGCCGCCCTTCTCCTAAAGGCAGTCCGCTTAGAATATCCAGATTACGAACTCTGGCGTAAATTTCCTTACGAATATGAGACTGAAAAAATGGCGATTGACCTTTTAAGTGGTGGCACCTTCCTGCGAGAGTGGGTGGACGATCCCAATGCCGTACCAGCGGATTTTGAAGAGCGCTTGAAAAAAGACGAACAACAATGGACTCAAATTCGGGCACCGTATTTGCTGTATTAAGTTCGTAGTAGGCGATTTATCGCCTACTCAGACACTTGCTGCGCCAAGCTTTCCCAAATTGTCAAACCCTTGCAACCTAATTCCTTTGCCAAGTCCTCTAGTGCAGAAAGTGCCTCAGCATCATTAATGCCTTTAGCTATTGCATAAACACCTACCCAATAAGCGACCGCTTGTTGTTCATCCTCTTTGTTCAAATGAATATGCCCCATATTGAATAAAGTCGCGCACATCCCTACCTTGTCTTCTATCTCACGCTGAATCTCAAGAGACTTATGCAGATAATCAAGGGCGGTATCATAATCGCCTTGTGCTTGATAAATATTTGAAATATTGTTGAGCGTAGTGCCTTCGCCTTGCCTGTCTCCAGTCTCACGCTGAGTTTCAAGAGACTTAAGCAAAATATTAATATCTGTTGACATGTCAATATTTTCCTAAAAAAAATGAAATCAACAAAAGTCTTGAATTTCCCAAATCCACCCTCAATGCAATGATAAAAAAAACGATAGGATAGATATGTTAAAAGTCTGCCTTATAGTATTTACACGAACCGCCTTTTATTGAGAGACTGATAACTGATAGGATAATGATAACACATACATCCCATGTTACGCACAATGATAGGTAGGAAAAAATGACCCTTGATGAATTAAAGAAATTACTTCAGTCTTCCGAAAATGAGCATATTGAATATAAAGAAGCCAAAACACAGTATGACGTGAAAAAGCTAATGAAATATTGCGTTGCATTTGCCAATGAAGGGGGAGGTCAATTAGTTTTGGGAGTAAATGACCAACGAAAAATTATAGGTTCTCAGGCATTTAAAGACATTGGTGAAATAAAATCTAAAATATTAGAAAAACTGCATATTCGGGTAGATATTGATGAATTACATGATGGCGAAAAAAGAGTCTTGGTGCTGAATATTCCGGCACGCCCTCGTGGCACCGCCTTACATTTTGACGGAGCGTATTTTATGCGTTCCGGTGAAGATTTAGTGCCCATGAGTCCAGATCAGCTTCAGCGTATTTTTGCAGAGGGTAAGCCAGTTTTTGAACATCAGCTTGCTATTGAAAACCTAAGCGGTGATGACGTAGTATCTTTGCTGGATGTACAAAGTTATTTTGATTTGATTAATATCCCATTGCCAAAAACACAACAGGCGATACTTGATAGATTCAGTCGTGAAAAAATAGTGATTAAAGAAAATGAACTTTATAGCATTACCAACCTTGGTGCGATTTTATTCGCAAAAAACTTAAATCATTTTGAAACCCTTGCTCGTAAGGCGGTACGTCTAATTGTCTATGATGGTAATAGTAAAATCTATACAAAACTAGATATCACCGGCGTTAAGGGATATGCAGTGGCTTTTAAGTTCCTGATTCAATACATTATAGGTCAAATTAAAACCCATGAAGTGATTGAGAAAGCATTGCGAAAACAAGTGTATCAGTATCCAGAGCTGGCTATTCGAGAACTGGTAGCCAATGCGCTGATTCACCAAGATTTTGAATCTCGTGGCAATAATGTCATGATTGAAATTTATGACAACCGCATTGAAATCAGTAACCCCGGAAAGCCAATTATTACGGTTGATCGTTTTATTGATGAATACCAGTCGCGCAATGAAAAATTAGCCGATTTAATGCGTCGATTGCATATCTGCGAAGAAAAAGGCAGTGGTATTGACAAAGCCCTGATTCAAATTGAAGCGGATAAACTGCCAGCATTGGATATTCGCGAAGGAGAAACCCGAACGACTGTCAGCATGCAGGCTCGAAAAGCTTTTAGTGACATGAATAAATCAGAAAGAATTCAAGCTTGTTATCAACATTGCTGCTTGAAATACGTGATGAGTGAAATGATGACTAACCAATCTTTTCGTGAACGTTTGGGGATTTCAGATGCAAAAACCGACAGAGAAGCAGTTAGCCGAACCATTGCGGCAACACTTGAAAAAAATATGATCCGATTAAATGATCCCGAAAATAGCTCAAAAAGATATGCAAAATATGTACCTTATTGGTCATAATTTTTATTTGTATACAAAATTCTTATTTGTATGCAAATGGAATTTGAGATAAAAATATGCGGCCTAATTTTTAAAAGATTATATTATTCAAATAGTTAAAAAATATTTTTTATTCTCAAGCAAACAATGTTGGAGTCCAAGATTTATCTTGGGAATCCGGTAGCCCAAGATAAATCTTGGACTCCAAAACAGATGACAAAGGAATAATACTCATGAAAGATACTAAATAAAAGCGTGCCCAATTTTGTTTTGGCGACCATCATTTTGACAACCCTATTTTCCCAAGCATCGTATGGCATCCCAACCCATACGCAACTCAGGACAGCACTGCAAACGGTTGTTGCAGAGGCAAATGGGGGATTTGGCTTACATATGTGGGCCACCATCGTCGATAGAGATGGAATAGTGCAAGCCGTTGTGTTTTCAGGAAAAGAGCGCGGAGATCAATGGCCGGGCAGCCGAGTCATCTCGGCCCAAAAAGCCTGTTGCCACAGACGTAGCCTATCGCGCAATGCCATTAAGTTAAGATCCATAATCAGGCTGACATGTATCCAAAACATGGCAGGTCGTTGTAAATTAAAGGGAAAATTAACCTGACA
>JBDLJY010000496.1:0-4136 GCA_039714115.1 Pseudomonadota bacterium | reverse complement strand
CAAACCTATCTCTAAAGTTGAACTACAGGCGCGACTCAAAACGCATATTCAAGTCAAAGAACTCCAAGTGACTGCCTTGCGCCTCGCAAAGGAAAATGAAGAAAGACTCAGACAATTCTTAGAAGCCATGCCGGTTGGGGTGCAAGTTGTTGATGCTAAGGGTGAACCTTTTTATTGCAATCAAAGGGCACAACAAATTTTTGGCAAAAGCCTTGCGGAAGAAGTCATGTATCAGGCAGGTAGCTATAAATCCTATTCGCTCGATAAGTTGCCTTTGATGCGTGCCTTGCAGGGGGAAACTTCTAGTGTTGATGATATAGAAATTCGCAAAAAGGATAAGACGATTCCCTTAGAAATTTGGGGAACGCCGATTTTTGATGATCACAATAATATTAATTATGCCATTGCTGCTTTTCAAGATATTACGGAGCGTCTCAAACGGGAAAAAGCGGAAAGAGCGCGTGAAGCCACCGAAGCTGTCAATAAAATGATGACGGACAGCATTCAGTACGCGAAAATTATACAGTCTTCCTTATTGCCCAACCTAGATGAGGTGAAAACTTACCTGCCAAAGCACTTTTCCCTCTGGATGCCAAGGGAGCTTGTCGGTGGCGATATGTTATATGCGGAGTCTTTTGATGATGGCTTTATTATTGCCGTTATAGATTGTACTGGGCATGGTGTCCCCGGTGCGTTTATGACTATGGTAGCTTCAACCAGTCTAAGAAGAATCACTCGGGATGAAAATTGCCGTCATCCGGCTGACATCCTGAAACGATTGAATTATCTGGTCAAAACCTCGCTGCAACAGGATACCAAACACGCCAAATCAAATGACGGTTTAGATGCCGCCATTTGTTGGATCAAACCACAGGAAAAAACTTTGAGCTTTGCGGGGGCTAAATTGCCGCTTTATTATATTGACAAGGAGCAACTGAATATCATTGCTGGCGATAAACACAGTTTGGGTTATAAAAAATCCAACTTGGATTTTACGTTTAGCACGCATACGCTTTCGATTGAACAAGGCATGTCCTTTTATATGTCAACTGATGGTTTTTTGGATCAACTGGGGGGTGCGAAACGCTTTCCTTTTGGCAATAAGCGTTTTAGAAAACTGCTGATGGAAAATAGCCAATACGCCTTTGATGAACAATCTGATAAAATGCTTGAGGCTTTTAATGATTATAAAGGCGAGCATGATCGGCAGGATGATGTGACGGTTGTTGGTTTTGGTTTATAAAACGACAACCAATTAAGCAAGGATAAATAGAACCCTTCTCGAACGCGCATAAATTAGTTAACTGATTGTTAATATTTATGTTTATCCTTGCTTATCTAGTTGTCCAGAAAAGTTTTGTCCTAACCTCAGAGGTTTTTCGTTCGTTGTTTCGGGAATGGAGCGGAGCGGATTTCCCGAAACAACTGAAACTTCAGAGGTTTGGGCGATAATTTATCTGGATGACTATATAACATCCTTGTAGTTAAGTTAAAATCAACTAATTGACTCACTTAACAAAATGAAATCACAAATGCATACACACTTTAAAATCATTGTTCTATTTATCTTAATGACACTTTCCACAGCTGCCCACTCACTGAAATTTGAGCATCTCACTGTGGCAGATGGGCTTTCGCAATCCGTCGTGCTTTGCATTTTACAAGACAGTCAAGGTTTTATGTGGTTTTGCACCGAAGACGGCTTGAATAAATACGACGGTTACAAATTTACCGTTTACAAACACGATCCAGATAATCCCAACAGCCTGGCTGACAACTATGTTTGGTCCATTCACGAAGATGACTCTGGCGCATTGTGGATTGGCACCAGCAATGGTTTGGATAAATTTGACTTGGCTCACGAAACCTTTGTCCATTATCGACATGACGAAAACAACCCCAATAGCCTCAGTCACAACGATGTCAGAGTCATTTACGAAGATCATAGTGGCACATTGTGGATTGGCACTCATGGCGGAGGCTTAAATCAGTTTGACCCAAAAACTGAAACCTTTGTGCGTTATCAACATGATCCTAAAAATCCTAACAGCTTAAGTCACAATAACATCTATTGGGAAGGAACCATTTACGAAGATCACACCGGCACCTTGTGGATTGGCACTTATGGTGGTGGTTTGAATAAATTTGATCGAAAAACCTTTGTGCATTATCGACACGATGCCGAAAATCCTAACAGTTTAAGCAATGATAGTGTTTTTTCTGTTTATGAAGACAGTAGCGGTACTTTGTGGATTGGTACTAATGAGGGCTTGAACAAATTTAATCGAAAAACCGAAACCTTTGTACATTACCAAGGTGATGAGATTATCAACGCGATTTACGAAATAGATGTGGGTGTCTTATGGCTTAGTACTGATGGTAATGGTATTTATGAGTTTAACCAAAAAACCGAAACATGGAAACATTATGAACACGATGCCAGTGATTCTAATAGTCTCAGCTACAATTTTGTCAACGGCTTTTATCAAGATAAGGCTGGTACTTTGTGGATCGGAACTTGGGGCGGTGGTTTGAATAAATTAGGCGAAACCAAGAAATTTCAGCTTTATCGGCATCAAGCTAATAATCCTAATAGCCTCAGTGGTAATGCTGTCTGGGAAATTTATGAAGATAGTCAGGGTATTTTGTGGATTGGTACTGACGGAGAGGGTATCAACAAATTTGACCGACAAACAGGACAAGTGACGCATTATCAGCATGATGAAAACAATGAAAACAGTCTGATTGATAACAATGTCTATACAATTGTCGAAGATCAAAGCGGCATATTTTGGATTGGCACTTGGGGCGGTATGGACAAATTTGATCCTAAAACCGAAACGTTTGTCCATTACCAGCATGATGACAACAATGAAAACAGTTTGGCTCACAATAATCTCAATATCATTTACCAAGACAGCAGAGGCTTGTTGTGGATTGGGGCTTGGGACGGCGGACTGAATAAATTTGATCCAAAAACCGAAACCTTTGTGCATTATCAACATGATGAGAATGTGCCTAACAGTCTAATCGCCAACCAAGTCAATGTCATTTATGAAGATAGCAAAGGTGTCTTGTGGATTGGTACCGTTGCCGGCTTGGACAAGTTTGACCGTGAAACCTTTGTGCATTATCAGCACGAGAATAACAATCCTAACAGCTTGAGTAGTGGTCAAGTTTATAGTATCTACGAAGACAGTCGAGGTATTTTATGGGTTGGCACCTCTGGTGGTGGCTTGAATAAATTTAACCGAGCAACTGGCTTTTTTAGCCATTACCGTGAAAAGGATGGAGGAATACCCAACGATACTGTCAATCACATTTTAGAAGACGAGCAAAGTAATCTCTGGCTGAGTACCAATAAAGGCTTGTCGAAATTCAATCCACAAACGGAAACTTTTAGAAATTACGATGTCAATGATGGGCTTCAAAGTAATGATTTTTTCTTTGTTTCTGGCGAGAAAACTCGTAACGGTGAACTGCTTTTTGGGGGGACTAACGGCTTTAATCTATTTTACCCCAATGAAATCAAGGATAATCCATTTATACCGCCAGTGCTTATCACCGATTTTCAGATATTTAATCAACCCGTCAGCATAGGCGAAGATTCCCCTCAACACATTAGCTTTAGTAAAGAACTCACATTGTCCTATCAAGACAGCGTCTTTTCCTTTGAATTTGTAGCCTTGAATTTTAGTATCCCACAAAAGAACCAGTACGCCTATAAAATGGAAGGCGTTGATAAAGATTGGGTTTATGTGGACAGTAGCCGCCGTTTTGCTACTTATACTCATTTAGATCCTGGTGAGTACGTTTTTAAAGTGAAAGGCAGCAATAATGATGGCTTATGGAATGAAGAAGGTACTTCCATCAAAATCACGATAACTCCGCCTTGGTGGAAAACATGGTGGGCTTATCTTCTATATATAATAACTGCTTTAAGTGTGATTATAGCTTATGTCATCAAACAACAGAGAAAATTAGAACGTACACATGCCATCAACGAGCAATTAAGACAAGCCGATAAACTCAAGGATGAATTTTTAGCCAACACCTCCCACGAATTACGCACCCCCCTCAACGGCATTATCGGTATTGCCGAATCCTTGATAGACGGTGCCACTGGTGCATTATCC
>JBDLJY010000495.1:0-4139 GCA_039714115.1 Pseudomonadota bacterium | reverse complement strand
AAATCATTTTTACCCATTTTTCCACTTGGCTTTTCAAGGATTCATTTTTTCAACCATTTTCGTTTATATAAGATTGATCAGGTAGAAGCAAAATCACCGGTTAAAAACTATGATGACTCGGAATTAAGTTACAAAAATCGGATTTCTCACCGAAAGAAATCAGATTTTTTGGAAAAATCGGATTTCTCACCGCGACGAAAAATCAGGTCGAACGATGTTTTGACCGCTTACTTAAAAAAAAAGCAAAAGGAGAAAATAATCTGATGAAGCGATGGTTATTATTTTTACTGATATGGTCAAGCGAAGCAATGCCGGCCTCCTTAGAGGGTTACGGCAGTTGCGAGGCGAAGTTTTTCAGCCTGCCGCAAACCGGCAAGATAAAAGAAGAGGCTTATAGCACAGTAGTCCTACGAGACGGCGTACCGGTTTTTTCTGCGGACAATGCCATCATCAAAACCCTTAATTTCAACACCACAGTATTCATTCTCCAAGCTCGTGATGATCAATTTCAGGTACAGGAAATACGAGAAAATGCACCCCACCTTGGCTGGGTGGCGCGTGAGGATCTATTATGCGCTAAAAAACCGTTAAAATCTTCTAATGGTTTTCCGATGAGATTTTATCCTCTGGGTAAAGCCTACCATAACTATCGGGGCATAACATGTAAACGCTGTCCTGAATTGTCCCCTGCTCGCGATTATTTCGTCTTTGAAAAACGCAATGGGCGTTATCTCTTAGGCACCCGCCCCAGAATTCGCCCAAAAACTACTGGCCTGATTGGTTGGGTAGATAGCAAAAATGGGCATATCTGGAATACGGTTTACAGTTTGCGGCCCAAAGGGAAGCGGTTTTGTGCCTATCGAAACCGACGAGATACCCGACATTGCATCCCCATTCAACGAAGAATTCCTGTATTGGCAGCAATAAGAGATGATTTTTATCAGGTATTATTACCGTCATCGCACAATGAAGGCTATGTGCGGGTTTCTCCCGATGTGCAACTGGATGTTCTGGTTACGTCTAGGCAATTAAGAAAATATGAATATATTTTTCAAAAGCTTGCTGATAAGGCAATACCGTCTGATAGAAATTTTCGGCGGAATTTTGTCAACGCCTTAAAGGCATCTCTGGAATATGCAATTAAAAAACCGCTTCAGCTCAATAGCAGCGAAACATTAGAAACTATCCTAAAACGCTCCGGGAAACTGCCAATACGCACGTCCAGCCCGCTGTTCCGTTACCGGCTGAAGGATTTGTTACGAGTACCAGACTCAGAATTGCGCCGTTTGCACCAATGGCTTGGCTATGTTGCAGAATTTTTGCGAATTATCCAAAAGGAGCAAGCTCCGGTTATCTATGATAAACGGTGGCAGAAAATTTCGCCAGATAAGTTTTCCCTTTCTCATAGCAGTTTTGGTGAGATTAAAATTGAAGCGGAGGGGGATGTGGGTTATGGCAAAGAGAATGAGCGGGGAGCTTATTGGATTCCGCAGGAGTTTTTGCCTTGACATTTGCTATTGATAAGAAATCCTATTTTTTTAAAAAATAGGATTTCTAGCGACTAAAGAAATCCTATTTTTTTAAAACTAAGGCACAAAGGTTGAGTGAAAAAGGAGCCGCTCAGATAACGTTTAGCCCCCCCCGCTATGTTCAAAAAAAATACTTGACCTGCTTAGCATGAACTGATAGAATCGCGCCCACAGAAATTTACTGTAACAATAAATCTGGAAGGTGTAAAATGTCAGACAAAATATTTTCCATACAAGAAGACTTATCTGAAGAGTATCAACGATATTTTAATAAGCAAGGAGTTATTGGTTATTTTAAAAGTCCCTACGAGCTAGAGCCAAAGGAAAAAACCTATTATTTATGTTTGAATAACGGAGAATTAACCTTCTTAGGTAAATCTTTGAAAGCAGTTGATAAACGCCTTCAAGAAATATACTACGCAGCTCAACTTGATTTTTTGGAGCCTACCAAGACTGCTCCTATTGTAGCGGAGAGGGTAAAAGTTACCCCAAAAAGACAAGAATTATTAAATCAAGTAAGCCAGATAAAAACATGGGGGCGTGGCGTTATTGCCAAAATAGCTGCCAATTTAGGTCGAAAAATAGGAGCTGTAAGACAAATGTTATCGGTTTTAACAAAAACCGGTTTATTGGTTCGCATACGGCGCGGGCAATATGCTGTAGGAACAGACTATAAATCAATGCAATTAAGTAATTGAGGGTGTGGATTATGAATCCAAAACACGTAGCCATGAAACCGAAATATTTTTTGTTTGTTTCTCAAGTGTAGGGTGCCTCCTACGCACCATCTTGTAACGTACAATTGATCTATACCAACAAAAATTTTAGACTGAGTTGTTGGGCATCGGTGGCAATGGTGCTGAAAATCATAAATAAAGCTATTATCTACCGAACCATGAATTTTAATATATTTTGGAGTCCAAAGCTTAGCTTCGGACTCCAAAATCTCCGATAATTTCGCTGACTTCGTATCATGGTTCAGTCATTAAGTTCTTTTTCAATGGCGCGTGCATAAACCTGTCCTTGATTATCTTTCTGAGCAATAAAATGATCAACATGCCCTTGGTAAGGAGGCAACCACATCGCCGTATAACCACACCGATTTTCAAAACCTTCTGCCAATGCGGGGCGAAATTCACCCCAATACGGAGGATAATCGGTGTTGCCGGGGTGCTCATTGAGCCAGTCGTTGCCCTTTTTTCTGACCTTTTGATCAAAATCTTTGGGTTCGGGTACTTTCTTAACTCGAATCATAACAACTTTTTGGCTTTCTCTTCATACATCACCCAACGGGGCCAAAATGGATCGTCAGGTGGTAGCGTTTTTATGAGTTGCTGATAAACAATATTTTTATTCTGACTATCCGCACTTCGCATCAGTCTTGTGGCAGCCTCTATCGCCTTTTCCGCCTCTAATGACCGTGCTTGTTTTAAGCCAAACACTTCAGAAATCAGCCAGCCAGTCACATCTCCATGTTTTGCCCAAGGCAACATTTCTACTTTAACTTTTTGTTTATTAATATAAAAATGAAAAAGACGGTCCGTGTCCGCATGAAATTCTGGTTCAATAGAGGCTAACACCAATGGCGCGTGTGTCCCGGCAATCATTTGCACCGCCATGTCTTCGCGCAAGTGGCGTATAACCCGCAACAAAGCCGGCAATAAACAGCGTTGCCATTGGGGATGAAGGTGCGATTCGGCCTCATCAAGTAATAATACCAAGTTGTGTGTAGGCCTTTGTTCTAATATTTCTGACGCTTTCAAATGTTCGCTCCACGCCCAAACCATCAGATAGGCCAATCCGATAATCCGCCGCATCCCGGCAGAAACATGGAGTAGCGGTACTTCACCATACGACAAAACAATGGTCGGAATGTCTCTGACATCATCTAGTGACAGCCGGACAGTTTTTTCCCCCGCCTGTATCAATTCACCTTGCGGGGATAATTCAGCCAAAACGGTGGTCAAAATGTCAAATATCTCTGTTTCCCGTGACTGCCACCGTAGCCAATCTCTCAGCAGTCCATTACACACAATTTGCTTGCCCTCTGATAAACCATCCCAAAGACTCTTCGAGTCAAAATGGAAGGCGTTTGAAGGTTGAGAGTCCTCAATCACTGAAGTGAATCGTTTTCTCTCGTTTCTGGCGGGATCCCAAACGGAAAATCCCCCATCCACTCGTGCATAGATAACTAAACAGGGTGTTGTTGGAGATTTCCCGCCCTTAGTTTGCCAACGCTGTATTTTAGGGTCAAATTGGGTGGCGATTTCTGTTTGGTCTTTGAGGGTATAATTAATGCTGGACTGGTGAACTTGGGGACTCTTTTCAGAAAGAGGCTGCCATTCACGCGGACGAGGACGCGCAACCAATCCTACCCAGTTGCGCGTTAAGGCCCACCACGCCACGTCAAGCACAAAAGTTTTACCTAGACTATTATTACCCGTCAATAGATTAAGTCGACTAGCAAAGCTCAAGTCAATCTTCTGAGCTGGACCAACGTGTTTTAAAAAAAGTTTTTCCAGCATAATAAAATTTCCTGATTCAGACAATTTAAAGGCATAAATATTCAGTTTTCTGGTTTCCACGCCAGTGCGTGGGAACGATAAAAAA
>JBDLJY010000494.1:0-4162 GCA_039714115.1 Pseudomonadota bacterium | reverse complement strand
TAATGCTAAGATGCTAAGTTTCGGGAAATCGTCCCTCATTCCCGAAACAACTGAATATCGTGGTTTTCGGAGTCCAAGATTTATCTTGGACGTATTTTAATGCTAAGATGCTAAGTTTCGGGAAATCGTCCCTCATTCCCGAAACAACTGAATATCGTGGTTTTCGGAGTCCAAGATTTATCTTGGACGTATTTTATTTACAAAGGTGTATTTTTTATGTTAATAACTCATCGTACTCAAACCCCTGTTGATATTGTCGATTTGTCTGGAACCTTGGTTATGGGAGATGCTTGTACCAAGGCTAAGAAAAAATTGCTGGAAGTGGTTGAAACGGGACAAGCTAAAGTGGTATTGAATTTAGCCAAGGTCACTTTTATGGATTCAACGGGACTGTCTGTACTCATCTCCGCATTAAAGGCGGCACGAAGTAAAGATGGGAATGTTGCACTATTGAATTTGACTTCCCCAGTACAATCTTTAATTGAATTAACTCGATTACAACAAGTTTTCGGTATTTTTCAAGATGAAGCGGCGGCTATTATTAGTGTAAAGTAGGATAGCACAGTTAGAAATCCGATTTTTTTAAAAAATCGGATTTCTTTAAGGGATTTATGTACTATAGTGAGGTGAAAAAAATTAATTTTTTTCATGCAAAACAACAAGCATTCTTAATCATAACTGTTTTAATGACCGCTTGTAGCACTCATCAAACACTGGAAGAATAATTTCCCCACTACGTCCGAGATACTCTCCCCACCCGCACCATTGCACAGGACATTTTAAAAAGATTACCTGAACCAATCCCTGTCTCTGAGAAGATTATCCTCGCACCACTCACCTTGTCACCAGGAGATAGGGTGCGTATTGCTATTCATGAGGGTGAAGAGTTTAATGTTTTAAAGTGTTTATGTCCAACTTAGTCATTCCTTCTCCTAGTAATGCTCAAGCTTCTATCGGTTCGGGTATGCTGAGTGTCAATGCCATTAAGTTAAGACAAACCTGACAGGTGTCAAAAACCTGTCAGGTTAATTTTTCATTGAATTTACAACGTGCCATGTTTTGGATACCTGGCAGGTCTGAATTTTAGGGGTTTATCATACTGGCATTGATGCTGAGTGTACCCGTTTATTAAGAGCAGCCGTTCTACTATATTAGTCAGTACCAATCCCTTTAACGGAAAAACCCAAGTGATAAAACGTGCTATTGAAGACTTGATAGCGAATGCTGATTATGATATTTTCAATCCTTATATTATGCCTAATGATGGCATTGCTTGTTATGACTCTGGCATGACGAGTATGAGGGATATTGCTGGAGCATTGGTTAATTAATTAGGAGTCCAAGATTTATCTTGGACGTAATAGGAACTTGAATTGGAAAAAATTAAGCCCAATAACCTGCAAAGCGTATTCTGGAAACGTGTACTGCTTTGGCACTGGGGAAAATCTGGTGAATCTTGGCGTTGGTTACGTTATGCTGTATTAGCCATTTTGATTAACGGGCTGATTTGGAGCACAGCACTATCTTACCTATACCTAACTCAGCCGACTTATACTAGCAAGTGGACCTTAATCTTGCCCGGCACGGGGGCTGGTGCTAATATTACTATTGACAATATTGGTCAAGCTTCTACTGTAGCCTCTTCCCCTTATGGGCATTCCACACTCAGTCCTAAAGTCAATTACAAAAGTATCGTGGAAAATGCAACCGTGCTCCAAACCGCAGCAGATAGTATGAAAATGACACAGAGCACTTTTGGCAAACCAAAAATCAAGCTAATTGCTCAAACTTCCCTTATCTTGTTTGAACTCAATGGAAAAAGCCCACAACAAGCGGTAGATAAATCTTGGGCTTTATACCATGCCCTGCAAGCTAACTTACAAGAGCTACGTTTGGACGAAATTAAACAACGTGAAAATAGTTTCCGCGCTATGCTCATGAGCTATGAAAATAAACTCAAAGCGGCCCGCGATGCTTTGTTGGAGCATAAAATTAAAACTAAACTGGTATCAGTCGAGCAACATTTGCTATTGGCAACGAGCATCGAACAATTGCGTAAGCAGCGTGCCGAGGTGCTCGCTGAACATGAAAAAAAACGTGCCCAAGTAGGCCAGCTTTCTAAAAATTTAGGTATTACTTCACAACAGGCAGCGGATGCACTTTTGTTAAAAAGCGACTTATTATTCCAAGAAAACCTCAAAAATTATACGGAAGCGAGCGCGTTGCTGACGGTTTATTTATCGAAATGGGGCAACAATCATCCTCAAGTTGTAAAAGAACGCGCGAGTCAGAAAGCCACTCACCAAGCTATGCTCAAACGGAGCAGTGTGTTATTGGGACGCTCCAACGAAGTGCTTTTACAACATTTGAACCTAAATAACAGTGAAAAACGAGCTCAATTATTTCAAAATTTGGTCAGTTTATATGCAGAACAACATGGGCTTACTGCAAAAGCCAAAGAACTGGCACGTTTGATTAACAAAATTGAAAGTCGGCTCAACGCACAAAATGAAAATGCCGCCAAGCTAGAAGAATTTGAACGCGAACATCGGATTGCTGAGGCTGTCTATACCTCGGCTCGGGCTAGAATTGAAACAAGTCAAGCGGATCTCTTTGCATCCTATCCTCTGTTACAAATGCTTTCCAAACCCAGTATGCCAGACAAACCGAGTTCACCTAAAAGAAATATGGGGTTGTTAGGTGCGATATTAGCTTCTTTATTTACTCTAAGTGGACTGCTACTCCTCTGGATCAGAGCGCCTTATATCAGCAAACTTTTGAACGAGTCGAGTGCTAATTAATAAATATGGATACGATACAACCTCGCAATTTTGAAGAACGTGTCGTTTGGTATTCCATTACTGGCACTTACATCTTTTACGTTTTTGGAGCACTGTATCCTTTAGCCCCCGCCATTGCTTGGGTACTGTTGTTTTACCTATTGCTAAAATGGTATTTCCAGACTGAAGACACGCCAAAAGCTGAGCGCGTACATGTGCCCATAGCGATCTGGATTTGGATCATTGGCATGTTAGTGATGGAAGTGGCGCTCATTATGGGACATCTCAACTGGGAACTGGGCACTGGCAAACTGATCAAATCTTCGGTTGGGTGGGCCAAAGGTTGGGCCTTAATAGCCATCTTTCCGTTGTTGGGTGCTACTCTGGATATCCGTCCCGAACTCATCTACCGTGCCGGCGTCATTGTCTGTTATCATACGGTGGTGTTAATACCGCTCTTTATCGGGGCAGCTATGCTACATATGCCGCAAATTTTGTATGTTTCCCCACTGGCACCTCTAGGACCCGGTACAGATTTTTTTGCTGTGAGTTTGTACAGTCAGAGTTATGATGGCAGTTTGCGTTGGCGGTTTTTCGCCCCTTGGGGGCCTGCTATAGGTTTTGTTGCCAATATTTATTTCGTTTTTGTTCTACAGGAGGACATAAGGCGTAAATGGTTCTGGTATGGCCTTGCTGGCTGCCTAACGATGATATTCATGTCAAAATCGCGGCTGGCACTGGTTAGTATGGTGTCTGTGCCGGTTATTGCTTGGGGATTAAGTAATCTGACTCGGCCATTGATTCATTTCTTAATGGCCTTTGCTTCTTACAGCCTCGGGCTGCTCGCGGCACAGATCATTGAACTGATAGACGTGGCTATAGCACGTTTCAAAGGCGCTAGATCGGACTCCAGTCGAGTACGTTCCGATCTGGGAAAAATTGCTGTACAACGCTGGCGCGATGAAGCGCCTATCTGGGGGCACGGTGTCGTCGAGCCAGGCCCGCATCTGGTCGAACACATGCCTATTGGCAGTCACCACTGTTGGTACGGGTTATTGTTTGTCAAGGGTATTGTCGGTTTTATTGCGCTGTTAGTTCCTATGGTCTGGAGTTTTCTGGAATTAGTGCTGAAAGCACAGACAAACCATACTGCACAGGTGGGGTTGGCGATGATACTGATTCTGTTTCTTTACACTTTTGGAGAAAATTTGGAAATACTAGCCTATTTATTCTGGCCGGGGCTGGTGATTATCGGGATCGCGCATAAGCAGCCTTTGCGGAATCCGTTTAAAATCTAAACCTTAACTACTGGGATTAGGCAAAACCGAATTTTTGTTTCGGGAATGGAGCGGAGCGGATTTCCCGAAACGGGCAAAACCGAA
>JBDLJY010000493.1:0-4167 GCA_039714115.1 Pseudomonadota bacterium | reverse complement strand
GTATAGCTAATGCGATGATATTAGCTATCATCAATACTGCGGCTGCAATGGTTTCAAATAATAAGGTAGAGCCACAATACTTTTTACTCTACCTTATTGTTTTTGTTTTATATGTCTATACTCAAAGATATGCGCTTTCTCAAATGGTGATTGCGATTGAAAAATTCATTCGTAAAATCCGAGTTAGAATTGCGGATAAAATTCGCTTGACAGAATTGCATTTCATAGAAAATAGCGAACGGGGTGATATATACACTCGACTCACCCAAGATAGTAATCTCATTTCTCAATCTGGATTACTTCTGATCAACGCCAGTCAATCAGGGATGGTACTGGTTTTTAGTTTTCTGTATCTGGCTTGGTTATCTCCCCTGAGCTTTTTGATAACCAGCGTATTTATTAGCATTATTGTATACACATACTTATTGCATAAGACTGCAAGATATATATTATGCGGATCAATTGGATTTTTGGAAACCTGCTAAAACCATACCTCAATTTGAAACCGATATTGCAACGGAGCAAAAAGAAAAATTTCAAGCGGTTAAAATTACCCCGAAAAGACAAGAATTACTAGATCAAGTAAACAAGATAAAAACATGGGGCCGTGGCGTTATTGCAAAAATAGCATCTGATTTAGGGAGAAAGGTTGGGGCTGTAAGACAGATGTTATCTGTTTTAACAAAAAAAGGTTTATTGGTTCGCATACGGCGCGGTCAATATGCTTTATCAAGCGAGCAACTTACGCTCATTTTAAAAAATAATCAATAACTTAACAAAATGCGCGACCGTCCCCATTTTTTATTTTAGCTATCTAGCGGTTAACAATGCCCATAAAAAAGCTGATTATGCGGCGGCATTCAAATGGTATTGGCCAGCCAGCGCACAACCCATTCACCTACCTACCTTTTATCCCATCAAGAGATTGTAAGTTACCGATCTTACGGAATCCAGCATATCTGCTACGTTCTCCCTTTTGAGGCTTTATGGCCTTGGACTGACATTACTCCGTGCCTCGCCCAAAATAAATTTTGGACTCCTATCACTGTACTAGGAGTTCAGAGTAGGTTCTGCTGGTTTAGACTGGAAAATGTTTTTGGGCAATAATAAGACACTAAAAATTTTAAACGGGGGTTTGAAACTATGTAATGAATTCCATACATTGGCAAACACATCTGGAGTTTGCAATGCTGTATCTTGTCGGAAAATTCTTTCTCATCTATGGTTTGCTGGTATGAGATAGATGGCATTATGTTTGCAATACAAAGAGCTGTGGGAAGATCAATACCCCGCAGCCCGTTAGAAACATTAACCAGTTTGTTGGCACGAGACAGATGGCATTGGGTTTGCAATGCCCCAAAATCCACACCTACGGGGTGTGAATTTTTATGCGCCAATGCCAACAAGATATTAATAATAAATTATTGATTTTAATAAAATATTATGCTGCTGGACTGGGTTTGCAGCTCTGCCGGTTTTAGGCGACGACTAAGCTAATTTATTGAGTGAGATTTAACGTCACTTAGGGATTGCACATATTTTTTTTTAAATCAATCATTTGTCCTTAACTTAATGGTATTGGTTTGTCGGCACGAGATAGCATAGCATTGGGTTTGCAACCCTGTCCATCAGGAAAAACCAGTTTTATTTGAGTGTGCAAATGTTAAACAAACCAACTCTTGTCTTAATAATTGATGATAATGAAGAATTGTGCCAAATGTTGGCACTTTTGATAAAACTGGAAGGATTTGAACCCTTGGTGGTAAAACGGCACTTGAGATGATAGAGAATAAGCAGCCTGAGCTGATATTGTTGGACGTGAAAATGCCGATTATGGATGGCATGGAAGTTCTCAAGCGATGTAAAAAAGTTGACGAAAATTTACCGATCGTAGTAATGACAGGTTATGCAGGCATTGAAGGTGCTGTAGAGGCTATAAAACAGGCCTCACTAATTTGGTAGAAAAGTTAGGTGAACTGGCCGATAAGGGCGAGGAACTGAAACGGACGGGCGAATTCGATTGGCAACACGAAGGAAAGAATGCTAAAGGCATCTATGGTGTTTCGGTAAAAGTGGGTTTAGGTGAACAAGGGGATAAAGATGTTAAGGTAGAACCCTTTGGTAACATTCGTCAAAATGAAACGACGGGTGAAGCTGTTGTCCAAGAAGTCCGTGAACCCATCACTGATGTTTTTGAAGAAGATGATCATATTTTGGTCGTGGCAGAGATGCCGGGCATTAGTGCCAACGATGTTCAGATTGAAAGCAAGGATGATGTGTTGACGTTCACCGCCGAACACGGAGATAAGAAGTATCATAAAGAGCTTCTCTTGCCGAGAAATTGTCCTAAAGATAAAATACAGATTGCCTGTAATAATGGTGTTTTGGAAATTAGGTGTCCCAAATGATGTCTGAGTCTTTGAAATTGAAAGTCACAGAGGCCTTGAGTAAGGATGTGGGGCGTGGTTTTGCACGCATTGTTCCAAAAGATTTGAAAACACTCCAAGTGGCGCTGGGTGATATCGTTGCTGTGATGGGTAAAAAGCAGACAATCGCTAAAGTGATGCCAGCTTATAAAGAATTGCGCGGCCAATCGTGTGTCCAATTGGACGGCATGACCCGTGAGAATGCTGGGGTTGGATTAGATGAATTTGTTCAGGTTCATAAGATCACAGCTCAACCAGCAGAACATCTGGTTCTCGCCCCCATGAATATCACGCCTGCTCAACTGCTCAGGCGAATCTTTGCCCAGGGGTCTACTTCTACCCGCCCATCCCTGTATTGGATTTTGTCCAGCGTGACCCTCTTGAATTTGGTCGCCTTCGGATTTTCTGGCCAGTCGGATGGCTCGCGGTGTGAAGCATAGGCAACCGGCGTGTCGAACTCCTTTTCCAGCATGGCCTTGAATAACCCAGGATTGCCCTTTTCAAAAGAAGTCGAACCACCGCGATGCCCCTTAGCATTTTCTGTGACAGAGTCTCCGACCAGCGCAATCGTAACAGGCTCGCCCCGGCGCAGTTTTTTCAGGACACGCGCCACCGAAATGATGGGTAGGCTATCGCCCGCTGCAAGCAGTCCTGCATACTTGAAAGCGGGCGATAGTGACTTCACTTCGACCGTCACCCGTCGGCTTTTTTTGGATTTTCCCAGTTTGACCCACTGGTAGTAGTTGCCAGCCACATTAATTTCTTTCCAGTCTCCACCGCCGACTCTTGCCCGACCTTTTCCAATGGCCATGATGAATATGGTGTAATGGGCTTTAGGTAATGTTTCGCTGATGGTTTTGTAGGGGGCAGCCCCCTGAACAGCGGTTAAATATTCCAATGCAAGCTGACTATTATTGAAGCTTCGGTCGGAGTTTCGCTTCCAACCGGCGGGAATTTTAGCCATTCCTTGAGAGGGTTTTATCAGGAAAGCACTGATGCCTGGGGCGTCCGGCAAAGCGGGGATTTTCTGCTCGTTCAAAGCGAAGCCCCGGTAGGAAATAACAATCAAGATAGTCATAATACTCAACATACGAGTATATTTCATGGTTTACCTCATTGGTTATAAAAGGAGTCCAAGATTTATCTTGGGCTGAAGGCATTCCCAAGCTCCGGTTGGGAACGATAAAAAAACTCAAATCGCTTAATACTTTCATATTCTACAGATTGTTTCTCATCATGTATGGCATGCCATAAATCCCACTTCATTTGAAGGTTGAGCCAGACTCCAGCACTGGTGCCAAACACTTTGCCTAAACGAATAGCAATATCAGACGTTATAGCTTGCTGGTTATTGATGATTTCATTAATTTTACTACGAGGCACCTTCATCATGTCAGCTAGTTGACTTGGAGTGATATGAAGTGGTTCCAAAAACTCGGCGACAAGAATTTCTCCAGGAGAAAACGGTTTACGTTGAGTTATGTTCATAGAAGTTTCCTCTCATTAGTTTTAATGGTATAGTCATCCAGATAAGTTATCGCTCAAACCTCTTCAGTTTATAAAACATCGGGCAGATTGAAGTTGTTTCGGGAATGGAGCGGAGCGGATTTCCCGAAACCCAGTCGAGAGTTTCGGGCAACGAAGTAACTTTTGCCTCGAAAGCTTGCAACGTTCAATCCGCTCCGCTCCATTCGTCCCGTAGGGAACTTAACGAAAAAAAACCGTCCAGCACAGATTTTTT
>JBDLJY010000492.1:0-4221 GCA_039714115.1 Pseudomonadota bacterium | reverse complement strand
ACCTGACAGGTTTTTGACACCTGTCAGGTTTGTCTTAACTTAATGGCATTGATTGTGTATATGCAAACCAATACATTAATGATTCAAGGTACGACTTCAGACACTGGCAAAAGTACCTTAGTTGTCGGCTTATGTCGCTCCTTAGCACGGCGTGGAATACAGGTTGCGCCTTTTAAACCGCAAAATATGGGATTAAATAGTGCAGTCGCCGCTGATGGCGGTGAAATTGGTCGCGCACAGGCAGTACAAGCACAAGCCGCCGGTATTCCGCCCAGTCAGGACATGAATCCCGTCTTGCTTAAGCCTAACACGGATACCGGCGCACTTATAAATCAGTGGCAAAAAAGGCGGTGCTTGATTCTTATGCTCGTTTATGTGAAAGCTATATTGTTAGATTCATTTTTCAAGTAATGTGCATAAAGTTTTATACATATTTGTATCTTGGAACTCCTGGTCAGAATATCCAATCCTAAAACTTTTTTCTAAGTTTTCCCTATTAATTATTTGGGCAGACTTTGTACCCCATTTTTTCCTAAGAGATATCCCGAGTATTTCTACAACATCGTGTCCACTGTTAAGATTCCGGCAATCCTTAAGTCTCTCCGGTAAAGGGCAACTTAATGACTCATTGTACTTATCAATCGTTATTTTTGATTTACTTTTTGAATTGATTTGAGCTACCAATATTTCAGAATTTATTGTCAGGGATAGGGTATCAATAAACTTGTTATAATTCAAGTCTTGAAATGATAAATTAAGATCATTCTTAAGCGAATAAAATCGTAATCTACCAAGTGCCTCTGCGACCTCATAAATACTATTCTTCACTGTATTGATATCCACAGTTCCAGAACTCAATTTTGGTAGCTTTTGAGGTGAACCAAACTCAACAAGGATTCTATGAAGTGCGCCAGATTCGAACATAGAGATTTCTATATCTCTATAGTCTGTTACGACGATATTATCGTGATCTATTGTAATTCCAACGTCTTCTCTATGATCTCGATCTACGAACCCAATAACAGAGGCAGCAATACTCTCTTCTGAGACCTTTGATACTACGCTTAAAACATTAGCCCAGCCATCAGCTGAGATTATCTTAGGGCTTTTTGGCAAACTCCTCGTTATAAAAAATCGCTCGTCATTTGATCCTTCTATAATGAGCCAAGGAGTGGAATCTTGAGATAGAGCTATTTCTGTTACAATTTCATCAACTGTTTGATAAAGAGAGCTACTCACTCAAAATTCCCCCATCCAATGCAACCGCAAGATCTCTTCTGCTACCAATAATTTGAGGAGAATGTGTAGCAATTATAAATGAGTGCTTACCTAGCTTTGCGATCTTTGATATATCAGACAAAAATTGCCTTTGCCAGTCAACGTGGAGAGAAATCTCGGGTTCATCTATAAGGAAAAATGAATTATCACGAGTTTTAAATATTAGCTCGTAAAATAAAACAATTTCGTGCTGCTCACCGGAAGAAAGCTCACTTGGCTGTAGACTGCTTTTTGTTCCATGAGTGGTCTCAATAAGAAAGCCATTTTGCCTATTAACCATAAACTTCTTATTTCTTAGCTTTGGAGATATTATGTTAAGAAATGTTTCTATTCGCAAAAGGAGGTCATCAAAGATGCTAAGCTTTTCATTTATGTCTTGAAGATATAACGATAGAACCTTTTTTTCTGTTGCTTCGAAGTTCTTGTCAGGCAAAGAAATATTCTTCTCCTGCTCAATTACCCCAGCACCCATTAATTTTTCTATTTTATCCTCAGTTTTTTTATAATCATTTCGAATAACGTCTTCCGACCTATCTTCATCAAGATGCAGCGATAATACACGCTCAGGAAAAGACCTGTCCTTAGACTGTGAAACAGCTGCGGATTCTGTCAATTTCTCTGAAATAATTTGTTTTAATTCTTTCGAATACAGTTGTATTACGTGACTAACTTCTTCATGCCTAGATCTCAGGGTTATATCACTATCACTAACCCTAAGCAATCGCTGCGTCTGTACAAAGTGTAGCTTTCCATTGCTTTGTAGATTATGCAGCCATTCTGGTCTCTTTTTTCCGCCATCGAATGGAAGTTGATGGCCATATTTTTTTAATACTTCGTGATACGAAAGCTTCTCTTGCTCACTGAAATCAATCCAAGTCGAAGAATTTACTTGGTGAAGATATGGTATAGGATGATTCTTCAGTTCTTTAAGGTTTCTTTTTATTTCAAAAGTATCCTTAGTTTCATCATTATCTACCAGCGTAAAGCTCAACGTTGGTATTTCAATGGTCTCATCATCATAGATTTTGTTTTCGACATGCTTATCTGTTGTAACTTCAATGCCATTGGAATATTGAATTATCAATTTATCAAAATTGACTTCAAAAAATACATTTGGCTCCCAGTTATAGAAGGCAGCTATGACTTTAAGAAATGTTGTTTTTCCGCATCCGTTAGGACCATGAATGAACGTAACACCGTCCTCATTTAGACTAACTTCATGATTTAAAAAGCCAAATAGATTGACTAATGATATTTTTTTAATTCGAGATTCCATTATCTCTCCTACTTTTATTGAATCTAACAGGCGCGTGGGAACCAGAAAACCATAAATCTGACTCACATTGAGTCCCAACGTTAAACGTGGCCAAAAGTTGCGCTTGAAAACGCGATAAGATACTCGAAAATGTCATTTTAGTCAAGCTCAATTTCTATAACCTTTTCTGCACTTTGGTTGGGCGGCGGCACGGCTAGAGGCTTAAACAAGCGTCCAGTTGGTACAGTCATGGCAGCCGGTGCATTGCAATGACTCAGCGCATTATCATAGGCAGATAAAAAACCGCAGAGCCGATTTTGTTTGGGAACTGGCAATCCACCGACTGCAAACGATATTGGACGCGCAGTTGCATTAATCCATCGTGCTTTAGAATTATAGTTACTTATTATTGTATTAGGAGAATGGATACTTGCTTGAACATGGTGGACAACGACACGCGGCTGCAACACATTATAAATGATGGTTTAGAACAAGCCTATTATGCAACACCACATTTATTACCCTACCCTGTGCCGGCTCGCAAGCCATTATTCAAGCCTTACTAAGGTTACGTGCCCCATGTCGAGTCAATGCCAGTATGATAAACCCCTAAAATTCAGACCTGCCAGGTATTCAAAACCCATGACGTTGTAAATTCAATGAAAAATTAACCTGACAGGTTTTTGACACCTGTCAGGTTTGTCTTAACTTAATGGCATTGGTGTGCCGAACAGGCCTACGCTTGGCAGCAAGCTGGACATCAAATCCTGACATTACCCTATGATAATCTTAGTGCTATTGAACCGTTAGATATATTAAAATGAATATCTTGCATTTATTACGTGATTATTTAGGGCCTTGGACATTGACTGGGCCTTTACGCGATATTGCCAAACAAGAAATCATACAAGAGTGAATGTGATGAAATTCGAGCCAGTCTCAAAGCATTTGAAGAAAGTGAGGACGATTTTCCAGACGATTTATTTATAACCAATGATCAGCGTTAAAAAAGACTACAATAATCTCTGTAACCCAACAGAACAATACTCCTTCTGCAAATGTAAATTAACCCTATAAACATCCCCATAACCCACACGCAGCCTAAACACATTCTGCAACGGAATCTCTAATATCCACGCCCAAAATATACGAATAACACCAGCATGAGTAACAATAGCAACTTTTTCATAAGACTGAGCTAATAATTGTTCAATAAACGCAACAACCCGTTGATACATTTGAATAAAACTTTCGCCTCCTTCTACTCTTATATTCACAAAATCATTCATCCAGATAACAATTTCATCGACAAATATCTACATGTAGACAAAAAATGCATACATTTCAACATTGTGGACTAGGGAGAATCAGCCCTTTATCCCCTCGCCGGAGCTTAGGGTAACATATTTGTTCAGGATCGATCTTCTTTTCTAACCAAAAACGAACGAGTTTGGTTGGATGAAGCCATTCTTTGACCCTTGCACCAACCTTTTCAGTAAGTTTAGAAAAGGAAAAGTCAGAGTCAGTTTTTCGCAAGATGTTGTACGCACCGTTAGCGTCGGCGTTCAATAATGTTCCGTCACTGGACTTGTACAAACCACGTTTGACCCGTTTACCACTAAAAGTACGCTTTTTCTTGGCTTTATGGTTGTACCGCTTGGGCATTTTATCATCATCAATAAAACTTG
>JBDLJY010000491.1:0-4240 GCA_039714115.1 Pseudomonadota bacterium | reverse complement strand
GTTGCTACTGTTTAACAAATCAATTGCCACCGCATGTTCCCAAGCTTTACCGCCTAGATTGTTCACATTTTCAAAAGCTTTAAAATGTTCTTGATACATAATTTTCCCTGTTATATCAATAATAGTTGTACTCAAGGTGCAACTGTAAATTCTACCACAGAAAATATTTTATTTGTGTTTCAGCTTATTTTTTTTTATGAATGTTATAATTTATAATATATTTTTTTTTACTTTATAAATCAGTATGATGTGTTATTTAATCTGCGTCAATCTGTGAGGGGCAGATTAACAAAACTAGACCTATCCTTTTTAATATTGCATAATACCGACCCGTTTGATACATTAGTTTTTTTTTATTTATATTAAAGGAGAAATACGATGACAAAACTTAGGTGCTGGTTACGCACCGTACTTTTGATGGCTCTGATAATCTCTTGGTTTCCGGGGGGCTCAGGCTGGCTTGAATGATGGGTTAGTTGCCTATTATCCCTTTAATGGGAATGCCAATGATGAATCGGGGAATGGGAATCATGGGACGGTGCATGGTGCTACTTTGACATCTGATCGCTTTGGGAAAGCGAATAATGCCTATGCTTTTAATGGGGTAGATGATTATCTTGAAATATCTGATTCAGATTCATTTGATAATATCAGACATGCTCTGACTATTTCATTGTTTGTCTATGCTTCAAGGTATAACTTTCCTGGAGAAACGTGGCAGGGACTTATTGCAAAAGGAAATAATCCGAGACCTTACAGTCTTTATACCCGCAATGATAACAAATTACATTTCTCCTCATCTCCTAATACACCGACGAATGGTGGTTATGATATTTCAGAAGAAACTATCCCATTATCAAAATGGACTCATGTAGTAGTTGTTTTCTCCATTAGAGACAACATTGGATATACACAATTTTTTGTTGATGGCTTCACTAATGGAGAAAAGTTTTATAGGGAGGTATCTGAAATAACAACAGATGATTATAACGTTTTAATTGGGAGAACTTATGAAAACCGCAGATTTTTTCAAGGAGTTTTAGACGATCTCCGCATTTACAACCGCGCCATTTCGGAATCTGAAGTCCAACAACTTTATCTAGGTTGCCAACCATCCATTGACATTGTTCTCAATAGCAATAATCGCGTAACGGGTGATAAAGTGATTATTAATGCTCATATCAATGGTCCAGATAGCTCAAACTCATCATGCTCGCAGACCAAACTTGTAGAAACCGTCTGGGTTAAATTACCTGACGATTCTGTCATACCTCTTATTGAGCCATTTACCGGACTGACTTTATTGCCCGGAGATGATATTGATACCAAGATTTTTGAGTACACCTTTAGTGGTGTTGAGCCGATTGGAGCGTATGAAATTGGTGGCAGGCTCCTGCATCCCTTCAGTGGCGATGCTATTAGCACAGACATTGAAATTTTAACGTTTAGTCAGTAAGCAAATCGGGCGAAAAATATTTTTCGCCCATTACTGGTTATTATTAAATAAATAAGGAGAAGATAAATTTGTTCAAAGGAACGCATGGCACCTGTTCATCCAATGCAGATTCGATCAGAGCGAACGGATTTAGATATTCTAATGTTGGTCTTAGAGGTGGAGGTATATACTTTTGGGGCTATCTTTTAGATGACCTTGAAGCTTATGCAAAGGACCTCGCTATAGCTTGGTGGCGATTTGCAAAGAAAAAAGGTGATTATGCCAAAGCGGCTTCGTCCCGTTGTTCGGTTATTTTTGCCGATTTTAAGGTTGAGACTCCGGATATTTTAGATTTTGAAGTGAGGCAAGTGAGAGAACAGTTTATCGTGTACTCGCAAAAGGTTTACGATAGAATTAAAGGAATAAATCCAGAACAAAAAATATCAACGATATACGACCTGTTTGTAAGTGATGTGGAAGACTCTCTCGGAAAAAGCTTTAAAATGATTCATGTAAAAGTTCAAGTCCCCAAAACCTATAAGAAGGTTTTACCAATCGACTTAATGGGTCAACCGTCGTGTTATGTGATAATAAATTTAGATTGTATTGAAATAACGAGATTCGAGGAGTTCAATGATGAATAATAAGATGATTTTGGAATCAATAGATGAGGTATTAAATAGATTGGACTCAATATCTGATGAAGCGTTGCAAGCGAAATATGAAAATCATAAGTGTGGACCAGTTGGAAGAGTATTCCTTGAGTCTGAAGAATTTATCGCCTTTATGATGAACCAAACGCTTGAAGAACATCTCGCGCCAGTGAATGATTCGTCATATAGTCAACTCATTGAAATTAATAAAAACTTGATTAAACCCTTCAAAAGAGTTTCAGTCACTAACGATGACGTATATATGTTAGCGGTGTAATAATTATGAGTGAAGACAAGCAAAAGGGATATGAAAATCATCCCATTCAGTTAAGGGCTGTAAAAGTTCTGGAACTTTCTATAAAAGTTATCCCGGAACAGAGCCAATTGGAACCGAAGCTAGAAAAGTTCTCGCTGTTTCATGGACATAGTGAATATGCTCCAAAAGATAAGACCATTGCGGTCAGAATTGGGGTAAAAATGGGCCAAGAAGTCAAAGAGGTTCCTTTTGAACTTAGAGTAGAGATTTTGGGCGTTTTTGAAGTAGATGAGGATAAATTTCCCCTCAAGTTCGTTCACAACTGGGCGGAAAAGAATGCCCCACTTATTCTCTACCCATATCTGCGAGAGCATGTCGATAACGCTCCCCGCTCTCGCGCTGGATTTAGAGGTACACTTTTACCTTTGTTTCAAGTGCCTACTTTTTCTTCACACTAAATGATTTTTGTAGGGTGGGTATCGCTCCGCTCTACCCACCCTACAATAGAAGGTTTTTGGCTTAGATCCCTCAAGAGCCCTCCTCTCGTCGGGACAGGCTTAATGGCATTGACCCGACGCTTGCTAAGTCATGTTTCTTTTTCAAATTCAATAAGTTCTTTGATTAATTCATCGCAGATAGCAACGCTATCAAGATATCCTTGACAATCAATATCAAAATTATATCTGTATTCTTCAGCACAGACACTAATGATAATTAAATCACTTCGATATTTGGATTTGTTCGTTTTAAATGCGGTAGCTCCAATCACTTCCTCTAATAATTTATTGAGTGTCTTTTATGTGATTTAGAATAGGCAGCAAACTGGCTTTTCGTCTCCAAAATATGTTGAAAAAAACATTCAAACATTTGTTGATAATGGAAACAGTGAATAGAACAATCTTGAATGTTGCTACTGTTTAACAAGTCAATTGCCACCGCATGTTCCCAAGCTTTACCGCCTAGATTGTTCACATTTTCAAAAGCTTTAAAATGTTCTTGATACATCATTTTCCCTGTTATATCAATAATAGTTGTACTCAAGGTGCAACTGTAAATTCTACCACAGAAAATATTTTATTTGTGTTTCAGCTTATTTTTTAATATGAATGACATAGTTATAACTTATAATATCTTAGTTTTTAGTTTATAAATCAGTATGATGTATTATTTAATCGGCGTAAATCTGTGAGGGGCAGATTAACAAAACTAGACCTATCCTTTTTAATATGGCATAATGCCGACCCGTTTGATATGTGAACAAAATTTAAAAGGCGTTGTTATTGGTGTGACTAGACATTAGATTCTGTCATACCACTTATTGAGCCATTTACCGGACTGACTTTATTGCCGGGAGATGATATTGATACCAAGATTTTTGAGTACACCTTTAGTGGTGCTGAGCCGATTGGATCGTATCAAATTGGTGGCCGGCTCCTGCATCCGTTCAGTGGCGATGCTATTAGTACAGATATTGAAGTTTTAACGTTTAGTCAGTAAGCATTTTTTTCGCCCATTATCTGAACTAACCACGCGCCAATTTATCGTTCCCTTTCCTGAGATTAATATGGGATAGATTTGTATGTTCTTAGTTCAAAATAGATGGATGGATAATAAATGCTAAAATACTAATGTCCAATCATTTTGTCTAAACAGCCCGTTAATTGATGGTGGGCGGTTATGCTGTTTCTAAAAAGCTATAGCGAAAAATAAAGGAGTAAATTCATGGAATTAGTTATTGAGAGTACAGAAAGTACAGATTCTTTTTTAAAGGAGTTAGTTCGTCAAACTAAGCAATCTAAGGCGGAATTGATAACTCAGGCTTTTCAACTTGGTATTCGTCAATTATGGGAAAAACATATTCTTGATGATTATTTGTTAGGCAAAGTTTCCAGAAAT
>JBDLJY010000490.1:0-4276 GCA_039714115.1 Pseudomonadota bacterium | reverse complement strand
CATTTTGGACGAGACGCCCAAGATAAATCTTGGACTCCGTTAGGCTCAGGAGTCCAAAATTCATTTTGGACGAGACGCCCAAGATAAATCTTGGACTCCTTAAAAAACTTATGTTTGAAGATGACTGACAAAATCACGATTAAAAATTTCGGCCCTATTAAGCATGTCGAACTTGACCTCAAAGAAGTAATGGTTTTTATTGGCCCACAAGCCAGTGGTAAATCGACTATTGCCAAATTAATACACTTTTTTAACCATATTACCTTCAGATGCATTAAGCAAGGATTCTGAAAAGTTGTGGTCTTTTTTTAAAAAATTGTTTGGGGAGCTTTATTTACTCAATAGTCCAGAGGCTGAAATTGAATACAGTTCCCAAAATAGTAAAATTATTATAAAAAATAACACGATACAATATAATGCATTAGCCAGACAAGATTATAAAACCCTATTGATTCCAGCAGGTAGAGCCGTTTATTCTCTCATCTCGGATTCGCTTTTTAGTCTAACGTCTGAAGCGGTGAGTATTGATCCGATTATTTTTAATTTTGGACGACATATTGAATTATCAAGAAAAAGAGTCGGCAATGAAGAAAAAGAGTTGGAGCTTGTTTTTCAATAAATCTTGAAAGGGGGTTTCAAATATGTCAACGGTGAAAATAGGATTTATTTTGAAGAGGATAAATATATCACCTTGGATAGAGCTTCTTCGGGACAACAAGAAGTACTCCCTTTGGTATTAATCTTGAGGGATGTTTTTTATTCTGGAAAAATCAATTTTGTCACAGTGGAAGAGCCTGAAGCCCATTTATATCCTTATTCTCAGTATAAGTTAGTAGAACTTATTAGTAGGGTACATAATAGTCATCACGAAAAAAATAGATTTATTATTACAACACACAGCCCTTACATTTTAAGCTCTTTTAATAATTTTTGGTTTGCATATAAAGTGGCTCATATCGGTGACAGTGCCAAAGTGAAAAATGTGATACCCGAACAGAGTTGGATAAATCCTGATCAAATCGCCGCTTATTCTGTGAGAGATGGTAGGGTAGAATCTATCGTCAATGAATCAACGGGGCTGATTGCGGATAATGAGATTGACGATGCGAGTGAGGATATAGCAGGTGACTTTGTTCAACTCTTAGAAATTTATCGGGAATCTACGGGCTGCCTTTGCAAAGATTAGAGAAAATCACTGTTTGGAAATTATTTTTTATGGTATTTTGAACGCCCAAGATAAATCTTGGACTCCTTTTATATTTATTTTCAATCAACCCAAAGGAAAGCTGTATGAAAAAGCGAACCATTAAGCATCGTCTTTCGACGATCTCAGTCAGCCTAGCAATGGCATTCACTGCCAATCTAGCGTCTGCGGCGGACATTGGTCCTTTGCCATCGCTTAAGATCGATAAAGCCAAGGCAGAATTGGGCAAACGACTCTTTTTTGATCCACGGCTCTCAGGAGATGCCGCGATTTCCTGTGCCACCTGTCATCAGCCTGATAATGGCTTTTCTTCTAAAGAAGCCATATCACCCGGCTATCCGGGCAACGGCCACTTTCGCAATGCCCCCACCATGATCAATACCGCCCACAAAAAAGTCTGGATGCATGACGGGCGCATCGGTACTAATCTCAATGATGTCACCCGTGGCATGATCACGGAAGACTATATTATGAATATGGACATGCGTATCATGCAAGAGCGCGTCAAGCAGGATCCCGTCTATTTGGAAATGTTTGAGGCGGCAGGATACGGGGAACCTTCCAACGGCAAAGTGCGTAAAGCCATCCCCGAATATCTCAAAACGCTCACCTCCAAGGCTGCGCCCTTTGATACCGGCACCCTGTCCGATGCTGCCCAACGCGGCATGGCACTATTCAAGGGCAAAGCAAATTGCATCGCTTGTCATAACGGCCCCCTGTTTTCGGACGGTCAAGCTCACAACACTGGAGTCGCAGAAAACTGGGACATTTTCCTTAAGCCATTGAATCACCAAGCCTTCATCGCTTATGCCATGTTCTTGGGCATCGAAAATTATATGAGTTTAAAGCGTGATCCGGGCGCTCATATACAAACCCACAATGCGGATGGTAGCGACATGGGCAAGTTTATGACACCAACGCTGCGGGAACTCAAATATACCGCCCCTTATATGCACAACGGCATGTTGAAAACCTTAGAAGAAGTCGTCGCGTTCTACAATCAGGGCGGCGGTGAAGATCGCAATAAGGATGCCTTGCTCAAGCCACTTAACTTGACTGAAGCGGAACAAAACGATCTTGTTGCTTTCTTGTTAGCTTTGTCAGGAGAACCTCTGACAACAGCAGAATATGTATGGACAGACGAATTCCCGACAGAATACGAAGCCTTTGAAGACTGGCGCAATGTCCGCAATTAGAGAATTAGAGGAATCAATCATGTATAGACAATTGAAAATCACTGTGATCACTGCCCTTTTGATCAGTCAACAAGCCCTAGCAGCACCTCCACCACTGGCTCCCTTGGGTCCACCACCGATTCCGCCTGATAATAAACAGACGGATGCTAAAGTGGAATTGGGCAAAATACTGTTTTTTGATCCCCGTATCGCTGGTGATACTTCTACCGCTTGTGCCACTTGCCATGAGGCTGATCAAGGCTGGGCTTGGACTGACGACTTCTCGCGTGGATATCCGGGCACAGTCCACTGGCGCAATAGCCAAACCATCATTAACTCCGCCTACTACGGCAAACTATTCTGGGCGGGTGCCGTACCCTCCTTGGAAAGGCAAGCCCCTGCCGCTGCGATGGGTGGCGTTGCTGGCAACGGTGAAGACGATATCATGGAAGCTAGGATGGCTTTAATCCCTGAATATCGCAAGCGTTTTAAAGAAGTCTTCGGTGACGAGTGGCCACTTATTGGTAATGCTTGGAGAGCCATCGCAGCTTTTGAGCGTACCTTGGTACAGCGGGATACGCCGCTCGATCAATATTTGCAAGGCGACGAGGAAGCGCTCACAGAGGAACAAGTACGCGGCATGGCACTGTTCAATGGAAAGGCGGGTTGTATCCAATGTCACAATGGCCCGTTGGCCTCCGATCAACGTTTCTACAATATCGGAGTGCCATCAGCCACCCGCTGGGAAGAAGATGGACTGGCGCAAATTACTTTCCGTTTTGAATATTACGCTAAAGGCTCAACAGAAGAGTTGTATCGTACCGCTAAGGGAGATGCCGGTTTGTATTTCCGCACCAAAAATAAATGGGATAAGGGCAAATTCCGGACACCCTCTCTGCGTTACACGGTGTACACGCCGCCCTATATGCACAACGGTGCTTTTTATAGCTTTGAAGAAGTGGTGGATTTCTATGATCGGGGTGGATTTGATGAAGAGGGCCGAACCAACGACTGGGCTCAGAATAAGAGTAAGCTCATCAAACCCCTGGGCTTGACCGATGAAGAAAAAGAGGAACTTATCGCCTTCCTAGAAGCCTTCTCTGGTGAAGAGATCATTATGGAGAGACCAGAGTTGCCACCCTACGCGCCCTTGTTCACTAAGGCAGAACTAGAGTCACTTAAAAAATAAGATTTTGGAGTCCAAGATTTATCTTGGACTAATTTAGGAGTTATAAAATGACCACAAAAACGCATGAATCGGCGGCAGCACATGGCAAATGTATGCTGAACCGTCGGCAATTTTTGCTCTATAGCGGTGCGACCACTGCGGCAGCCACGACAACGACGATTACCTTATTTCCCGGCACGGCTCAAGCACAGCCCGTTAAAGCCCGGATGGTTGGCTATCCACGCCAATTTCTCGCCAAGCTGAGCGAATTGAAAGACCATGAACCTGTTGCCTTTAACTATCCTGATGACGGCAAAAATACCACTTGTACGCTGGTCAAAATGGGCAATGTCAAGGCTGGCGGTGGAATCGGCCCACAGCGCGACGTCGTAGCCTTCAGCAATCTGTGTACCCATCAGGGTGGGCCTATGCATGGGACTTACAAGGCGACCGGTGATCAACGCACACTGGGTCAATGTCCACTCCATCTATCAGTGTATGACTTGCGCCGTCACGGTATCATCGTCTCTGGTCAAGCCTACCAGAGCTTGCCACAGATTCTGCTGGAATTGGAGGGTGATGATATTTATGCTGTTGGCATGATGGGCCTATTATTTGGCCGCCACGAAAACCTGATGAATACATAACTTCCTCAAGTCAAAACCAGACCTGGTTTTGACTTTGACCTGGCAGGTTTTGTTTTTAACCTGCCAGGTCTGGTTTTGACTT
>JBDLJY010000489.1:0-4299 GCA_039714115.1 Pseudomonadota bacterium | reverse complement strand
TGATTTTTAGTTTTCTAGTTTCATGAGTGCAAGGCGTACCTTGCACGGTTTTTAGCCGTCTGTACTCAACTTGATTTTCAAGGCGTGTTTGTCAGATAAATCCACTAGTTTCAGACGGGAAGGCGTACCTTGCACGGTTTTTGGTGCCGCGATTTGAACTTCGAGTTACAACTATTTTCTGAGAGCTGATTTTGGAGAGAGGTTGTTGGATCGTTCGTTTAGTTGCAGGACGCGGAGCGGGAGGAGTGATCTCCCCTAATCCGTTGTACTTTGCTTTGTCGGCTCATGGATATATCAAAACATTTAACTACACGGATTGCATTTAAGAAGGGATAAGTCAAAACCGATGCGAGACTCTATTTTTTTTATATCGAGACTTATGTTTGGTTTTTGGATTCGTTTTTTTCTCGTTGCAGGACGCGGAGCGTCCAGGCAGGCATTGAACTGTGTGGTGCTGACGGGATTGAAGTTCATGTTGCTGAAAAGATTGAAGACCATTGGCAATACGAAAAAACAAGGATGGCTATGTAACGTTTTTTTTTGTTAAGGGTAACGTTCGGAGTCCAAGATTTATCTTGGACTCCAAAATACCTGAAAATTATTGCAGTTGCGGAGCAAAGACCTTACCATGACAAAAATAGGCGATAAATCGCCTACTACGAACTTAAAATTCGTCTTAACTTAATGGAATGGCATTTTTGTTTCGTGGCGGAACGAGAGCCGTTTTTGCTAAAAACTTGGTTTCTTACTTGATTTGGAACGAGCCGGTGGGACAACAAGACCAAAATTAGGTATTGGCTACCTTTGTTTCATTCGCCACAAAATTATCTGAGTCTGGTTTTTTGAGTGACACTTTGATCACTAAACTACCATCTTCTTGCTTTATTTCCTTAACTTCAAGAAAATATTGACCTTTTAGTGCTTTGACAGAAAGCGTTCTGCTACCACTTTTCATTTTCTTATTTTTAATGGCATCATATAAAACGGTCAAAATGGAGGCAAGAGCTATACAAGCACCTGCTAGTAACACACTTCCACTGAGAGGATCCAAATTCATTTTTAATTCTCCTTATTTTCCGTTGTAGTTACATTTTCTGTAATGAATATGCAACAACTACTGGTTATAACTGAAAAAATGAACAGCCATAGAGACACTGTAGCCACGATATCACGTTTTAAGTCTATTCCTCCAAACGAAACATTCGCGTAGTATAGCGAAGATATGATTATAATGAGAAGAGAACAAAGCCCAATGAATTTCGTGAGTGCAGGTGGTGTTGCTGCCGGAGAAGATGCAACTTCAAATAACTCGCCTAAGGCAATCCCACAAAGGGTGATGCTGGCAAGAAGTATCTCGCCACCTCCAAACAGTAACTCCAAGGTTATTTTTTCCCCTCTACTTATTCCTAAAAGGTAATTAACAAGGAAAGGAAGAAGGGCAAATACCACGCTAAATAATACCCAAGTCACTAATTTACTTGTTTTATATTTTTTATTCATGGGAATATCAATTCAATTAAAACGGCCATTTATATGCAAAAATAACACACACTTTGGCGGTTAGCAACAGTTACGATCATTTGTTGGGTGGAAGTAAAAAAAAACAACCTACGAGCTAACAACTTTTTGGATGCTCGCACTCTCCTCGCGAGTGTTACACATTTGTCGTCCTGAGTTTGAAGATTGTGACAATTTTGACTATCGCAAAAACATGGCATAGATAACTACCGTCTCACCTCTGACACGAACAGTCGCAGAAAAATTGTTTTTGTGTGGTTTGAGAACGATAAAAGAGCCCCTATTAAAATAGGCAAAATCTGTTCCAACTATCCTACCAACACGGCTATAGCCATATTGTCAGGCTACAGCGTACCTTGCACGCCCGTTTGTTGGGGGGTATTGCAGAATATAGTCATCCAGAAAAGTTTTTTCCATTGTAAAGACCTCAGAGGTTTTGGAAACCTCTGAGGTCTGGGCCAAAATTTATCTGGACAAGTATATCGTCAAAGTCCGATACAATTATTTGATTTGACAACCAATAATTAAATTTACTTAATGGGTTATTTAACTCTTAAATTTAAATTGTGTATAAATCTTGGACTCCAAAATACCTGAAAATTATTGCAGGACGCGGAGCGTCCGAGCAGGCATTCCCACGCGGAGCAAGCGTAGCCTGGGTTGTGCGCCATTGTGGCTATAAATTCGATGAATACGGTGGTATTCGGCACGACGAGTGTCTAAAGCGGCAACTTACCTATTTCACAGGTATACTCCAAAACGCGAGAATGTTTGGCTTAAAAGGCCGTAGGTATCATAACAAATTAAAATCAATAGGTCTAGTATTTTTGAAAAAATTTTTTTTGCATCGGTTTTGACCGAACCACGATACTCAAAAGCTTGATTACCAAGATAAATCTTGGACTCCTTTCAGAGTAAAAAAAAATGGCAAATTGAGCTGAGAGCCATGAAAAATCCATATAAGAAACGGCTGGAGCCGTTTGTTAAAATCAAGCCAATTTCCAAATCGCTTTAAAACCGGCTTGAATAAAACCATTATCGCTTGAGCCGTTTTTTTTGTTGTCGCCAAAAAAATATCAATTGGCACCGATTAAACGTCAATACCATATCGTACCAGAAAAATCTTTCTCATGGAGCGACACCATTGCGGTTTGAATATCCAGCCTTTGTGACTTACTATAGGCCACATTTTATAAATCAAGACCCAATTTTTAATTTTTTTTACCGATCCCAGCACATCGCCCGACTAATTAAGCACGTCGGGTGTTTACTGAGAGCAGAGCTTTTTTGACGAATATTTTTCAGGCATGTTATTTTTAAACGTCGATAGAAATCCTATTTTTTCAAAAAATAGGATTTCTTTAGCTGCTTAAAAATAAAGTTCATCAAGGCGAAACGCATCATCTCCGCATGGATAACTTGTTTATTCACTTCAATGACATTAAAAACCTTATTTTGCGTAGCAATGGCATACGATTGCAAGATATTGCTAAGGTGATTGATGCGCCACCGACAGAACGCACTCAAATGCTCAATGCCATTTCGTGCCGACAAACCGGAGCAGGTTGCCAAAACATCGTCCCGACGGTAGGAGGGTTCTTATTTTTCATAGACTTTACAAAAACATGCGGGGAAAAATAGGGGACAAATAGGGGACATACCACGTTTTATTCTGTCAATGAATGGAAAAAGTGGTATGCCCCCTATTTTAATCCGTACCCTATTTAAAATACCCCTGTTTGAGCCAGCGTAGGGTTCTGCGAAGTTGAACCCATCCGACGCTGGCTAGTCTTGCAGGTACACCAGATTTTAGTTATTTGCAACTTTAGCGAGTCTAGCGAGCGTAGGGTGCGTCCTACGCACCATCAATTCATACAATCATACACCTTATGGAAAAGGTGCGTGGGACGCACCTACGCTCGCTTCACTCAGTTCAAAATGTCTTACCTCGAATCCTCTCCGTGTAACCCAAATAAATGTATCACCAATTTCTAAAACAATCTATTGGTGTCAAATCCTCCCTTGGTTAATAAGAACAATGGCGTAATCAAACACCAACTTGCCTAGTAAGCCTCACCACTAATGGACCCTACATGGCTCCAGTCAAAATTTCACCTGCCTACTCCAAAACGCGAGAATGCACTGCTTAAAAGGCTGGATGTATCATAACAAATTAAAATCAATCGGTATTTTTGAAAAAAACATTTTTTTTTGCATCGGTATTGACCGAACCGCGATACTCAAAAGCTTGATTACCAAGATAAATCTTGGACTCCTTTCTGACTCAAAAAAAATGGCAAATTGAGCTGATAGCCATGAAAAATCCTATTTTTTTTGAGTTCATATAAGAAACCAATTTCCAAATCGCTTTAAAACCGGCTTGAATAAAACCATTATCGCTTGAGCCGTTTTTTTTGACGGGGCTTGGACATAGCCAAAAAAAATCCGATTCCTAAAGAGTAAAATATCAAGGCTTTTGGCCTTACCAAGGCTAATGAGCGGGCCAGCATCGTCCAGTTATAACTATTTTCTGAAAGCAGATTCTGGACGCCCAAGATAAATCTTGGACTCCGAAAACATCATGAGTCCAAAATTTATTTTGGACGAGACGCCCTTTCTTTGTGCGGATAAATATTATCACCCGACACATATGCTTTTATTTCAAATACTTAAAGACTTATGTATAAGAGAGTGCGCCGGCGCGTGGGAACGATAAAAAAAAAGCCCCTCGATTGGGGGCTTTCAATGTTTCGTGAGTTAGTTGTTGTATTTGGATGGTGG
>JBDLJY010000488.1:0-4325 GCA_039714115.1 Pseudomonadota bacterium | reverse complement strand
GCCGGCACGAGTTTCGGGAAATCCGCGTAGCTCCATTCCCGAAACATAGACAAGATGGATATGCTCCGCTTAATCCACCCTACATGGCTCCGCTCCATTCCCGAAACATAGACAGTCACCTTTAGGTGACTTGAGCTTTGAGACTCAGAATTTATTCTGAGTCTCTTTATTATAATCATGCCGGCAAAGACGGAGCTAAAAATCCGATTTTTTCAAAAAATCGGATTTCTTTTTCTCGCAGCCTGCCATCCATCAACCCTCGCTAAAAATCAATGCCATTAAGTTAAGACAAACCTGACAGGTGTAAAAAACCTGTCAGGTTAATTTTTACCTTAACTTACAACGACCTGCCATGTTTTGGAAACCTGGCAGGTCTTCTTTTGGGGGCTTAACTTAATGGCATTGGTCCTACGCACCGGTTATAAGGTTCCAAGGAGATTGGTGCGTGGGACGCACCCTACCCTCAATGCCATTAATTTAAGGATAACTGATTGATTTTAAAATACAAAAAACATATTTTAATAACCTATTCTGGTTTTTTTTAACATAGCCGCTCAGTTAAAAATCAGATTTTTTTAAAAAATCGGATTTTTTTGACGTAGCTGCTCCGTTAAAAATCAGATTTTTACGTCTTCTCTCCAATAAAATCAATCAGTTGTCCTTAACTTAATGGCATTGACCCTACCCTACTCTTGCTCCTTGCGTCGGAACAGGCTTAATGGCATTGACGCAGAGCATGGGAACAATAAAGGTTTTAGATCATAAAACGTTGAGGACGTGGTTGCAAACCCCGTCCGGCAGCGAAGCCCCGTATTTATTGACTTGTGTAGTTTTGCCCTCGATTTTCAAATAGCCCTCAAAATGTTCAAAGCCCCGTATTTATTGACTTGTGCCATTTGGCCTCTGATTTTCAAATAGCCGTCAAAATGCTTAAAGCTGATGAGGTTCCAGCACAGGCTCTTTAATAGGAACGGAGTAATGTGTTGTTGAGTACAACTAATGTTCAACAACGAATATTCATGCCGGTTTTGTTCGTTTGTATATGCATTGGCGCTTCGCTAAGGGAACGATAAAAAAAACTACAAAAATAAAAAGAGGTAAACCATGCAACTAAAATATCAAGCTCAACAAGGCGTTCTTGACGTAAAACAACTGACGGCATCCCTAAAGTCAATGCCATTAAGTTAAGCCCCCAAATCAGACCTGCCAGATATCCAAAACCTGGCAGGTCGTTGTAAACTAAATAAAAAATTAACCTGACAGGTTTTTGACACCTGTCAGGTTTGTCTTAACTTAATGGCATTGTACTAATGATTAATCCCTGTAGTTCCTATAAACATTGAATCCGTTTATTCAGCCAAACGAAGTAACGAGTGCCTCAATCCGAAATTATGCAAACAGCCGCCAGCCACTGAAAAAGCAGAACCAAATCAAAAAGAGGTGGGCAGCAATCAGTAGTAGGAAAGCGAGGCGGGTAAACCAAGAGGGAGTGCCTGTTTTTAAACTTTCTTCCACGTCCTCCCTCACGACACCCGCCATGAGTGGGGCAACAATTCTAAACCTAATCCCAAGGTCAATGCCATTAAGTTAAGACAAACCTGACAGGTGTCAAAAACCGGTCAGATCAATCTGCCCTTTAATTTACAACGACCTGCCATGTTTTGGATACTTGTCAGCCTGATTATGGAGGGTTATCATACTGGCATTGAATCCCAAGGTAGGTATCAGCAAAGGCAATCAGATTAAAGTACTAGCCAGCCACTTGCCTACACGCTTTTGCTCCTTATCGCCATAGATTGCCCTATGGGCTCTCAATCGCTGATGCATAATCAAAATCCACCACAATAAGCGTAGATAATTGAGAGGATTAAAGAGGGAAAGAGACAAAAACTGCCGTTTCACCACTCCTGCGTGTCTTTTCAGCGTATCACCGTCTAAATACGCTTGGTAGGCTGCCTCACTATCTTTTTGACAAGCCTCTTGCCAAGCTGTATCAGATGGGCATTCTTCTACCTCATCATTGCTATCATCTTCTGCCTCTATCGCTTGCAGCCTATTTTTGGCGGCAACAGCAGATTTTTTCAGCCTCTTACCCTTCAAATACGCCTCAAAAGTGGATTTGGTATCTTGCGCCTTTTGCCACGCATTTTCATCTTCTCTTATTTTTTGTTGAGTCGCTTCAATACTTTTAAAACGCTCCAACACTTCCCTTGCCGAATCAGGCCGTTTATTGGGATTTTCCTCAACACAATCAAATAGTAACTCACGCAAAGCGGGTACATTTGGCAACTGTCTTTCCGAAAAACTGCTCAAACCCGTCCAAAAACGATACATCGTCGCCCCAAAAGCAAAGACATCGCTTCTAGCACTGGGCTGCACCGCTTGACCAAATTGCTGCAAAGTCGGCGCAATTTGAGCCAAGCCAAAATCAATAATCTTTAGCGGCACGGCAGCGGGGCTATCTGTCAGCAAAATATTGGCAGGTTTTAAATCAAAATTAAAAATGCCTTTATTATGCGCCACTTGCAAACATTGAGCCAAGCTTAAAGCCACTTGCCAGCCAGTTTTTAAATCCATTGTCCCGTATTTTTCCAGCCACGCCTCACCATCTATTGTCCCCTCAAGGTATTCGGTGACAAAATAAGCTCGTTTTTGTTCATGCACATTAGCATAAGCCGCCTGTAAGGGTTCTGGCACATAGTCACCAGCGATTTTACGCATGGCGACGGCTTCTTTAAACACCTTTTCCGGCGCACCCTTGAACGTTTCCCAAAAGCACTTCACCACGACTTTTTCATGAGCTATCAAGGGGTTATTATTTTTGCATAAAAACACGCAGCCCATGCCTCCGGCACCTAATAATTCCAACATTGGATAGGTTTCGACATCATGCAAAGCATAACCTTGTGGATTCAAATCAATCGCTGCTTGCAAATCGGCTAAGGCAGTGTAGCAAGCCTTGCGCCGTAAGCGAACATGAAAACGATTAAAATAAGCCAATGCCTTTTCCTCATCACGCGGCGTATTATCAATCACTTGTGAAAATAACGCCTCCGATTGAGCCAAATCGCCAGTGGAGGAACAGGCACAGCCCACCATCAGCGTCAATTGCATGTATTCAGCTGCCTCACTGGATAAATGTTTTAAATTGAAAACCGATTGTTGAATCAGGCGCTGAGTTTCCGTATCATGTCGCGTGAACTCATCGCAGGCTTTCACCTGTGAAGACAGGTGTAATTTTTCCATTAAAGCTAACATGCGTTGTTGATTGAATAAAATCATCGCTGATTCTTGCTGCAAAGCCGCCAAGGTTTTATCAAAGCGCTCATCGGTACGAAACTGTTCACGCAAGAAAAACAACATGGCTTGCCCCAAAAAATCATCTTGGCGCAAAAAAGCCATCAAATTGTCAGAAAGCGGCGCAATTTGCTGCATTTGTTCCAACAATAGCCCAGTGAACGCAACCGTGCTTTGGGGGTTGATTAAGCCTGCTAAATTGGTTTCGCTGAGATTATCTATTTGAAACAATTTGGCTTTTTGTTTAACAAAGGGCCTCAAAGCCTCGCTGTCAACGCCGCCGCAGCGGATTTGTGCCGAAAAATCGCGGCGGAGTTTAGAAGAAAGTAGGGATGGTTTACCCGCCAGTTCATGGCGAATCGCCTCAAGGGTTTTCTCAAAGCTGTCTTGATAGGCTTTGGTGATTTCCTCGGTGGTAAAATGGGCTTTATTGCTGCCTTGTTTGGCAAAGTCTGAGACAGCCGGGCTGTCTACTAAAGTGCCTAAGCCTTGTAAGAGTAATAACATTTTTTTGTGCCTTTAGGTAAAATTGCATTGTATTCAATTATTTATTTTGAGAATTGGTTTTGCAGGAGCAGGTTTGCAACCATTGCGTAACATTTTAGAGCTGAAACCTTACTTAGGGATTGCAAACTCAATGCCATATCGTGGCGGCAAATCTCTGAATTAAGGGCGGCACTATATAGCATTGGGTTGCAAACCCTAAGGCAGCGAGGTGTTGAAATAATGACGGTGAACGTCACAAAGTATAGCTGAGCGAGTGTCAATAACAGAATCAGCCAATTGCGGGGCTCGTTTAGCGAGACTAAGAGTATCTCTTGTACTGCTCGAAGTAATGTTGAATAGAATGTTATTCATCCATGGGCGGATTTAGGAAGTTTTCCAAATACGGAACCTACGGTGATCGCAGAAACAAACGGTTATATTGTTGTTGATACCGATGGAAACCAATAATGTGGTGTGTCAATATCGGGTGGGTTATCTCTATATATTATCTCTAGCGATCATGAACAACCTACTCGGAAATT
>JBDLJY010000487.1:0-4338 GCA_039714115.1 Pseudomonadota bacterium | reverse complement strand
GTTTTGGAAACCTGGCAGGTCTTCTTTTGGGGGCTTAACTTAATGGCATTGGGTTGCAAACCCCGTCCGGCACAAGATCCGATTTTTCCAAAAAATATGATTTTTTTTGCACTGATGCACGGTTAAAAATCCGATTTTTCCAATAACAGAACGAATTCTGGATTTTTTTTTGCGCCCCAGTGCAAATCTCTTTGTGCGGCTAATAAAATTTATAAGTTTCCATGAGACTTGTGTATAACTAACGATGAACGCGCCTGCGTGGGAATGCAGTCTTGACGCGCCAGCGTCACTACGAACTTGCTATTCTCCTTAAGATTCATCACGAGGCTTAATGGCATTGAATTTTAGACTCATTTTTTCTCCGTCTTTTGTCGGTACATATTCTTATATAGAAAGTTAAGGAGAATGGTAAGTTCTGCGTTCAGCGATTTATCGCCTATTTCTGTCAATAATAAGGCGATAAATCGCCTACACCTCTGCCGCCACGATATGGCATTGGGTTTGCAACTGGGGTTAAATTTGAGGCTATTTTACGGTTGATTTTTCACCCTATTTTGGTTCCTTTTACGAAATCGACAACGCTGCCCACTACAGGGATTATTTATTAACAGGGATAAGTCAAAATCTTATTACTCTTAGATCGACGTTTTTGTCGCGGTGGTGAGTACAACTAATGCTAAACAACGAATCAAACCGGAAACACAGCCAAGTTAATTGGTGTTATCAAGTTCGGAGTGATATAGAGAACTATGCTCTATATTAGCTGTTCTGCTCCTTAGAGAGGACTTGAGAGCATTGATGCTCTTGAATATTGAAGGTTTTTATTCGTTCGTTATACTCAACACGGCGACAAAAAACGTTACGGACGGGGTTGCAAACCCCGTCCGGCACAATTTTAACTCATTTTGGAGTCCAAGATTTATCTTGGGCGACCGCACTCCCAAGATAAATCTTGGACTCCTAGAAAAATTGAAGCCTGTTTTAAAGCGATTTGAAAATTGGCTTGATTTTAATTCTTATATACGGCAAAATATTGCATTGACGCAGAAGCCACCCTACATGATAAGGTTAACTTAATGGCATTGATTCAAATAGGGGCAGCCACAAAACGTATAGTCCTCGATGTTCAAGTTTTCCGATACTTTTTCGCTAACAAATGTTACCATTTATTAACAACGCACACAGGACTTTCGTCCTGGAGGGGGTATCTCCCAAAGCCCGATCCATCTGGGCGCTTTTAAGTTAGTTTTGAATTCTCACCTTGGTTCTCGGTTTATTGAATTCATGCGGCAATTTTTTCACAATCCACACATAAAGTCAAGCGTTTTTTGTATGGTAACAAAAAATGTGATTGTTGTACCAGGGTTATTTATACGCAGATGTAACATGGTTATATCTTACCACGTCCAAGTTTTAGTGTCAAATCAATGGGCCGATCTGGACAACATCCCCAATATTATTAAAAAATTGGGTACTATGCATTAACCGTCATGAGGTTAGTCACCTTTAGGTGACTTTAGCTTTAAGAGTCCAGAAATTTATTTCAAGGCTAACTATTTTCTTGAAAACTTGAACATTGGGTCATATGTAGCGCAAAATGACTGAACAAATATTAATTATCGAAGACGATGAGATTATCCGCGAAACATTAGCTGAAGTCCTGGAAAAACAATACTATGCAGTGCATCAGGCTGCGGACGGTGCCAGCGCATTCACATTGATCAAAAAGCATAACTATGATCTGATTTTATTGGATTTAAAATTGCCTGATATGCACGGCCTAGATGTCATGCAAAAAATGCGTGATTTCGATGGTCGCGCCTTAGTGGTGGTGATGACGGCTTATCCAGAAGTCAGGACTGCGGTTTCCGCCTTAAAAGCTGGGGCTTATGATTACATCAATAAGCCGTTTGAATTGGATGAAATGAAAGAACTGATACGGCGTGCCTTGGAAACCCAACATCTGCGTACCGAGGTAGAAAGGCTGCGTATCTGCGCGGCGCAACCCGCGCCCATTGAGGGCATGATTGGTTCAAGTCCAGCTTTTTTGGATATGCTTGAAATTGTCCGCAAGGTTGCCGTTGCTGGTAAAGTGCCGGTACTTGTGCGGGGGGAAAGTGGTACCGGTAAAGAGCGGGTAGCGCAGTCAATCCATAATTTAAGTCGGCGTTCATCCGCACCTTGGGTGACACTCAATTGTTCTGCCATCTCTGAAGGTTTGCTGGAATCTGAAATGTTCGGCCATGAAAAAGGGGCCTTTACCGATGCCAAAACGAGCAAGCGGGGACTTTTGGAACTGGCGGACGGTGGCACTTTGTTTTTGGACGAAATCGGTGATCTGGCGCTGTCACTGCAACCGAAATTGCTACGCGCCATTGAAACACAGACTTTTAGGCGAGTGGGTGGACAACAAGAAGTGTGCGTGGATGTGCGCTTTGTGGCGGCTACTCACCGTGATTTGGAGGCGATGGTCAAAACGGGTGCATTCCGTCATGATTTGTATTATCGCTTGAACGTTGCCAGTATCGATGTGCCCAGTTTGCGCGAACGCGGTGCTGATATATTACCGTTGGCGCGTCACTTTATGGAACAGGCGGCGGCTGTGATGGGCATACACAAAGCACAGCTCGATCCTGCGGTCAACAAACTGCTTGAGGCGTATGCTTGGCCGGGGAATGTGCGAGAATTACGCAATGTGATGGAACGGGCACTGATTTTATCTAGCGGAGCACTCGTTGTGCCGGCGTATTTACCTAAAGAAATTCTGGCTCAAATCGAACTGTCCCCATCGAAAAATCTCAGTCTAGCGGAAATGGAAAAAAACCATATTCTGCGCGTGTTGAAAGCCAACAATGGCAATAAGTCTCAGGCTGCCAAGCAACTGGGCATTACCCGCCCCACTTTACGCAGTAAGATTAAGCAGTATGCTCTTGAATTTTGATTTTAGGTGGTTAATTTTTAACCACAATGGTTAATTTTTAACCAGTCATTTTTCTCCGCTTCTGCCCCTAAGCAGTTGAATTACCGTAAAGATTGTAGTTGTATAGTATTGGCACGTTTTTTGTTTAGGTGTTTTGGATAGATAAAAAATTTGGCAAGCAACTGAGAAATGGATGATATGATAAGACAAACATCATTATTGCTATTAGCGGCTGGTATTTTGAGCATGAGTACCGTTCAAGCCGACATGTTTTCATCGGATAAATTTAGTATGTATGGTGACTTCCGTCTGCGTTTTGAAGCAGACTTGGATTCGCAGAAAGCCGATGGAAGCGAGCGCGAAGATCGGAATCGCGTCCGTGTCCGTGCCCGCGTTGGGCTGAAATATAACCCCACTGATAATTTCACTTTCGGAGTCCGTCTGCGTAGCGGCTCTGACAATAACCACCTTTCTCCCCACATCACTATAGTGGATTTTGATGACAATAACACGGGGGATGCGGATTTCAACTTTGATAAGTGGTTTATAAAGGCGAAAATGAATGGACTTTGGGGTTGGGTTGGTCGCAATAGCCTGCCCTTCTGGAAGCAGAACGAGATGTTTTGGGATGATGATGCCATGCCGGCAGGATTAGCGGCTGGTTATAAGCTTAGTTTTGGTGCCGGCGAACTGTTAGTGAATACTGCTTATTTGGCTCTACCAACAGGTATGCATAAATTTTCCGGAAATCTAGGTTTGGGACAAGTCGTTTTCTCTACCAAGTTTGGCGGAAATAAATTGACTGCTGCGGGCGGTTTGCTGAACTTTGAAGCCAATCCCGATGATCCTGATGCTGGACATTCAACCCTTTGGGACAATAACGGGTTGAGAGATTATAAAATCTGGATAGGCAGTTTACAAGGTAAAGTGGGCAATTTGACGCTGGGCGTAGATTGGATGCACAACGCTGAAGACTATTCTGAAACAGATCCTGATCCTTTCTCTGTTGCTAATCGTGACGATACTGATGGTTACGTCGCCTCGATAAAATTCGGAAAAACGAAGGAAAAAGGTGATTGGCTGTTGGGCTATTATTACGCACATATTGAAACGCTGGCTGTCAATTCATCCTACGCGCAGGATGATTGGGGGCGTTGGAATCCACAGTCCAGTAATATGAAAGGCCACGAGCTGAGGGGTGTCTATAAGCCTTTGAAGTATTTAAATATTGTTGCCAGTTTTTATATGATAGAGGATATCAACGACGATCAAGACGGCAAACGTTTTCGGTTGGATTTCAACTATAAGTTTTAACTAAGGTAACCGTCCATAAATAACTTAGGCAACTAAGAAGTTTTAAGGTTACCCGCTTTGGTTCTTCGGAACTCCGTTAGGGGCGAAAATATAGGCACTCTTGT
>JBDLJY010000486.1:0-4352 GCA_039714115.1 Pseudomonadota bacterium | reverse complement strand
ATCCAAAACATGGCACGTTGTAAATTCAATGAAAAATTAACCTGACAGGTTTTTGACACCTGTCAGGTTTGTCTTAACTTAATGGCATTGCTTGAGTGACTGCCCACATACGTTCAATCATTGCGGCTGGGTAATTCAAGTCAACTGGTTCAGTAATCAAGCACCTTGCGTCTTCATAGCGCAGATAATCTACTGGCAATGGCATGGCGTGAATAAAGCATCGATCCCAATTGGGTGCCTTTAAATCGGCGCTTCTAACAGCATCTTGCCTTGTCTTGGATCAGTACTAAATTGCGTTTTTTTGAGACTTGGCTAAAATTAAAACCAGTTTCCGGATCATCTTGCGCTTGGGTAGTTAGTTTGCGAGTCATGCCCCAAATCGGTAGCCAAATTGCTCCATCGCTAATATACGGGTTGTTGGTTAAACTAATACTAACCAGCGATTTTAGGAAATGCCAAGGATAAAACCAAAGGCGAAAATAAGTGAGATAGAAAAAGGGCGAGCGTAGGGTCAATGCCATTAAGTTAAGGATAACTGATTTATTTTTAAATCAAAAAATCTGTGCAGGACGGGTTTTTTTTCGTTGTTTCGGGAAATCCGCTCCGCTCCTTAAGCTCCACACAACTGAATCCCTTATGGTATAAAGCGGGTTTATCATACTGGCATTGGAGCGTAGGGTCAATGCCAGTATGATAAACCCCCCAAAATCAGACCTGCCAGGTATCCAAAACCCATGACGTTGTAAACTAAAGAGCAGATTGATCTGACCGGTTTTTGACACCTGTCAGGTTTGTCTTAACTTAATGGCATTGAGCGTAGGGTGCGTCCTACGCACCAAATGTCGGGTGGATATACTACATGGGCGGCACTCTATGGCATTTTCGCGTAGAAAAGTCCCACGCACCTTTTGTTGGTATAGATCAATTATACGTTACAAGATGGTGCGTAGGACGCACCCTACACTTGCTCAGGAAAGCACGTAAAGGAATCGAGCAAGATACCAAGGGCAAACAAAATCAGGTTTATTGGATGCTCCGTTTTATTTATTTTTGATTTTGCGATACTCATTAGATTGATTCTCAAGATGCTTGAGCAAGGCAATCAAGTTAATTGAGAAGTAATAGGTTTCTTTACCCTTCTTAGGTTTAGGGAATTCTAACGAATTGGCTTGATGTCCAATATTATTGTCTCCGATGATGGTTTCAAGCGCATCTAGCTTGGCTTCTAGTGTATTTTTACTCTGCTCAAAAGCATTGGCATGTAAAAATCTGAGGATTTCGTGTAAACAGCTTTGATCTTTATCCTGCATCAATGTCGCCATTGCCTGACTTTGAATAGTTGCAGTTTCAGGATACCAGCGAAACAGATAATCGATGATACCACTATGCAATTTATCACCCGCACCACCGATCTCGATAACATGATTAGTCAGCACTGAGGCTGCACGAAATAAGGTGCTATCATCAATACGCCAATCATAATTTGGATCATGAGGAATAAACATCGGTTGTTTAGGCTGTTTTGGCGGCAGACGCACACCATAAGATTTTTGAGTGAATAACGGATAAATCCGAAGTTCAGGCATTTCTTGATACAATTCCTGAATAATTTTGGGGTTGGTATAAGTGGTATTCTCATCTGTCGTCATGCGTATGCGACGAGTAAAAGGCACCTTCGTCACAACAATCACATCACGACAATCTTCCTGATATAATTGCCTGATGGCACGAAAAAGTGCCGAAGGATTTTTGAAACTATCGGCAACATTCATGTCATCGCAGAAGGCTTGAACGGGTTTATGCCGGTAAAAGTGTTTAATCAAGCCATTTTCGTCTTGAGTTTCATGTTCAAAACGATGAATATCGCCGTACATGATTTTACGATCAGCTATCTCAGAATCTTGACGGGTTTTATCACAAGCGCGTGATGTTACGGCAATCAGGGCAACTTTTTTAAGACTAGGTTCATCGGGCAAATGCCAGAGTGAGTCTAAGCCTGAAGACAAGCCTCCTATGATGTTGGCAGCGCGATAATCCTTTTTCATTTCCTGTGGAATGTAGTTTTTCGCTTGTGTTTTTATTTGTTCCTCGCCATTCTGTTTGACAAATTCATCCCAGTGTTTAGAGTCAAGGAGCCTAAATCCCTGACTTTTAGTCGGCATGTGCTGTCTAATAACATGTTCAATCGCCTTGTGTGCATCATGGGTAAAGTGTTTTTCCTCCGGAAATAACGACAACATCAACATCATTGTTCGGTTCGCGTGTCTGTTATCATCAGTCGTCTCAAGAAGACTTTGTTGGTATTCGCCTTCAAGACGTTCAACCGCCTTGAGTACCCCATACACTAACAACACGTAAATGAGTCTAGCAAGCCCGGTAAGATAATCATCTTTGCCGTTTATCTGGTTTCTATCGTAATAGACAATCAGCTTAGTTAGGTTTTCAAAGGGCAAGATGAAATAGCCCATTTTGTTATCTTTGGGCGTGAAAAGCACACCAAGCACTTTGCGATCAATATCCCGCTTCATCTCTCTTATTCGTGGTTGATTATTTTCCGGAAGCCTGAGATAACGCAATGACTCGGTAAAGCTGATTTCTTCCTTGAGAAGTGCGCTAGGATCAGCATTAGAAAAGCGCGTTACCTTAAGGTATCTCAGGTAGCTCGTATCATACTGTTGTGATGGCGGCGGCACAATCGGTTTTCCAGCCGTCATGCCAGCAGTATTGCTGAGGATATCCTTAGAGATGCTGAGGTAGAGTTTTTGTTTAGGTTCAAAGTTCTCTGGCTTACGGCTTTGTAATAAGTCTTTAAAAGCTTTTCTAACAGCAAGATTGTTACGAATGATCGCATTATCACTAAGCCCTTTTGCTATACGCCTTAAAATGACATCCAAGCTAGTTTTCTTGGCAACTAAGCTGGCTAATTTTTCACGGAATTCATTGTAATTGGCTAGGGCATCTTTAGACTCGCTAGGAGCGTTATAAAAAACCACATAATAAAGAACAGCAATCCGTAAAGCCTTGCGAATATCAAATTCATTAGGGAACTCTTGTCCTTCAGCACTCGCTTTTTTAAGCAGATTTTCCATCGTGGAGAGTTCATTGACATGAAATTCAAACACCGAATTAAACCCTTCAGTCATCACTTTACCATTCATTTTGAAATGTTGACCCAAAGTGGTTGTGATGTTCTCTGTCTTCGTCTGTTCAAAAAGCAATTCAATAGCGCGTTTGATATTGTGCATTCAATCGCTGCTCTATTTCTGGGCCACGTAGCAACAGCCAAGGCAACGCATTGTCATCATAGTGGCTATGTATCGGCAGCGTATAATTTGGCTGACATAAGTAGGCATGAAAATACTCTTTCATCATTTCTTTCATATCCTCTTTAAAGCGAAGCGGCTCAACTTGGTTTTTCCAGAAATTATCAATATGTAGGGCACTGATAGGAAAAGCCAGCCAGCGATTGAGTACCGTGCCACCCAGTTCGCTTTCAGTATCACTGTCTGGCTCGCCACCGGCAATCACATTTAGGATAGGATAAAGTGTATTAGCAGGATCACGCACCGCCCTGATTGTGTTCTTATCCTTAATAAAACTCTTCAGTTTAACGCAGATTGCTTTGATGACTTTGAGCTGTTCCTCTATATGGGTTTCCACCAAATGCCTATTCTTTTCTCTCATATCGCCTTCGAGACTATCTAACTTTTGCAATATCAACTCACCCATCGTGTAACATCCTTCAGGGATGTAGTTTTCTGTCGCAATGACATTGAGCCCTCTATTAGCGTCTTGAATAAATTGTTTCAATAAACGATTTCTATACTCCGTTGAGGCAAGTGTCGTCGCGTATTGAGCGTTATGGTGCAACACGACATTTTCGTTTTTAAACACGTCGCGTATATGCTCTTTAATATAGCGAAGCTTGGTATCGCTAGGATTCTGCTTATGCGCTCTTTCTAAAGCATCAATCGCACTCGAAATATCATCCATTGTCGATTGCGCTGCACCTTCAACTAAGCTACCCGAAATGGGTATGCAGGATACGGATTGACCAAATAATTTAGAGGCACCAAACAGGCGCGTCAAAATGCTCATTCGCATCAACATCAGTGTTGCAAATAAATTGGATATCTGGGACGCCTTAATAGCTTTCGTACTACCGCCGGGGGGAGCCACGAATACTTGCGGGATAATCAGTTCAATTTCTCGATTCAGTTGATTGCCTTTGCCACTACCACGTCCCCTATACATCAATGCCATTAAGTTAAGCTTAAAATATTGATTTTATTCAGTTGTTTCGGGAATGGAGCGGAGCGGATTTCCCGAAACCATCATTTGAGTTTCGAGAA
>JBDLJY010000485.1:0-4361 GCA_039714115.1 Pseudomonadota bacterium | reverse complement strand
GTTCGGTGATAAAATACTTCCCATCAAGTCGAATCGTTAAATTCTTCTTGACACGCGGCACCTAATACCATGTAATACATAGGTTATTTAGCTATGCCTATAATTGTTAAATTAATTGCCGGCGCGGGCACTATTACCCATTAATGCGTCGGCTTTTCTTTGCCCAAAATAAAATATTTTGAGCCCGTGTGCTAAAATCGCACGTCCTGCCTAGTTTTATCTGCTAAAACCAATCCTAGCTTCTCTATACTTAATTTGGCTTCCCAAGGAAGCATGATAGCTTCTACAGCGGCATTTAATCTCAAAACAATGGTACTACACTGCCTTCAAAATCCATTCAAAACAACTTCAAAACCCCTTCTAATTCACTTCACAACTTTAAACTGGCACTATCCTTGCATGCATCGTATTGATGTGTCCCATTGCATAATCCATCAAGACGCGCTTGGCATCCGAATTCAACCGGATTGAGCGAGCGCGTCGTTTACCCTTCATTTTGTCCTTTTCTACAGTGATTACATCACGCACCTGCCACCCGTTTTTTCTAGGAGTGAATACGTCCGCGATATGCAATGACAACAACTCACTGATTCTATACCCGCTGTTAAAACCCAATACTAACAAGGCTTTATCGCGTGGTTTATCAGCTTGAGATAAAACCATCTTTATTTCATGGCGCGTTAATGGTCGTGTTTCCATGATGCCACCTCTTTTTGTATTGTTATTTAAAAGTAACGCATCGACAATTATATCACACATTAAAAAACAAGCAAACTTTTTGTCAACTTTTGTATAAATCATATAAATCGGCTTTTTAACCAAAACCCCCTGTCAACATAACTAAAAAAATACACCCCCTTGCGAGCCCTTTATCCATGTGCAATGCGACAAAACATTGTATATTACATGCAGCGTTTTCAAGCGCGACTCTTGGCCACGTTTAACGTTGGGACTCAATGTGAGTCAGATTTATGGTTTGGAAAACGCTTGCGGGGCGGTGGCGGCGAAAAAGTAACCTGAGCCATCATTAGGCGACTGGATAAAGGCTGATACACAGGTGTGTGAAATGTCCGCCTCATTACGTGGACAGGTCCATATTTGTCTATGAAATTGCTATCTGGTTTATAAAATCAAGTTGAGATATGTTGGAGTCCAAAATTTATTTTGGACGAGCGCCCGCCCAAGATGATATAGTACATGTATAGGCTGTACGATCAATGTTTGAAAATTAACATAAGAACAGGCCAAAAAAACTTTACATTATTTTTATAATAATGTAAATTAATAGACACACTTGTGGTGGTTAGCCTTCCACATCAAAAAAACGGGCTCAAGTTCTAAGTAACTTGAGAACTCAAGGGATTATGTTACCATGAGCTGGCCCCATGCACCGCATGGGAGGCGAGTGGATAAAGGGCTGATAGTTCCCTTATTCACACTGTTGAATTGTCCACTTCGAGTGGACATGTAAATAGTTGTCAATAGAATTGCTATCTGAACGTACTCTGCTTGAAAATCTTCAGATGAGCCGACAGCGAAGCGGTGTTCGTAAAACGGTGGATAGTGCAGCGGTAGAACAGCGGTTGGAGACGCTTTGTCGTATTCAGGGCGAAGCAGAACTCAATCGCTTGAGAGAAAATGCTAAAACGCTCGCCGCTTCGATTGAGATGAAACCAGAATATGATCAATTAGATGAAATGATTGGTGCTATTCTTGGTACCCGTTCAAACGACGTTTTAAAGACAGCCTCAGCACGCGCCCGCGCCCAAGGATTACCTTATGATTCTGAGCGATTAGAACGTTTTATGTCCCTTCATGCCGCTCTGCGTTCCACGGTGTTACCGATACGTCAATTAACTGAAACGCCAACCATTTTGCGAAATATCGCTTTTTTTGATGCTTATTTTTCTAATTATATAGAAGGCACAGAATTTGAGCCTGAAGAAGCTGAGGATATTGTGTTTAAAAATCGTCCCCTTAAACATCGTCACGAGGACTCTCACGATATTATTGCAACCTATAATATTGTCAGTAATACCCTTGAAATGTGTTCCCGCCCTGTTGCACAATCAATGCCATTAAGCCTGTCCCGACGCAAGGAGGGATCAAGACAAACCTGCGGGGAGACTAATACCCAGCATGTTAATTTTTCGTTTAGTTATCAACGACCTGCTGGGTATGGGTCTCCCAGCAGGTCTTATTTTAAGGGGTTTATCATACTGGCATTGAACTGAGCACTCCCATCTCAAACCAAAACGGACAGACTACAAATAACCCACACACCAATCCCCTTATTTCGTCAATCCTTGTACTGATGTTTTGGCATTGTGCTAAAAATCATATTTTTTCTGCCTGAGCAGGTTTGCAACCTCAATGCCATTAAGTTAAGACAAACCTGACAGGTGTCAAAAACCTGTCAGGTTAATTTTTACCTAAGATCCCTCCTTACGTCGGGACGGCGCTTACAACATCATGGGTATTGGTCTCCCATGACTTCTTTTGGGGGCTTAACTTTCCGGCTCGTCCAAAATAAATTTTGGACTCCAACATATTAGCATCATCCGGGCAGAAACAGCACAGGAGAAAAAAGTGGACATAATACATCATACTGCAATAGGTGGAATTGCCATGGCGACCTTGGTAGCTACGGGAAACGAGATTGCAGGTATGGTTTTTTTAGTAGGTAGCGTGATTCCTGATTTGGATGTATTCTTTATGATTTTTGGCAAGCGTGCTTATTTGAAAAACCACCAGGGACCCACACATTCATTATTAATGGCTCCGGTAATTGCATGTTTGTTTACATTACCCTTGTTTTCCATCGTACAAAATCCGTTACTGGTATTTTTAATGGCCCTGTGTGGGATGTTGTTACATATATTTCTCGATTGGAGCAATACCTTTGGTATCGGATTAATCTGGCCATGGCGGAATACCCGTTTCTGCATGGATGCAGTATTTTTTATAGACTTATTTTTGTGGTGTTTAACCTTGAGCTTTGCTGGGTTAATTTATATCTACTCGGTGCCATTAATTAGTGTGGTTTATTTGGTATTATTTTTTTCCTATGTAGCTTTTAAGATATTTCTTCACGGACGAGTGTGCTTGGAGCTGAATTGTGATTACTCAATCCCAAGCAGTATTAATCCGTTTACATTTTATATCTTAGAACAAACCTCCAATGGCGTGAATACCTACTTGTACAATGCATTTTCTAAAAGAAAATGGAATGTGCAATTGTATTCAACGCCACCAAGAAAATATACAGAACTAGCAAGTGGGAGTCAGGTTTACCGCGATATGCAAAGCATCACTAAGTACTTGTTCATTACCGACGTGGTCAAAGATGAAACCGGAATTATAATCACCGCCAATGATCTTGCAATACGTAATTATGGTGGAAAATTTGGGCAGACAGTATTGCGTTTTGACTCTACTGGACAATTGCTGGATGAAAAGGCGAATATTTGATGAAACGGACACGTTTTCTCACAACCAAAATTCAGAAGGAACCAGGGTTTAGACTAAATCTGATTGATATAGGGTTTATTGGTTGCTTGATTCTTGTGACTTGGTTGTTACACCCCATATTTCAAGATGGATGGTTATTTCTATTGCCACTATATGTTGGTCTTAGTTTCTTTCTTTTCTGTAACGTGTTTAGAATCGGTAACTGGTTGGAGCCATTTTGGTATATTCCTTTTACGATATGCATGTTTTTTTTGAATAAACAGCCAGAGGTTCTTTGGTGGCTTATACTTTTTGTTTTTGAACCATTAAAAGTGATACTAATAGCCTATAGCATGAAACGTGGTGATTACCGTGGAATAAGACTGGAAATATAGATAAATCGTAAGGATGAAGCTAACTTGCTTGATAGCGACACTGGCTTAAAAATCCTATTTTTTCAAAAAATATGATTTTTTTGATAGCGACACCGGCTTAAAAATCAGATCCCTCAGTTCTTCGGGACAAGCTTTTTCAAAAAATCGTTCCCACGCGCCGGCGTTCCCACGATAAAATCCGTTGATTCCGCTAATCCGTTGTACTCAGTTCCAGCGCAATTCGCCCAAAATCAATTTTGGATTCCCAGGGTATTTCAACATGAAAATATTTAGTTTTTTGCAGAACCTTGATTCCGACTTAAAGCAGTCATTGATGGACCAGCTACGCAATCTTTGGACGCATACATCGACGACTATTGAGGGAAATACACTTTCTTTAGCTGAAACCGCTTTTGTTATCGAAGAAGGATTAACTATTTCAGGGAAACCACTTAAAGATCACGAAGAAGTAGTAGGTCATGCTCAGGCTATTAAACTCATCTATAGCTATCTTGACCGTCACGGCGGAATAACGAA